>NZ_JBGCCM010000055.1:0-58133 GCF_041262085.1 Catenulispora sp. GAS73
AACCGCCGGACGCGCGGGTCGCCCCCTCGCTGTAGAGCGCCCGCCGGAGGCCTCAAGGCGCCCACCACACACGACGATTGCCGCCTACGACATGCACAGTGACTCGGACCCACGCGCGGTCTTGCCCACGAACACCGCCAGCCGCCAGCGCGACCTGCTGCGCACAACCGAACTGCGTCCCCCTGCGAGGTCATCAAACCCTGCGCGAAGCCGTAAAAATCGCCTGTAAACTACGGCCAAACCGCACCCCGGCCACCTCGCCGGCGCCACCCCGCGCCGACGACCCCACCCGATCCCGACACCCCCGCACCAAGCAGCAACAGCACCTCACAGCCAGATCGAACCCAGCCTCCAAACACGCAGCCCGGCGACAGTGCCGCGCCCGCCCTCGGCAAAGGCGTCCAGCCCGGTGCTCGTCGGGTCGGGGAAGATCTGGCTGGTCAGGACGCGGGTACCGTCGGCGGTGTAGACCTCGACGGACGAGGTGTCGACAAGCACGTGCAGCGCGAGCGCCCCATCGTGCAGCGCCACCGGCGCCGACGCCACCGACGGGAACGTCGGGTCGAAGCCCACGTCGCCGGAGGCGGTGCGGTCCACGAACAGGCGGCCGGTGGTCGCGTCGTAACCGATGCGGGTGCGCTGGCCAGCCGGGCCGGTGCGGATGTCCAGGCCGACTTGGCGTGCACCGTGCGGGTTAAGGGTGGCCTGCGCCTCGAACTCGGAGCCGGCGTCGGCGGGGATCAGCCCCACCCCGGAGTCGAGCTGGATCGCCGGACTCGAATACTCCGACCGCCGCAGCGCGCCGAGCGAGTCCGGCTGCTGCGTCAGCTGGACGTGCCCGTCGATCGTGCGCAGGCTCAGGCGCCTCGGCAGGCTGTCAGCACTGCGCCACGGCGAGGTCGGAACGCTCTGGCCGTACTGCCAGTTGTTCATCCACCCCACCATGATCCGGCTGCCGTCCGGAGTGTCGTTGAAAGTACTGCTCGCGTAGAAGTCAGGCCCGTAGTCGATCCAGTGCGCACGCTGGATCACCGACAACGCCGGGGCGGACGCGGCCGTGAAGTCGTCGGCGAGGATGTGGCCCCAGCCGCCGGTGTCGTGATCGACGATCTGGATCTGCGCCTGCTTGCCGACCAGGTCGCGCAGGTCCCAGGACGTCCAGTCCAGGTTCTCGCTGTTCGAGCCAGTGGCCGAGCGCACGACGCTGCCACCAACCACCAGATTCACCGAGGTCTGATCGTCCTTCGGCTCGGCCTTCTGATCGGAGAACACGATGTCGCCGACCATCAGGTGGCCCCACCCTCCGGTCGCCGAGTCCACGACCTGGATCTGCGCCTGCCGACCCGCATAGGCGCCGACATCCCAGTCGGTCCAGTCGAGCGCCCCGCTGTTGGTGCCGGTGGCGCTGGCCACAACCTTGCCGCCGATCAGCAGGTTGACGGCGGTGGGTCCGGCAGCGCCGAAGGGGTGGTCGCCGCCGGCGACTTGTAGGGCGATGTAGTGGGTGCCGATGGTGAACGTCGGTGAAGTGATAGTCCCGGTGCCGGGGTCGCCGGCTGGCGAGAACGTGTCGAGAACCCGCGGCGTCAGCTGGTTCGGCAACTGCTCGGTGAACGGACCGGAGCTGGCGAAGTCGCCGGTGGCCGTCCAGCCTTCGTCGGCGTAGCTGGTGCCAACCGACCAGTCCTGGAACAGGGTTCCGGGCGGCGGGCCGCCGTCGCCAGCACCCGGGACGTAGGGATGGTCGCCGCCGCCAACCAAGAAGTTGAGGTAGGGCTTGGTGACGGTGAACGTCGGCGAGGTCAGCTCACCAGTGGAAGCGTCGCCGCCGTTGAAGGAGTTCACCAGACCCGGCGGCGTGAAGCCGGTGACGGACTGCTGGCCGGGGAGCGTGCCGGCGGCCGGGCCGGTACCGAAAGCGGTGCCGGTCGCTGTCCAGTCCCCGTAGCCGGAACCGGAGCCGGAGCCGGAGCCAGAACCACCTCCGGGCGTGTCGAAGTCCTGCAGGCTCACGCCCGCCGGCGGCGTGTAAGGCGGGTCGTCGTCGGTGAAAGTAGTGCCGTCGAACCCACCGACGAAGTACTGCACCCCAGACCCACCAGCCACCGCCCCAGGATTCGTCCCGACAACGAGCACCCACTTGGTGTCCGCCGGGTTCCCGTCCACCGGCAGCGGAAACAAGTCAGGGCACTCCCACGCGCCGCCGACCGCCCCGGCCGGGCCGAAGTCCGACAGGTGGGTCCAGGACTTCAGGTCCTTCGAGGTGTAGAACGACACCTTGTGCTGATCGGAAAGCGCGACAGTCATCAGCCAAGACCGCGTGGCCTGATACCAAAACACCTTCGGATCGCGAAAGTTCTGCGACCCGATGTCCAGCACCGGGTTCCCGCCGTACTTACTCCAGGTCGTGCCGCCGTCGAGGCTGTAAGCCAGCGACTGAGCCTGCTTGCCAGCGGCCTTATAAGCACTGGTGTAGATCGCCACAAGCGGCGGGTTCGCGGCGGTGCCAAGCCCGGAGGAGTCAGTACGGTCGAACACGACACTGCCGGAGAACACCATCTCGTTGTCATCCTGCGGTATCGCAAGCGGCAGCTGCGTCCAGTGCACGAGGTCGGTGCTCACCGCATGCCCCCAGGACATGTTGCCCCACGTGTCACCGCTCGGGTTGTACTGGAAGAACAGGTGGTACTGGCCCTTGTAGTAGATCAGGCCGTTGGGATCGTTCATCCAGTTCTGCTGGGGCGAGAAGTGGAACTGCGGACGGTAGGGCTCGTGGTAGACGGTATCGGCCGAGGCCGGCGCGCCGGTGAAGGCAGTCGCGAAGAACAGGGCAAGGCAGGCTGCGAGAAGGCTGATGCGGCGTCTGGGCATTGGTACCTCCTTCGTAGAGAAAGGCTGCTGACTTAGAGAAAAGCCGCTGCTGGCGCATCGAGTTCGGCTCTGGTCGGTGGATCAGACCCGCGGCGTCCGCAGGTGATGGCTGCGGCGAGTGCGGCGTCGGTGAGGAGTGAGGTGAGCGTGTCGGCGTCGACGGCCCGCAGGGTGTCGCGCACCGACGCGCCGAGGAGGTGCCGGTCATGCAGGCTGGCTAGCAGGGCACTCATATACGCATCGCCAGCCCCCACCGTGTCGACCACCTCGACCGGGAACGCCGGCACCTCCACCACACCCGCCCCACAAGCCGCGACCGCCCCCGCCGCGCCAAGCGTCACCACGCAGACCGCCGCCCCCGCCGACACCTGCCGCCGCGCGAAGTCGGCCGGCGCCGTCCCCGGCATCAGCCACGCCAAGTCCGCGTCGCTGAGCTTGACCACGTCGGCCAGCCCGAGCAGCGTGCCGATCCGCCCGCGCACGTCGGGGATCGCAGCCATGTGCTCAGGGCGCACATTGGGGTCATAGCTGATCGTCGCGCCAGGACGAACCCGCCGCACCAACGCCGCGATCTCGTGCGCACCCGGCGGCAACACCGCGGCGAGCGACCCGACGTGCAGCGCGGCCAGCGAAGCCGGCTCGATCTGCGCCAGCTCGGCCTCGGTCCACTGCCAGTCGGCCGTCCCATGGAGCCGCAAGTCGTAGTGCGGACCGTCAGCTCCATGAGAAACCAGCGCCACCGACGAAGCCTCCGCCGCCGCGACAACCCCGCGCATGTCAACCCCCGCCTCAGCGAGCCGCCGCCGCATGATCCGCCCCGGCGGGTCCCCCGACACCCGCGCCGCCATCCGAACCGGCACGCCGAGCCGCGCCAGCCCCACAGCCACGTTCGCCGGCGAACCTCCCGGCACCCCTTGATACAGATCCTGAACATCGGTACGTCCTCCCGATCCCCCGACGGGGATCAGGTCGATCAGCGCCTCGCCGACCACAGCTATCGCAGCCATTGCAGCCATCGCAGCTTTCGCAGCGACCGCAGCACCAGCAGCCCCAGCGGCACCAGCGCCCTGTTCCCGTACCATCACCCGGCCGCCAGGTTGCCAGGAGCGGCGCCGGTCATGATCGCGACCGCGTCCGACATCTCGATCTCGCCCGGCCGCACCACCGCCACGCGCCGCCCCAGCCGCTGGACGTGCACCCGATCCGCGACGTCGAACACCGCCGGCATGTCGTGGCTGATCAGCACCACCGGCAACCCGCGTTCGCGCACCTGGCGGATCAGGTCCAGGACCATGCCCGTCTCCTTGACGCCCAAAGCCGCCGTCGGCTCGTCCATGATCACCACGTGCCGCGCGAACGCCGCGCTGCGCGCCACCGCGACGCCCTGCCGCTGGCCACCGGACAGCGTCTCCACGGCCTGCTTCATCGAGCGGATGCCGATCTTCAGCTCGGCCATGTGCCCGGCGGCCTCGCTCTGCATCCGGTCGCGGTCGAGCATGCGGAACACCGTGCCGAGCACGCCCTTGCGCCGCTTCTCGCGGCCCAGGAAGAGGTTCGAGGCGATGTCCAGCGCCGGGGCGACCGCAAGGTCCTGATACACGGTCTCGATCCCGGCGCGGCGCGCGTCGGCCGGGCCGTGGAAGCGCACCGCCTTGCCGTCCAGCAGCAGCTCGCCGCTGTCCGGGGTGAGCGCGCCGGACAGGGCCTTGATGAGGCTGGACTTGCCGGCGCCGTTGTCGCCGATCACCGCCAGGATCTCCCCCGGCAGCAGTTCCAAGTCGCAGCCGTCCAGAGCGGTGACGTGGCCGTAGCGCTTCACCAGGCCTCGCGCTTCCAGCACAGGCTCCACCGACTGCACGGTCTGCCCGGCCTGCCCGGCCGCCGCTCCTCCCGACTCAGCGGGCATATCAGAAGACTTCGTCGTCTGCGCGGTCACTTGCGCCTCCTGCGAGCGAACTGGTCCACCGCCACGGCCGCGATGACCAGGATGCCGGTGATGAGAATCTGGTAGACCGAGTCGACCCCGGTCAGCTGCAGGCCGTTGCGGATCACGCCGACCAGCAGCGCCCCGTACAGCGCGCCGACGATCGAGCCGCGTCCGCCGAACAGGCTGATGCCGCCGAGGACCACCGCGGTGATCGAGTCGAGGTTCTCGGTCTGGCCGGCCTGCGGGTCCCCGACCCCGGTCCGCGCGACCAGCAGCAGTGCCGCGATGCCGTACAGCGCGCCGGCGATGGTGTACACCGTGATGAGCTGGCGCCGGACGTCCACGCCGGCCAGCCGTACCGCGTCCGGGTTGTCCCCGACCGCGTACAGGTGGCGCCCGGCCGCGGTGTGCCGCAGCACGTACCAGGCCACCGCGAACAGCACCAGCATCAGCACCGAGCCGTAGGTGACCCGCGTCTGCCCGAGCGGGAAGGTGTCGCCGAGCTTGGTCAGCACCGTGGGCAGCCCGGTGACGGTCTGCTCCTTCGACGTGATGTGCGTCAGCGCCATCGCGATGTTCAGCGTCCCCAGCGTGACGATGAACGGCGGCAGCTTGACCAGCGTCACCAGCGAGCCGTTGACCGCGCCGAACAGCGCGCAGACCCCGATGCCGGCGGCGATCGCGAGCCAGGCCGGCAGGCCGCCGGCGACCGCGAGCTTGGTCATGACGATGGATCCGAACGCCATCACGGCGCCGTTGGACAGGTCGATCCCGGCGGTGAGGATGATCGCGGACTGGCCGACGGCCAGCGTCCCGACCACCATCACCTGCTGGAGGATCAGCGACAGGTTGCCCCCGGTCAGAAACCGGTCGGAGGCGAAGGAGAAGTACAGGCAGGCCAGCAGCAGGGCGCCGAGCGGGCCGAGGGTGGGGACCCGGAGCAGGGCACCGAGCCTGCTCCCGGCCGCGTCAGCCGGCGGTGCGGCCGGGGCCGCGCGCTCGGCGGTCGGGGTGGTCACGGAACTCATCGCCGCCTCACGATCCCCAGCAGTTGGACTGGCCGAAGGCGGTGTCCTTGGAGTCGATGCCCGCGATCGGCGTCGGCGCGATCAGGTTCACGCCGGTGTCGGTGTAGCCGCTGGGCTTCTTGCCGGTCTTGGCGAAGGTCATGACGGCGTCCACCCCGAGCGAGGCCATCTTCAGCGGGTACTGCATCGAGTCGGCGACGAACTCGCCCTGGGCCAGGGCGCTGACTCCGGTGCAGGAGCCGTCGATGGTCACGATGGTCACCGACTTGTCCTTGCCGGCCGCCTTGAGCGCCTGGTACGCACCCATCGCGGCGGGCTCGTTGATGGAGTAGACGAGGCTGATGTCAGGGGCCTTCTGCAGGCAGTTCTCCATCGCGGTCTGCCCCTTGGCCTGGTCGCCGCCGGTGTCCGCCGCGCACACGATCGACGGATCGCCCTCGGCGATCCCGAAGCCGGCCAGGAAGCCGTCGTGCCGCTGCACGCCGACGTCCACGCCGGGCGCCAGGTCCAGCATGGCGATCTTCACCGGCTTGCCGGCCGTCTTGGCCTTGGCGAACTGGCCGATCAGCTTGCCGGCGGTCGTGTTGTTCGTGGCGAACAGCGCGTCGGCGGAGTTCTGCGGGTCCGGCGGCGTGTCCAGGGCGATCACCACGACGCCCTGCTGGCGCGCGCGGTCCAGGGTCGGCGCGATCGCCTTGGGGTCGCTCGGGGTGATCAGGATGCCCTTGACCCCGGCCGCGATCATGTTCTGGACCGCGGTGACCTGGCCGGAGTTGTCGCCGTCGTACGCACCGGCCGCGGTCAGCAGCTTGACGCCGTCCTTGGCGGCCTCGGCCTGCGCGCCCTTCTTCATGGTGACGAAGTAGGGATTGGTCTCGGTCTTGGTGATCAGGCCGACGGTGATCGAGCCGGAGCCGCCGGAGCCGGAGCCTGAGCCGGCACTCGACGAACCGCCGGAGCCGCAGGCGGTCAGGCCGACGGTCAGGCCCGCGGTGACCGCGAGCGCGGTTATCGCCTTGGAAGTGAACCGCGATGACATGGGGATGCTCCCTGTTCGGATGGGTTTCGGGTCGGTTTCGGGACCTGCTGCTGTGCGGTGGGCGACGCGGCGTCCGGCTGTGTAGATGGGGCCGACCTGCGCGTTTTAAGCGGGAAACGTTTCCACAAGGTCTCTGGAAACGTTTCCTTGGAAACGTTTCCTGGTACCGTAGGGCTGATGTGACGCGCTGTCCAGGGGTAGGCGAGAATCGAAGTCGATCGTGACTGTTCCGTTTCCGACACCGCCGTGGGCGAGGCAAGGGGGAACCGTGGCCGAGGGCCGTCGGCAGACCGGGGCCGGGCGCGGCGTCACCATGCGCGATGTGGCCGAGCGCGCCGGCGTGGGCCTGGCCACCGTCTCGCGGGTGGTCAACGGCGGGGCGAGCGTCGCCCCGGAGCTCGCGGACAAGGTGCGCGAGGCGGCCCGCGACCTCGGCTACCGCCACGACGCCACGGCCAGCAGCCTGCGCCGCGCCGACCGGCGGACCGACACGGTCGCGCTGGTCCTGGAAGACGTCGCGAACCCCTTCTCCTCGGCGTTGCAGCGCGCGATCACCGACGCCGCCTCCGAGCGCGGCATCCTGGTGCTGTCCGGAAGCAGCGACGAGAACCCGGTCCGCGAGCGGGATCTGGTCGAGACGTTCACCGCGCGCCGCGCGGACGGCCTGATCGTGGTCCCCACCGGCCGCGCGGACGACGCCCTCCGGGCCGCGCAGACCTTCGGCACACCACTGGTGGCGGTGGACCGGATGGTGGACCTGGCCAGCGTCGACACCGTCACCGTCGACAACCGGGAGGGCACCGCGGCCGCCGCCGAGCGGCTGCGCGCCGCCGGGCACCGCCGGGTCGCGTACTTCGGCGACCAGCCGAGCATCTGGACGGCCGGCGAGCGCCTCGCAGGGTTCTTCGACGTCTTCGGCCGGACCCCGGCCACCCCGGTCGAGCGCGGCCTGACCAGCGTCGAGCAGGCCGAGCAGGCGGCGCGCGAGGCGCTGGCCGCCCCCGAACCGCCGACCGCGTTCGTGTCCGGCCAGAACCTGATCACCATCGGCATCCGCCGAGCACTGCAGGAGGCCGGGCTGGAGCACCGGATCGCGCTGGTCGGGTTCGACGACTTCCCGCTCGCGGACCTGCTGACCCCGGGCGTGTCGGTCATCGCGCAGGACCCGGCGCGGCTCGGGCGCGAAGCCGCGAGCCTGTTGTTCGCGCGGCTCGACGGCTACGAGGGGCCGGCCCGCCACACGGTCGTGCCGACCCGCTACATCGCGCGCGGCTCCGGGGAGATCCCGGCTCCTGCGAGCTGAGCCGCCCCGCGCATCAGAGGGCTGCTTTCACCGGGCCGCCCGCACCCCGCCAGGGTGAACAGCCGCGATACGAGTGCTCCGGCGAGCTCGCACGCCAAGGCGGCAACCCTCGCTCGGGCATATGAGCCCACTGTCAGCGTAACGCGACCGCCGTCCACGACACCGGCGGCAGCTCGATGCTGAGCACGCCGTCGACGAGCGTCGCGCTCGGGTTCACTTTCGGCACCACCCGGTGCGGCTCGGCAAGCGTGTTCTTCGCGTAGACGTCCGCATCGGCCAGCGTGACCGCCTCGATGACCCGCGCCGACCCGACGCTGCGCACGTCGACCGTGACCTGCGCGGCCTGCGCGACGTCTCGGTTGACCAGGAACACCGCGGCCCGGTCCTCGTCCACGGTCGCGACGGCGTCGACGACACCCGCCTCGCCATAGCGCGCCGTGGTGTACATCGGCGCCTCGATCAGGGGTCTGATCACCTCCCCCGCAGCGAGCCGGCTGGTGATCGAGAAGGGGTGGAACGTGGTCTGCCGCCAGGCCGGGCCGCCGGGCTCGGTCATGATCGGCGCGATCACGTTGACCAGCTGCGCGAGCGAGGCCGAGGCGACGCGGTCGCTGCGTTTGAGCAGCGTCATCAGCAGGTTGCCGACCACGACGGCGTCCGCCACGGAGTAGACGTCCTCCAGCTGCCGAGGGGCGTGCCGCCACTCGGCGTTGACCTGCTCGGAATTGACCTCCTGGGACTCCTGGTGCTCCTTGAGATACCAGACGTTCCACTCGTCGAAGGAGACGTCGATCTTCTTGCTGGAGCGCCTCTTGTAGCCGACGTGGTCGGCGGTCGCGACGACGGTGTCGATGAAGTAGTCCATGTCGATCGCCGAGGCGAGGAAGGAGCCGAGATCGCCGTCGTGCTCCTGGTAGTACGCGTGGCACGAGATGTAGTCGACGTGGTCGTAGCTGTGCTCAAGGACCGTGCGCTCCCAGTCGCCGAACGTCGGCATCCCCGACCCGGAGGAGCCGCAGACGACGAGCTCCAGGTCCTTGTCAGCCATCTTCATCGCGGCGGCGGTGCGAGCGGCGACCTTCCCGTAGTCCTCCGCGGTCATGAAGCCGGTCTGCCACGGCCCGTCCATCTCGTTGCCGAGACACCACATCCGCACGTTGTGCGGCTCCGGCGTGCCGTTCGCGACGCGCAGGTCCGACAGCGCAGTGCCGGACGGGTGGTTGGCGTACTCCAGCAGGTCCAGAGCCGGCAGGATGCCGCGGGTGGCGACGTTGACCGCCAGCATCAGCTCCGAGCCGGTGAGCTTGAGCCACCTGGCGAACTCGTCGAGGCCGACCTGGTTCGACTCCAGCGAGTGCCAGGCGAGGTCGCGGCGTACCGGGCGTTTCTCGCGCGGGCCGACCGAGTCCTCCCACCGGAAGCCGGAGACGAAGTTTCCGCCCGGATAGCGGATCGTCGTGCTGCCGAGCTCCCGGACGAGTTCCACGACGTCCATCCGGAACCCGTCCTCGTTCGCGCTCGGATGCTCCGGCTCGTAGATCCCGGTGTATATGCAGCGGCCGAGGTGTTCGACGAACGAGCCGAAGGTACGGCGCCGCACCGGAGCGACGACGGCCTGTTTGTCGAGCGTGATGTGTGCGCGGGGCAAGGCCTCATCCCTTCACGGCGCCGGTGAGACCCCCGACGATCCGCTTCTGGAAGATGGAGAAGAAGACGAGCGCGGGCAGCATCGCCAGCGACGTGAACGCGAGCACCTTCGCAGTGTCCTGTGAGTACTGCGAGGAGAAGGCCTGGACGCCGAGCGGCAGCGTGAAGTTCGCCTGCGAGTTGAGGATGTACAGCGGCAGGACGTAGTTGTTCCAGCTGCCGATGAACGCCAGGATCCCGACCGTCACCACGCCGGGCAGCGAAAGCGGCATCACCATCCGGAAGAAGAACCCGAGCCGGCCGGCCCCGTCGATCGTGGCGGCCTCCTCGATCTCCTTGGGGATGGCGCGCAGGAACGGCACCAGGATGATGACGGTCGTCGGCAGGCCGAAGGCGATCTCCGGGATGATCACGCCGGCCAGGTTGTCCACCAGGCCGAGGTCCTTGATCACGATGTACAGCGGGGTGATCGCGATGACCAGCGGGAACATCAGCCCCGCGGCGAACAGGGAGTACATCGCGCCTTTGAGCTTGAAGTCGTAGCGCGCGAGCACGAAGCTCACCATCAGGCCGAGGATCACGATGCCGACGGTGCTGGCGAGGGCGACGACGACGGAGTTGGCGAACTCGCCCCAGAACGTGTTCGACTTCAGCACGTTGGCGTAGTTGCTGAAGACCCAGGGGTGCGGCAGGCCGGCCGGGCTGGTGGTGATCTGCGCGTTGGTGCGGAATCCGCCGAGCACGATGTAGAGCACCGGCGCGACGCAGACCGCGATGAACACCAGCGCGACGAAGTAGACGGCGGGGCTGCCCCACTTCACCGGCTTGTCCGTGTCGCCGCGCCGTCTGCCGGGCGCCTTCGGCTTCGCGGCCGATCCGAACCAGTCGGCGGTCCGCGTGCTCATCAGCTGACTCCTTCGGTGATGGCGCCCCGCAGGTCCCGGCGCAGGACGAAGCGCTGGTAGATCAGCGCGACGACCAGTGTGATCAGGAACATCACGACGGCGACGGCGCTGCCGTACCCGTAGTTCCCCGCGGACCGGCCCTGGGCGACCATGTAGATCGCCATGGTCGAGGTGCCCGCGGTGCCCGAGACGTACTGGCCCCAGATAATGTAGACGAGGTCGAACAACTGCAGCGAGCCGATGATCGACAAGAAGGCCCAGATGCGGATCGTCGGCCCCAGCAACGGCAGCGTGATGCGGCGCTGCATCTGCCAGTAGGAGGCGCCGTCGATCTGCGCGGCCTCGAAGAGCTCGTCGGGGATCGACTGCAGGCCGGCGAGCATCAGGATCACCGCGAAGCCGATGTACTTCCAGGAGATGATGGCCATCAGGGTCCAGATGGCCAGCTTCGGATCCGCGATCCAGTCCTTCTGCAGGGAGCCCAGGCCGATGTGTTTCAGCAGGTCGTTGAGGGCGCCGGTGCTCTGCAGCATCAGCGACCAGCCGGTGCCGACGATCACCTCGGAGATGACGTAGGGCACGAAGATCAGGATCCTGATGACCGCGCGGCCGCGGATCCGCTGGTTGAGCAGGATCGCCAGGAAGATCGCCAGCGGCCCCTGGATGACCAGCGAGAGCCCCAGGATCAGGAAGCTGTGCCACAGCACCTGCTGGAACGCCGGATCGGTGAAGATCAGCCGGTAGTTGTTCAGGCCGACCCAGTCGGTGGCCGCCCCGTAGCCCTGCCACTTGTAGAAGCCATAGTACGCGGCGAGCACGACCGGGAAGATCACGAACGCCACGAAGACCAGGATCGGCGGCCCGGACAGAAGCGCTATCTCCAGTCGCATCCGACCGCGGCCACGGCGGCGGCGCGCGGCCGGGGACGGGGCCGGGGACGGGGCCGGGGACGGGGCCAGCGGTGTGACCGCGCCCCCGTCCGGGACCGAGCCGGGGGCCGCCGACGCGGCCGCGCCCCCGGCTCCGGCTCCCGTTCCGGCTCCGGCTCCCGTTCCGGCTCCGATTCCCGTTCCGGCTCCAGCTCCCGCCGCGCCCGGCGGCTGGCGGTCCAGGCCCGTGTCGGTACCCACGGTGTCGCTCATCGTCTGCGTACTCAGCCTCTCGCGGCGGCGCTGTTGGTGACCGAGACGATGTTGGCGGCGCTGCCCTGGCCGGCCATCAGCGACACCACGGCGGTGTTCATGGCGTTGCCGACGTTCTGCCCGAACTGCGTGTCAAGGTATTGCATCGCGTAGGCGGCCTTGCTGAACGCCTGCAGGGTCGAGACGTTGTAGGGGTCGGTGACCGCGTCCTGCGCCGCCGGGTTCACCGGGATGGCGTCGAAGGCCTTGGCGTAGGCCTCCTGCTCGGGCTTGGTCGCCAGGAACTCCAGGAACTCGAAGGCTTCCTTCGGCGCCTTCTTGGACACCGAGTAGCCGTCGGCGCCGCCCATGATGGCGGTCGGGTCGCCCTGGCCGCCGGCCACCGCCGGGAACGGGAACCAGCCCAGGTCCGGCAGCGGCTTCTGGTCCGGGGTCAGGCTGGCGATCACGCCGGGATCCCAGTTGCCCATCAGCTCCATGCCCGCCTTGTGGTTCGCGAGCAGGCCGGCCGAGGAGCCCGCGCCCTGCTGCGCCGAGGTCGTCAGGAAGCCCTTCTGGAAGGGGTCGGTCTTCAGGAACGCGGCCACGTCGTCGCCGGCCTTGGTCCAGCACGGATCGGAGAACTTCAGCGACTTGGCCGTGCTGGTCATCGTGGCCTGACTGCACTCGCGCAGCGCGAAGTTGTAGTACCAGTGCGCGGCCGGCCAGGCGTCCTTGGCCCCGACCGCGATCGGCGCGACGTTGATCGCCTTGAGCTTGGCGACGTCGGCCTCCAGCTCGTCGATCGTCGTCGGCGGCGAGGCGATTCCGGCCTGCTGGAACAGGTTTTTGCTGTAGTAGAAGCCCTCCGGCTGGGTGTCCATCGGCACCGCGTAGACCGTGCCGTCGATCGATTCGGCCGCCAGCGCCGCCGCGCCGACGTTCGCCTTGTCGGTGGCGGTCAGGTTCAGCGCCTGGACCTGGCCGGCGTTGACCATCGCCTGCATCTTGCCGCCGCCGCGCTGCAGGAAGATGTCCGGCGCGGAGTTGGAATTCAGCGCGGTCTGGAGCTTGCCGTCCATGTCCTCGTTCTGGATCGTCTGGACGTTGATCGTGACGTTCGGGTGCAGCGTGTGGTAGTCCTTCGCGGCGGTCAGGAAGAACTGCTGACCCGGGCCGGTCGTCGAGTTCTGCCAGATCGTCAGCTTGACCTGGCCGCCGCCCGAACCGCTGCCGCCGCTTCCTCCGCCGTTGCTGCTGCCTCCGGCACAGCCGGCTGCGGCCAGTGCCGCGCTCAAGCCGACCAGGCCGGCCATCACGGTGCGTGTTTTCCTCGTCACTGTGGAAACTCCCTGTCCGTCGTCATGGTCAACACCTGGCCCCGGGGCAACGGGGGCGATGGGTTTTGTGAGAGCTCCGGGGACACCGGGTCCCCAGGGGATGGCGATGAGTTTGCGCGCACGTTTCCGTCGTGTCAATCGTTGTCGATAACGTTTTCTATCGCTAACGTGGCGGCGTGCAGCAACCCAGAGTCACCATCAGGGACGTCGCCGAACAGGCCGGCGTCTCGGTCGCCACCGTGTCCAAGGTCATCAACCAGCGCTACGGCGTGGCCGCGGACACCACGGCGCGCGTCCAGGCGGTCATCGACGAACTCGGCTACGAGGCGAGCCTGGTCGCGCAGAGTCTGCGCAACCACCGCACGAACGTGATCGGCATCCTGGTCGCGGACCTGGAACCGTTCAGCACCGAACTGCTCAAGGGCGCGGCGGACGCGATCCGCGGCAGCGGCTTCGAGCTGGTCGTCTACAGCGCCGGCGGACGCACCGGCGACGTGGTGGGCTGGGAGCGGCGCTACCTCTCGCGGCTGTCCGGCACGCTGGTCGACGGCGCGGTGCTGGTCACCCCGACCGTCGTGGACGTGAACTACGGCGCACCGGTCGTCGCGGTCGATCCGCACGCCGGCTCGTCGAGCTTCCCGACCGTGGACGCCGACAGCCTGCGCGGCGCGCACCTGGCGACCGAGCACCTGCTGGCCCTGGGGCACCGGCGGATCGCGATGCTGACCGGCCGCAAGGACCTGGAGTCCGCGAAGCTGCGCGAGCAGGGCTACCGCGAGGCGCTGGCGGCGGCCGGCGTGCCGTTCGAGGAGTCGCTGGTGCGCGTCGGCGGCTACGACGCGGACGTGTCGGCACTCGCGGCCCACGAACTGCTGACCCTGCCGCGGCGCCCGACCGCGGTGTTCGCCGCCAACGACGTCACCGCGATCGCCACCGTCGAGGTGGCCCGGGACCTGGGGCTGCGGGTGCCCCAGGACCTGTCGGTCGTCGGTTTCGACAACATCCCCGAGTCCGCGCTGTGCACCCCGCAGCTGACCACGGTCAACCAGCCGATCCGCACGATGGGCGAGCGCGCGGTGGAGATGCTGATCCGGCTGATCCGCGGGGAGCCCGTGGAACGCACCCACCTGACGCTGGCCACGGAGTTGGTCGTGCGCGGGTCCACCGCCCCGGCCTGATGGATTCCCCTTCAGCACCAACGATGCTCCCGGACTAAGGAAAGCCGCACATGGCTATAGAAAACACCGCTGTCGTCGAACTCTGGCGCGACTCCGCCGCCCCGGCCGCCGACCGGATCAAGGACCTGATACCGCGCATGTCGGTGCGGGAGAAGGTGGCGCAGCTGTACGGGGTCTGGGTCGGCGCCGACGCCACCTCGGGGCAGGTCGCGCCGTTCCAGCACTCCTCGGAGGCGCCCGCCGCGGACTGGTCCGACATGCTGCGCGACGGCGTCGGGCAGCTCACGCGCCCTTTCGGCACCGCGCCGGTGGACCCGGTGACCGGGGCGCGCGCGGTGGCCAACACCCAGCGGGAGCTCGCCAAGGCGGGCCTGGGGATCCCGGCGCTGGTGCACGAGGAGTGCTTGACCGGTCTCGGGGCTTGGCAGGCCACTGTCTACCCCGCGCCGCTGTGCTGGGGCGCGAGTTTCGACCCGGAGCTGGTGCGGCAGGTCGGGAGGCGGATCGGCACGACGATGCGGCGGCTCGGCGTGCACCAGGGCTTGGCACCGGTGCTGGACGTCGCGCGAGACCTGCGTTGGGGGCGGGTCGAGGAGACCATCGCGGAGGATCCGTACCTGGTCGGCACGCTTGGCGCGGCATACGTTCAGGGCCTTGAGTCCACCGGCGCCATCGCGACGCTGAAGCACTTCGCCGGCTACAGCGCCTCGCGCGCGGGGCGCAATCTCGCGCCGGTGTCGATCGGTCCGCGGGAGTTGGCGGACGTGATCCTGCCCCCGTTCGAGATGGCACTGCACGCCGGCGCTCGCTCGGTGATGAACTCCTACGCCGACAACGACGGCGTGCCGGTGGCCGCCGACCCGACGTTGCTGACCGAGCTGCTGCGTGGGACATACGGCTTCACCGGGACCGCGGTCTCGGACTACTTCTCGGTGGTCTTCCTGCAACGCCTGCACCGCACCGCGGGCTCCAAGGGGCAGGCTGCCGCGCAGGCTCTGGCCGCCGGCATCGACGTCGAGCTGCCGACCGTGGACTGCTTCGGCGAGCCGCTGATCGCCGCGCTGGAGGCCGGCGAGGCGGACATGGCGCTGGTGGATCGCGCGCTGGAGCGGGTGTTGCTCCAGAAGTGCGAGCTCGGATTGCTCGACGCCGACTGGTCGCCCGAGCCGCCGATCCTCACCGACGACGCCCCGCGCCTCGACGACGAGGAGTCCCGGGAACTGGCCGGACGGTTGGCGCGGCGCGCGATAGTCCTGCTGCGCAACGAAGACGGCGCGCTGCCGCTGGCTGCAGGCAAGCGCGTGGCGGTCGTCGGACCGCGCGCGCACGTCGCGGACGCCGCCTTCGGCTGCTACTCGTTTCCCCGGCACATCGGCGTGCACCACCCCGACGTAGCGCTGGGCATCGAGGCGCACACGGTTCTTGAGGCGCTGCAAGCCGATCCGGCCGGCTACCAGATCACGTACGCGCAGGGCTGCCCGGTCCCCGACACTGTAAGTTCCGTGCGTTTGCGGGCCGAGCGTGCGGCGGCCGACAGCGGGTCGGCGGCCGACGTCGCGAGCGTGACCGACGACGAGGCTGTGCGGGACTTCGGTGACCGGCAGATCGCTGAGGCGGTCGCGGCGGCGCGCGAGGCGGAAGTGTGCGTCGCAGTGCTCGGCGACGTCTCGGGCCTGTTCGGCAACGGGACCTCCGGGGAGGGCTGCGACGCCTCCGACCTGCGGCTGCCCGGCCGGCAGGGCGAGCTGTTGGAGGCGCTGCTGGAGACTGGGACGCCTGTCGTGCTGGTGCTGCTGGTAGGTCGGCCGTACGAGCTGTCCCGGTACGCCGACCGGCTCGCGGCCATCGTCTGCGGCTTCCTGCCCGGCGAGGAGGGGGCGAACGCGCTGGCGGACGTGCTGTCCGGACGCGTGGACCCGGCCGGTCGGCTGCCGGTGGGTTTCCCGGCGGAGGGCGCGAATCAGCCCTCGACGTATCTCACGGCCACGCTCGGCCTGCGCAGCGATGTCAGCACCGTGGACCCGACGCCGCTGTACCCCTTCGGCCACGGCCTGTCCTACAACCCGGCGGTCTGGACGGAGGTCGTGCTTGCCGAGGGCTCGACCTGGCCGACGGACGGCACGCTGCGGCTCGCGGTGACCCTGCGCAACGACGGCTCGTCGCCGACCAGCGAAGTGGTCCAGGTCTACCTGCACGACCCGCAGGCCGAGGTGGCGCGTCCCGTGCAGCAGCTGATCGCCGCGCCTCGGGTGGACCTGGCACCGGGAGCGACCTGCACGGTGACCATCGACCTGCCCGCCGACGCGACCTCCTACACCGGCCGCGCCGGCCATCGGATCGTCGAGCCGGGCGAGGTCGAACTGTGGATCGGCGCCTCCAGCCGGGACATCCGTGCTCGACTCGGCGCACGCCTGGTCGGGCCGCCCCGCCAGGTCGGCTTCGACCGCGCGTTCCAGCCGGAAGTGCGTGTCATCGAGGGCTGACAGTGCCTTCGTCTTCATCGTTTTCTTCGTCTTCTGCGAAACGAAACGAATCGATTCGACTACATCATTCGACCACATCAGGAGAAGCCATGCCGCACAGCCTGATGAACCACCCCACCACTCGCGGGGCGAGAGCCGCGATCGCCGCCCTGGCCCTGGCCACCGCGGCGGTGACGGCCGTCAGCGCCGCCCCCTCGCCCGCCCACGCCGCGACGGCCACGCTCCAGGTGAACGCCAACCAGCCCTACCGCGCGGTCACCCACGTGGCCACCGGTTCGTTGTACGGCCTGGCCACCGCGACGACCCCGGCCGACAACCTGGTCGAGGCGCTGCACCCGAACACCTTCGTCCAGATGCCCGCCGGCGGCCATCAGCAGGGATCCGGCGACATCCTGAAGGTGGCTCCGGAGGCGGCCAGGGCCGGGGCCAAGCTGGTGGACCGCCTGTCGGACGACTACGCGGGGTGGCCGTACCAGTTCAGCTGGAGCAGCTGGCCCGGGGTCGTACAGAGCCAGATCCAGCAGGTCCAGGCCTCGGGCATCACGAACCTGGCCGCCTACGCGCTGTGGAACGAGCCGGACAACACCTGGCTGTCCTCCAATGGAACTTTCGAGAGCTTCTGGACCACGACGTACCGGCAGGTCCGCTCCCTGGCCCCGAACGTCCCGATCCAGGGGCCGAGCTTCTCGGACAATATCAGCGACATGCAGAACTTCCTGCGGAACGCGGTGGCCACCAACACGGTGCCGGACATCATCGCCTGGCACGAGCTGGAGAGCTCCACGAAGATCGCCGGGGACGTGGCGACCGTGACGAATCTGGAGAAGAGCCTGGGGATCACGCCGCGGCCGATCGCCATCGAGGAGTACGCGGCGCCTTCGCAGGTGGGGGTTCCCGGCGATCTGGTGGGCTACCTCGCGCAGTTCGAGCGGCTCGGCGTCAACAACGCCGAGCTGGCGTTCTGGAACCAGTCCGGGGCGTTGGGCGACCTGCTGACCGGACAGGGCGGCAGCCCCAACGGCGCGTACTGGCTCTACACCTGGTACGCCGGGATGACCGGGAACATGGTCGGCACCGTGCCCTCCGGCAGTCTCGACGGCGTGGCCTCGGTCCCTGCCGCGGGCAACCAGGTTGACGTCGTGTTCGGCGGGGGCAGCGGCGCCACGGCGGTGACCGTCAACGGACTGAGTTCGTTGTCAGGGTTCTCCGGCGGTTCCAAGGTGACCGCCAGTCTCCAGTACACCCCCTCCCCCGGGCGCACTGTCGCGGTGTCCGGGCCGACGACCATCTCGCAGGGCACCTACCAGGTGGTCAACGGATCGGTCACGATCCCGGTGTCGATGACCTCGACCTACGGCTACCACCTGGTCCTGACTCCCGGCAGCGGCGGAGGGACACCGCCGCCGCTGGACGGCACCTACCAGATCAAGAACGTCAACAGCGGGCTGGCGCTGGACACGCAGAACGGCGGTACCGCGCAGGGGACTCTGGCTGTCCAGGCGACTCCCGGTAGCGGCAGCACCCAGACGTGGAAGCTCAGCTCGGCCGGTTCGGGCCTGTACAAGATTCAGAACACGGCCGACGGCCTGCTGCTGGGCATCACCAACGAAAGCACCTCCGACGGAGCCGACGCGCTGATCTGGGGCGACAACGGAACCCCGGACCACCTGTGGTCGGTCAACGCGGCCGGCAACGGCCAGTACAAGATCGTCAACAGTCACAGCGGCCTGTTGCTGGGCGTTACGAACATGAGTCAGTCCTCTGGCGCGCTGGTCCTGCAGTGGAGCGACAATGGCACCGCCGACCACCTGTGGACGCTGACCGCGCGCTGAAGCGCGGCCCCTCGAACTCCGCCGGGCCGGGACGGTCGCCCGGCCCGGCGGACCCCACCCCGCTCAGTGCTGCGCGAACTGGACCTGGGCAGGCTGGATGACGTCCGGTTCGACGGGGAAGGCGGCCGTGGTCAGCTGCTCGCCGAAGATGTCGGTGATCCTGATCGCCTTACCGCAACCGGCGCCGCTCGCCGACAGGAAGTAGTTGTAGCTGGCGCGTGGCAGCTGCTGCCAGCCGCCGCCGGTGCTGACCTCCAGGCGGGCGACCGGATTGCGTTCGCCGATGACCTGGATGCCGCACCAGTACTGGCTTGAGCCGGCCTTGTACCGGATGGAGATGCTGTCGCTGGTCGCGGGGCTGATCAGCTGCCAGGTGATCGAGATCCGGCCGGCCTTGGGATCGGCGATCTTGGCGAAGGCCTGCTGGCTGAGGTCGAGCTGGCCGGGAGCGCAGGGGTAGGGGCACTCGTTGGTGATCAGGACGGTGACCGTGGCGCCGTTGGCCGCGCGGACGAGGATGTGGGCTCCGCAGGCCTGCGAGTTCTGGTAGTCGAGCTCGTTCATCGCGGCGATCATCATGTCCGCGGCGGGGCCGAACAGGCAGGCGCCGTTGCCGTCGGCGGCGGCGTATTCCGTTGCGACGCCTTGGTAGGCGACGCCTGGCTGGATGCGGCCGGCCGGCGACGTGGTCGTCCCGCTCGTGGAGGCGCTGTGGCCGGGAGTGACAGAGGTCTGCGATGTCGTGGAGGTGCCCGTGGGCGATTTGTGCGCTGAGGTGGGGCTTGTGGACGAAGGTGCCGTGCTCCCCGTCGGCGTCGACGCTCCTGCGGAGGTCGCTGAGCTGGTCGGCCCGGCGCTCGTCGAAGTCCCGGACGTACCCGGAGCCGTTGAGCCAGTCGCAGCAAGGCTAGAGCCCGGGTCCGCCTTGTGCTGCGGGGACGAACCCATGGCCAGGCTGGCTATGAATCCTGCGACCACGAGCAATGCCGCGGCGGCGGATATCGGCAGCCATTTTCTGCGCGGCTTGTGGTGCTGTGCGGTCGGATGCGTAGCCTTCACAGGCTCCCCTTCGAGCGGTCGGATACCTTGCGCCAGTCATGTGGTCCGGGAGGGCCGAAAGGTTGCCGTGAAACTTTCAGCGCCGGCGGCGCAGGGCCCGGAGGTCACGGCGCCGCAGTCGTACGCGGCTTGCATGCTACGCGCCGGGGCCCTTAGGTGAGAACGGAATCCGCATGCCACCTGGAGGGGAGACCGGGTGTGGCTGTCACTGTGCAGGAGATTCCGGTGACGTTCGAGGGGGACGGCGCCGGGGTGGGCGAGCTGACGTGGGGGCAGCTCGGCATCTGGCGCCGGACCCAAGAGACCGGCCGGACGATGAACCTGGTCGTGGCCGTGCCGATGGCGGACGGCACGCCGGTGGCGGAGCTGGTCGGGATGCTGCGCTTCCTGGTCGGGCGGCATCCGGCGTTGCGCACGCGGCTGCGGTTCGAACCGGATCCGGACGGAGCGCGTCGCCCGACGCAGGTCGTCGCGGCCTCGGGGTCGGTGCCGCTGCGGGTCGTCGAGATCGGAGACGACGACGATGCCGCCGCGGTCGCGGACGAGCTGCGATCGCGGTACGAGCTCGCGCACTTCGACTATGAGCACGAGTTCCCCGTGCGGATGGCGGTCGTCACGCGATCCGGCTCGGCGGCGTATCTGGTGATCGGCTACAGCCATGTCTTCGTGGACGGGGCCGCGATCCGCGCACTGGCGCGGGATCTGGAGCACTTCGACCGGGCCGGCGGGGCGGCCGGGGTGGCGACAGCGCCGCCGCCTGCGTCGCCCAGCGCACTGGAGGTGGCCCGGACGCAGGCGACGGCCGCGGGGCGTCGGCAGAGCGCCCGCGCCGTCCGGCACTGGGCCGCCCAACTCGACCGGCTGACCGACTGGCCGGCCCCCGACGCGCCGCAGGAACAGGAGCCGCGCCACTGGGAGCTGGTCGGCTACTCCCCCGCCATGGAGCTGGGAATGCGTGCGGTCGCAGCCCGGACCGGGGCCGGCACGACCCACGTGCTGCTGGCCGCGTACGCGGTGGCGGTCGGGCGGGTGTTCGGGCGGGATCCGGGCGTGGCGCAGATCGTGGTCGGCAACCGGTTCCGTCCGGGCTTCGCCGAGCTGGTCTCCCAGGTGTCGCAGCACGGGATCTGCGTGGTCGACGTCGCGGGCGCCGAGTTCGACGAGGTGGTGGCGCGGGCCGAGAAGGCGGTGACAGGTGCCTGCTTCGCCGGGTACTACGACCCGGTCGAGTGCGACGCACTGCTGGCCGACGCGGCCGGTCGCCGTGGGCGAGCGCTGGACATCGCGTGGCATCTCAACGACCGGCGGGACAAGACCGGGGCGGGAGAGAGCGACGGACTCGTGCCCGAGGTGTGGGACGTGGCCCGGGTGCTGCCGCTGAGCAAGTGGTACTGGGACCGCAAAACCCCGGTCTTCGACGGTTCCTTGTTCATCCAGGTCGACTCCGAACCCCTGGTGCCCGAGCGGCACGTTCCCGGGCAGGCACCGCCCGCCGTCCACCTGGAGATCTGGACCGACACTCGGGCCTTCGCACTGCGACAGGTCGAGGCGCTGGCCCTGGAGATGGAGGCAGTCGTGGTGGCAGCCGTACTCGGCCAGCATGAGGTGCTGGCGCATGGCTGACTCGCACGAGGGTGCTCCCCTGGAAGTCGTAGCCTTCTTCCTCCCCCAGTTCCACCCGATCCCGGAGAACGACCGCTGGTGGGGCCCCGGCTTCACCGAGTGGACGCACGCCGCAGCGGCACGCCCCCTGTTCGACGGACACCTCCAGCCCCGCCTACCGGCCGACCTGGGGTTCTACGACCTACGCCTGCCCGAGAGCCGCCGAGCCCAGTGGGAACTCGCCGCCGAGTACGGCGTGAGCGCACTGTGCTACTGGCACTACTGGTTCGGCGGCGTGCGACTGTTGGAGCGCCCGGAGACGGACCTACTGAAAGATCCGAGCCTGCCCCACCGCTACTGCCTGGCATGGGCCAACCAGTCCTGGACCGGCGTCTGGCACGGCCGCGGCGACGAGGTACTGCAACACCAGGACTACCCAGGCGAAGCCGACGACATCGAGCACTTCAAGTACCTCCTCCCCCACTTCACGGACGAGCGCTACCTCACCGTCGACGGCCGCCCGGTGTTCTACCTCTTCCGCCCCGACGACATCCCCAACCTCCCCCGCCTGGTCGCACTATGGCGCCACATGGCCACCGAAGCCGGCCTCCCCGGCCTCTACCTGATCGGCGACGCCGACGGCACCTGGCCGCACGCCGCAGACCCCCAACTGGACGCGGCGGTCTTCAACCCCGCGCCACCCCCACCAGGCCACCCCCTAGAGGCAGCGTTCCCGGGCACCCCCCTGCACGAGGCACCCCGCGCCTACCGCTACGACAAGACATACGCGGACTGGCTCCTAGACGGATCCACCGCCCCAATCCGCCGCCACCCATGCATAGTCCCCGGCTTCGACAACACCCCCCGCTCCGGCCACCGCGGAGTCCTCCTACACCAACCCACTCCAGAGATCTTCGAGGCGGCGGCAACGAACGCAGCACGCCGCGAGCAGAAGATGCCCGGCCCACGAATGCTGTTCATCAAGTCATGGAACGAATGGGCCGAAGGCTCGGTGATGGAACCGGACCGCCACTTCGGCCGCGGGTTCCTGCGTGCACTGCGACAAGGGCTGGACGCTGCGGGCTGACGCAATCACCTGCGCTGGCGGCCGACGATCGGCGGCGCCGGGCGGCAATCAAAGCGGATGCGGCCAGGCCGCCGGCCCCGATCGATCCGGCGCCAAGGCAGCTGCCACGGCGACGGGCCAGCGCGACGGACCACGTGGTGAGTCGTGTCCGACCGGACCATGCGGGGTGTTGGTTCTGGGTCCCTCGCCGCGTCGGCGGGCTCTGCCAACCTGTCCGGTTTGGCGGTGTCAAGCCGGACGGAGGGCGACCACAGCAACAGCGATGCGGCTTGATTCCGCCAAACCGGGCTGGTTCCGTTTACGGCGACGACGCGGCGAGGGACCCAGAACCTCGGCGACCACAAGCAGCGACCGCCGCCGAACGACGCAACGCAGGCAACAGCGTGAAGGAAGCCGACCAGTCGCGGACCGGCGCCCCCAAGCCCGACGCGCGGGTCGCCCCCTCGCTGTAGAGCGCCCGCCGGAGGCCTCAAGGCGCCCACCACGCACGACGATTGCCGCCTACGACATGCGCAGTGACTCGGACCGACGCGCGGTCTTGCACACGAAAACCGCCAGCCGCGAGCCACCGCCGCAAAGACCTGAACCGGCGCGCGGTCTTGCACGCGAATACCGGCGGCCGCCAGCGCAACTCACCTCGCTCAACCGAACTGCGTCCCCCAGCGAGGTCACCAAACCGTGCGCGAAGCCGCAAAAATCGCCTGTAAAACCCTTGATAAACCGCACACCCAGTAGTGCACCAGGCTCATTCAATGAGCACCAAGCTCACTCCACAGGCACCAAATTCAGCTCAGCCCAGATCGTCTTCCCCGTAGGCGTATGCCGAGTGCCCCAACTCCGAGCGAACTGCGCGACGAGCATCAGCCCTCGACCACCCTCATCAAACACGCGCGCACGGCGCAGGTGCGGCGCAGTACTGCTGCAGTCGGACACCTCACAGATGAGAGTGTCGTCCTGGATCAGCCGCAACGTAATCGGAGGCGCCCCATACCGAATCGCGTTCGTCACGAGCTCGCTGACGATCAGCTCGGTGGCGAAGCTCAAGTCCTCCAGCCCCCACGCGGACAGGCGTCCGCTCACGTCCTTGCGGGTCTGACTGACCGCAGCCGGATCCGACGCCACGTCCCACGCCGCGACGCGCCCGGCGTCCAGCGCCCGGGTCCGCGTGAGGAGCAGGGCGACGTCGTCCTGCGGACGGCCGGTGATCAGCGTGCTCAGCACGGCGTCGCACGACTCGTCCAGGGACCGGTCGGGAGCGCTGAGGACGTCGCAGAGCTTCGCCATCCCCTCATCGAGGTCACGCTCCCTGCTCTCGATAAGACCGTCGGAGTAGAGCGCCAGGAGGCTGTGCTCCGCCAGCTCGACGACGGTCGCCTCGAACGGCAGGCCGCCGATGCCGAGCGGCGGCCCGACGGAGATCGGCAGCACCGTGGCGGGGCCGCCCGGCGGCGCGATGACCGGCGGCGGGTGCCCGGCGCTGGCCAGGGTGCAGGTGCGGGACACCGGGTCGTAGACGGCGTAGCAGCAGGTGGCGCCGACCTCGCTGCCAGCGTGCGCGCTGACGGGCTGCGCTGTGCCGGCGCGCGCGCTGACGGGCTGCTCCGCGTCGGTCTCGCCAGCTCCGACCCCGACCCCAGCCACCGCCACAGCCTCCGCCTCAGCCCCGACATCAACCCCACCCACCCGCACAGCCTCCGCTTCAGCCACAGCTCCGACATCGGCCCCAGCCACCGCCACAGCCTCCGCTTCGGCCGTAGCTCCGACCTCAGCCCCAGCCACCCGCGCAACCTCCGGTTCAGCCACAGCCCCGACGTCAGCCCCACCCACCGCCACAGCCTCCGCTTCAGCCGCAACCCCGACCTCAGCCCCACCCCCACCCACCACCACAGCCTCCGCCTCAGCCGACAACCGCACCACCAAATCATCAAGATGCGTCAACAACTCATCAGGCGGCAAATCAACATCCGCCAACGTACGCACCGCCGTCCGCAGCCGCCCCATCGTCGCCGAAGCCTGAATCCCATGCCCGACCACGTCCCCGACGACCAACGCGACCCGGGCCCCGGACAGCGGAATCACGTCGAACCAGTCGCCGCCGATCCCCGGCTGCGCCCCCGCCGGGAGGTAGCGCGTGGCGACCTCGACCGCGCTGTGTTCGGGCACCCGCCGAGGCAGGAGGCTGCGCTGCAGCGACAGGGCCGTCTCGCGCTCGCGCGTATACCTGCGAGCGTTGTCGATCGCCACCGCCGCGCGCGCCGCGAGTTCCTCGGCCAGAAGCAGGTCGTCATGGTCGAATCGCTCCATCCGGTCCTGGCGGCTGCGCCGGTAGAACACCGCGACCCCCAACGTCGCCACGCGAGCGCGCAGCGGCACGGCCAGCATCGAGTGGTACCCCTGCTCGCGGATCCGTGCGGCACGGACCGAGTCAGTACGCATCCACTCCATGAACTCGGCGTCCTCGGCATTGCTGAGGACCCCCGCCCCGCCGGCGAGGGCGCGCGCCGGAGGCGTGAACTCCGGATAGCTGTCCGCCACGCCGATGTCGAGCACGGTCTTCAGCGCCGGGCTGCTGCCGGGCGCGAACCGATGCGCGACGCGGCGCAGCGTCACGGTGCCGTGCAGAGCCTCCTCCCCCACTTCAGCGTCACTCTCCAGCGCAGTAAGGAGATCGACGCTCGCGAAGTCCGCCAGCTCCGGAACCGTCACCTCCATCAGCTCGCGCGCAGTCTGCGCGACGTCCAGCGTGCTGCCGATGCGGCTGGCGGCCTCGTTGAGCAGGACGAGGCGTTTGCGGGCCCAGTACTGCTCCGTGATGTCGTGCGCGACGAGCGCCACTCCCCGCACCTCGCCGTCCGGGTCCTTCAGCGGCGCGAAGTCGACGGACCAGGCGTGCGAGCGCCGCTGTCCGCCGGTGCGCTGGAAGCTTTCCAGCCGGCACGGCTCGCTGCTGTCGACGGCGCGACGCAGGCCGTCGGCCAAGGCTCCCGTCTGGGGTTGCGTGGTGATGTCGTGGATGCGGAGACCCCGAATCGCGTCGTCCGGCAGGCCGACGACGGTCTCCATGGACTGATTGGAGCGGCGGTATCTGAGGTCTGCATCGTAGAGCGAGACCGAGCAGCGTGGCAGTTGGTCGAAGGCCCAGTGCGCGAGGTCGTCGTCCTCGGGGCGCGGCTGCCTGCCGTCAAGGGGACAGACGACGCGCCAGGTGTCCGGGGCGCATCCCGGGGCGCCGTGGTGGGCGACGACGACCACGTCCACGCGTCGTCCATCCCGATGGCGTAGCGCGAGCGTGCCGCTCCAGCGTTCGGGCTCGGCGCCGACGGCGCGCTGGAGATCCGCCGGCGAGACGGGTTCAGCCATCAGTTCGACGGCCGGGTGGCCGACGATCTCGGCAACCGGGTAGCCGAGCAGACTTTGCGCACCTTCATTCCAGCGCGTCACCCGACCTTGGGCGTCGACGACGCACTCGGCTGTCGCCATACCCGAATTATATCGATTACGGACAGTATCTACCGGCCGCGTTCCGCCCCTCGGGTGAGGGTATGCTCGCGGATCGCTCAGGAAGTGATATCCGCTGCGGTAGTGCCGGGTCTCCCAAGGTGAACTGACGCTCGCTCATTCCTGCAAAGGCGGAGACCTCATGCCGGACCACAACGATCCGACCGATCCGACCGACCCACACCTGATCCTCGCAGCTCAGCGCGGCGACCAGCAGGCGCTCGACGTGCTGATCGCCTCGTACCTGCCGCTGGTCTACAACATCGTCGGCCGTGCCCTGCAGGGGCACGCGGATGTGGACGACGTGGTCCAGGAGACGATGCTGAGGGTGGTCAACGGCGTGGCCGGGCTGCGCGACCCGGCGGCGTTCCGCTCCTGGCTGGTGGCGATCGCCATCCGCGAGGTGCGGGACAGCCGGAGCCGGGACCGGAGCCGCATGCGGCCGTTCGGCGACGGTCGCGGCGGCGGCGGTGTTGGCAGTATCGGCGGCCTGGAGGAGCTGCAGGGCGTCGCGGATCCCGGGGCGGACTTCGTGGACCTGACGATCCTCCGACTCGACCTGTCCGACCAGCGGCGGGAGACCGCGGAGGCGACGCGGTGGCTGGACGAGGCGGACCGTGACCTGCTGGCGTTGTGGTGGCTGGAGGCCGCGGGCCAGATCACGCGTGGGGAACTGGCGGCGGCGTTGGAGGAGACTCCCGCATACGCCGCGGTGCGGGTACAGCGCATGAAAGCGCAGCTGGAGACGGCCCGCACGGTGGTCCGCGCGGTGTGGGCCACGCCGCGGTGCGGTGCCTTGGACGCGGCGATTCGGGACTGGGACGGGCGTCCGTCGCCGCTGTGGCGCAAGCGCCTGGGCCGGCACGTGCGGGAGTGCGGGGAGTGTTCGGGGTATCAGCGCGGGTTGGTGCCGGCGGAGAGCTTGCTGGCCGGTATCGCGTTGGTGCCGGTGCCGGTCGCTGGTGTGTATCTCGCGGGCCATGCGTGGCTGAAGCCGTCGCGTCGGCGTCCGAGCGTCGGCCGGTCCCTTCTGCCGTCGAGCAAGCTGGTCATCGCTTCGGCGGCGGTCGCGGTGCTGGGAGTGAGCGCCGCGATCGCCATGGCCGGCGGCGGGTCCTCCACGGCGCCGAACGCGAGCCAGGTGGCTGACAGGTCCACGGCCAGTGGGGCGACCGGGACGTCGGCTGCCTCGCCGGCCGATTCCTCCGCCTTGTCGCCGACCTCGAAGCCATCGCCGACGCCGGCCCGCCCGCGCGCCTCGGCGGGCACCCCGACACCGCCCGCGACCCCGACGACTACGTCCCCCTCCCCCTCGGAGACCGTGGCCGGGCCGGTCTACGGCCAGACCGTCGACACCGTCGACGCGGCCCCCGACCGCCCTCGCCAAGCCCGGGCCGCTGCCGCGACGCCCCGAAACCGTGCCGATCACCGCCACCGGCAACTACTCCCAGCCCTTCAAGGGTTCGCTCGGCGGCACGTACCTGATGTTCTGGAACGGACAGAACGTCACCATCACCGGCACGGGCTATTTCTGCGTCCGCTACGAGATCGCCTGGTTCAACCGCGTCGGCCCGATGGTGATGCCGACGTGGACGGGCCTGCGGGGCAAGCTCTTCCACGTCGCCTCCGGCGGCGGCCGCCGCATGGACGACAACGGCCCCGACCAGCCCGCGGACGTCACCTGGATGGGCAACCCGAAGGCCGGCTACATCACGCTGCCGCCGGGCGCGCAGCAGATGTGGAACAACGAGTTCTTCTACCTCGACGGCACCGTCACCCTGCACGAGACCGAGGGCTACGCCGACTACAACCTCAGCGTGACCCCCTCCACGTGGGACCAGGTCACCCACGACATCGACGCCGCCCCCGACGGCCGCGGCATCGTCCGGTACGGCCTGGTCCGCGACACCGGAACGGACGCGGCGCCGGTGCCGCAGTACCTCACGCGGTCCACGCCCGCCAAGCCGACGGACGTGCCTCAGCATTCGGAGGTGACCGCAGGGTCCTGACAGGGGTGGGTGCGGCTCGGGCGTGCGTCAGAAGCCTGACCGCCGACGAGGTTCGGCGCGGCGCGGCACTATCGCGTTTCTGATGCCGCCGGCAGCCGGTTGTGGAGCTCGGTGGTCATGGCGTGGATGGCCCGGGTCAGGTCGGTGTTGGACTTGAGCTCCAGTTCCGATTCGACGAAGTCGTGGTCGGCCTTGGCCTGCTGGAAGGACGCCTGCCGGTTCTGGCCGATCATGACGAACGTCGACAGGAAGATCGCCTCCAGGGACACTACGAGGGTGAGTGTGGGCCAGGGGTTGGTCTCGACGAACAGCATCCAGCCGACGAAGATCACCGCGTGCAGGTAGACGAACATCATGGAGCCGGCGAACTTGGTGATCGCGTCGGCGATGCGCAGCTGGGCGTCGGCAGCCCTGGTGGCGTGGTGCGCGGCGACGGCTGGATGGTGTCGGGGCGGGTCGGAAACGGTCATCGGACGGTTCTCCTCGGAAACGGTGGTCGGGCTTTCGGCGGGCGCGGTCCGCACCCGTGCCCGCCGCGCCCGAGACCGGCGGGCGGCGGCCCAGCGGGGCGGCGGGATCAGCCGGCGTGCGCTCTGAGCCTGCCGAGGATCTGGGCGAGGAGACGGGAGATCTGCATCTGCGAGACTCCGAGCTCCTTGCTGATCTCGGTCTGCGTCATGCCCCGGAAGAAGCGCATGAGCAGGATCTTCTTCTCCCGTTCGGACAGGGTCGCCAGCAGCGGCCGCAGGGTCTCCCGGTCGATGACGTTCTGGATGCCGCGGTCGTCGGCGCCCAGCAGGTCGCTGAGCAGGGAGCCGCCTCCGTCGTCGACGGCGATCGGCACGTCCAGGGACGCCAGAGCGTGCAGCGCGGTCGCATCGATTGCGTCGACGACCGCGGCCGCGTCGACGCCCAGCGGCACCGCCAGTTCGCGGACGGTCGGAGCCCGGTGTAGCTGCTGCGAGAGGACCTCGGTGGCCTCTCGCAGCTCGCTGGTGAGTTCCTGGACCCGCCGCGGCACGTGGACCGCCCACGTCGTGTCCCGGAAGTAGCGCTTGAGCTCCCCCAGGATCGTGGGGGTGGCGAAGGCGAGGAACCCGCTGCCGAAGTCGGGATCGAAGTGGTCGACCGCCTTGACCAGGCCGACATAGGCGGCCTGCAGGAAGTCCTCCGCGGACTGGCCGCGCACGCCGTAGCGGGATGCCAGGTGACGCGCGTACGGCATGTACTCGGTGATCACGGCGACCCGCAGAGCGGCCCGTTCCGCGTCGCCGGGGGCCAGGCGGTACATCCGGTCCAAAGACCGAAGCGCCGCGGCCCGCTGATCGGTCCGGTCACGGCCGTTGCGATCGAGACCGCGGCCGATCCGCGGCTCCGACACGCGCTCGCCGGGCCGGCCTCGCCGGTCCGTCCGGGAACGGTGCGGTTGATCTCGTGAAGTGTGTGGTCGGACCTCGTGTGTCGGCATGCTGACAGAGGTTGTGCCCATGGAACGCCCTACGCTTTCGCATATGGGGCGTCGGCTGCGTGGGAGGGCTTTCGCGGCCAAGGTGAAACCGGTGCCTGCCCCGACCGCATACGGCGCGTCGGAATTCACGGCGCCAAGGTCTGGGGCGTATGAAGTTACCGTCAGAGTAGCGCCGATCGGCACAGCACGTATACAGCGCCCGGGGCTGCCGCCCTGCGCGCAGCGATGCCGCGCCTCGCGGGGTGAGACGCGGCATCGGTCCAGGGGTGCTACCCGGGGAGGACGACGCCGACGGCTTGTTCCGCGTCGCGGCTCAGGGGCGGTTCGTCGATGACAGGGGTCGAAGTCGCCTCTGTCGGCGCCTCCGGATCCATGAGCTCCGACTCCGGCTGCCGCTCCTCGGTGAGCACGCCCCCGTCGTCGGCCCACCGATGGGTCGGTTCGGTCGGGAGGGTGTCCTCGTTCACGACAGGGTTCACGACAGGGTTCACGACAGGCTCGGCGTTCACAGTGTGGCCTCCGACCCCTTGGTCCTGGCCGGAGCCACCGCGTCGGGCTCGGTGAGCAGGTCGTCGAGGAACGTTTGGTACTGCATCAGGGCTTCGCGCTTGACCTCGGTCGGTATCGTCGCCGAATCGGTTCGCACACGTTCGCCGACCCACAGCGCCTGGCGGTAGTTCGCCAGGACGCCTCCGTGCCGGACCGAGAGCAGCGCGAGCTGCTCGCCGCGGTCGTCGACGGGGTAGCCCCTGGCCTCAAGCAGCCGGGAGATCAGCTGCTCGGCGCCCGACAGGGCGGCCGCCGGGTCGTCGAGGAAGCCGCTGCGGATGTTCTCCCAATACGTGACGTAGAAATCCCGGTCGGCCGCGCTGATCGGTTCCAGGCGCAGCCTGCCGTACATCTGGCTGCGCCGGGCCAGCTCCCGGTCCGCGGCCCGCGGCCCGCCGTATTCGTCGCTCGCCCGGGCGTATTCGGGCCCGAACGAGGTCCGCATCCGGCGCTTGGCGTTCTCCTGCCGTCTGTTGTTCACCACGACGGCGATGACCAGGACGATCACGACGAAGGTGATGATCGCGACTGTGATCATGTGGGCCTCCTCAAGGGGCTTGTCGCCCATGAGTACCCGAATCGCAGAATCCAAACAGGGCGGCGCCGAGACCGCACGCCGCCCGGGAGCGTGAGCCCGCGGCGGGCCCCGCTACCGCCGTCACCCAGCCTTGACGTGCCTGGTGATCGTGGCCTGGCCGACGTTGTCCTCGTCCATGGCCTCGGCCTTGCCCTGGTCGGCCAGCAGCGTGCCGTCGCCGAGCTCGAAGCCGCGCTTGAACTGCGCGACCGCGTCCTTGAACGCCGTCACGGTGTCGTCGGAGAGCTGACCGGTCTCCCGGATCGAGGCCAGCACACCGGCGTGGTCAGTCTTCAGGAAGGAGATGAACTCCTTCTCGAAACGACGCACATCGGCCACCGGCACATCGTCGATCGAACCCGAGGTACCGATCCAGATCGAGGCCACCTGCTCCTCAACCGGGTACGGCTCGTACTGGCCCTGCTTGAGCAGCTCGACCATGCGCTGACCGCGGGACAGCTGCGCCTTGGAGGCGTCGTCCAGGTCCGAGGCGAAGGCGGCGAACGCCTCCAGGTCACGGAACTGCGCCAGGTCCACACGCAGCGAACCGGACACCGAGCGCATCGCCCGCACCTGCGCCGAACCACCGACCCGGGACACCGAGGTACCCACGTTGATCGCCGGACGGACACCGGAGTTGAACAAGTCCGTCTCGAAGAAGCACTGACCGTCGGTGATGGAGATGACGTTGGTCGGGATGAACGCCGAAATGTCGTTCGCCTTGGTCTCAATCACCGGCAGACCGGTCATGGAGCCGGCGCCCATGTCATCGGACAGCTTCGCGCAGCGCTCCAGCAGACGCGAGTGCAAGTAGAACACGTCACCGGGGTAGGCCTCGCGACCCGGCGGACGGCGCAGCAGCAGCGACATCGACCGGTACGCCTCGGCCTGCTTAGTCAGGTCGTCGAAGACGATCAGGACATGCTTGCCGTCGTACATCCAGTGCTGACCGATGGCCGAACCGGTGTACGGCGCCAGGTACTTGAAACCCGCCGGGTCCGACGCCGGGGAAGCCACGATCGTCGTGTACTCCATCGCACCGGCCTCCTCCAACGCGCCCTTCACAGCCGCGATGGTGGAGCCCTTCTGGCCGATGGCCACGTAGATGCAGCGGACCTGCTTCTTCGGATCGCCCGACGCCCAGTTCTGCTTCTGGTTGATGATCGTGTCCACGGCCACCGCGGTCTTGCCGGTCTGCCGGTCACCGATGATCAGCTGACGCTGGCCACGGCCGATCGGGGTCATCGAGTCGATGGCCTTGATCCCGGTCTGCAACGGCTCCTTCACCGACTGCCGCGCCATGACACCCGGGGCCTGCAGCTCCAGGATGCGAGTGCCCTCAGCCTCGATCGGACCCAGACCGTCGATCGGCTCACCCAACGGGTTCACCACCCGGCCCATGAACTTGTCACCGACCGGAGTGGACAGGATCTCGCCGGTACGCGTCACGGACTGGCCTTCTGCGATTCGTTCGTAGTCGCCGAGCACGACCACGCCGATCTCGCGGACGTCCAGGTTCAGGGCGATGCCCAGGGTGCCGTCCTCGAACTTCAGCAGCTCGTTGGTCATCGCCGAGGGCAGACCGTCGACCTTGGCGATGCCGTCACCGATCACCGTGACGGATCCGACCTCGTCCCGTGGCGCCGTCGTCGTCCGGTAGGAGTCGACGAAGCGCACCAACGCGTCGCGGATCTCTTGCGGACGGATCGTGAGTTCCGTCATGAATGTTCCTGTCCTGATCGATGGGACGCGGTTCGTTCGACATCCGGCCTGCCCGCACTCACGCCGACCGATATGGCCGGAAAGGCCCGCGGCGTACTGGAAGGCACGCCGGATCCCCACTGACCGGGGCCGGTTCTCGTGCCTGAGGTGATGCCCGCCATGACGGCCTCCTAGGACGTGCCGCCGCAGGCGTGCAAAGCGTCACCGAGGTCCGGGGGACCGCCCGAAACAGCCGGGCGTACCGCCAGTCTAGTCCTCTCGGCCGACGGTACGATCCGCTCGCTCAGAAGGTTTTCTTCAGCCGTTTCCGCCCTCGGCACGCTGATTGGCGATGTCGATGCGGTTACGCCGGCTGTCGGCGACGACGAATCCCAGCGCCAGCGCCATCACGACGATGGCGACGATCCACATGAAATTCGCGGCGAACCCGATCAGGCCGCAGAGCAAAGCCACGGACAGCGCACCGATCATGACGGCGTCGGGACCCCTCTTCTGGCTGAGCAGCCGCCTGAGCTGTTCGGTCAGCCTGAGCTCCCGGCCGGAACGGGGTGATCGGGGGGACTGCGAGGACTGCGGAGGGACGCCTCGCATCCGCGTTTCGTCGTTTGGCGTGGTGACCTGGCGATACTCAGTCGTATGAAGGCCTCGGTTGCCGATGACGCCAATCTTGTCGGGTCTCATCGTGAGACCCCCGATCTCCCTCCGGTCGCGAAGGGGCAAAAGCTCTACTTGGGCTTATTACCACCATACACCTGTTAGACCCTGATATACCGCAGACTGCGGAATCAACGGAACGGAACGGTCCCCGCCTCCGGCGGTGCTTGCTCGGCGCCTCAGGAGCGGGACCCGGTCCGATCACCATGACGACGGACTGTCCGGCGCTCCTCCTCGGACATCGCACCCCACACCCCGTACTGGGCCATCTGCGGATGCGCCAGCGCCCAGCCGCGGCAGGACTCGATCACCGGACACCGGTGGCACACCGCCTTCGCGTCGGTGAGCTGTTGCCTCGGCCGCGGGTAGCCGGGCGAGGTGATCGGGAAGAACAGCTCCGGCTCACTGGTCCGGCAGGCGGCCTGTCGGACCCAGGCGTCCATGTCGTCTCCCGGTGTCCGCAAACGCTGCGGACCCGGCGGACGGGCACCGTTGCGGCGTTTGGACGTGCCGGTTCCCCCTGCGCGCGGCCGGGTGCCGATGATCCGGGCGTGGCCGGGCGCCCCGGTACCGGCCATCAGTGGTCTCCTGCCAACGCGTCACGGACGCGGTCGATCAGGCCCGGTACCCGGCCGACGAGCGGGTCGTCCGAAGGCGTCGTGGGCAGCGATTCGCGTGGGCGAGTCGGCCTGATCGACTTACCGGCCTGCACCTTCGCACCGAGTTCGCGCAACTCCACCGGAGGGCAGGCCGCGGCCAGGTGCGGGAACAGCTGCGCCTCATCGTCGGCGACATGGCGGCGGGTCGCGGCCATCAGCTTGATGAACACCCGATCGAAGGTCTCGTCGGTCGGGTCGAGAGGTTCGAGCTGCTTCATGAGCTCCTCCGCCGCGGCGTTCCCAGCTACCGCGTGGTCGACCACCGCTCGCCCGTCGGCGGCGTCGCGGACGATCGGGTGGACGTACTCTTCCTCGGCCACCATGTGCCGGACCAGGTCGATGGTGACCTGGTCCACGAGTTCCTTGCGGCGGTCGCGGAAACGGGCATGGTCCTGGACCTTCTGGAACAGTTCCTCGACGTGCCGGTGGTCGTGTCTGAGCACCGCGATGACGTCAGGGGTGTCCTCGGTCGTTGACATGGCGGCTCCCATACGGCTGTGCGCGGGTCGCGGAATTGGACCGCGGGCCCCCTGCTGCCCGGTCCGTCCGAGGGCAAACCGCCTCGGGACAGTCCGTCCGGCGCTAGCAGGCCTGCTACCGTGGGATGCGATACCGCCCTCCAGCGACGGTGCAACCTGCCGGCACAGCGGAGCAGTCTGCTCCGCGCCCTTGGTACCCGGCCAGGCCCCGTGGTCGTTCGGACACCGCGATCGCCTCGGACATCCCATCTCGAACACAGGCTCATCCGCCGTGCTCGGTGCATGCCCCGATCGACTCTGTCACATCCCCGAACCAGTGAGGGCTCCGCCATGACCGCTTTTGGATTTCTCAGCACATACCCGCCCACCCAATGCGGCGTGGCGACCTTCAGCGCGGCGCTGCTGAAGCACCTCACGCCGCAGGGCTCGGGCGACCGGGCCGCCGTCGTCCGGATCGTCGAGGCCGCGCAGCCGGCGGTCTACCCGGACGTGGTCGCGCAGCTGGTCAACGGCTCGCCGGAGGGCCCGGCCGCGGCGGCTGGAGTGCTCAACCGCTTCGACGTCGCCGTCGTGCAGCACGAGTACGGCATCTACGGCGGCCGCGACGGCGCGGACGTGATCCGGGTCCTGGCCGGGCTGAGCGTTCCGGCGATCGTGGTGCTGCACACGGTGCTGCCCGCCCCCTCGCCGCACCAGCGGCAGGTGCTGGAGCGGATCGCGGACGCCGCCGCGGCCGTCGTGGTCATGTCCGACACGGCCGCCCGGGTGCTGAGCGAGTCCTACCTCGTGGACGCCGGCAAGATCTCGGTGATCCCGCACGGCGCGCCCGGCGTCCGGCGGCTGTCCCCGCCGGCGTCGTTCGACCCCTTCACCCCGCCCGCCCCGGCCCGCCGGCGCCCGACGATCCTCACCTGGGGTCTGATCGGACCCGGCAAGGGCATCGAATGGGCGATCGAGGCGTTCGCCGGCCTGGCCGGCCTCGATCCGGCCCCGCGCTACCTGATCGCCGGCCGGACCCACCCCAAGGTCCTGGCCCGGGACGGCGAGGCGTACCGCGACTCCCTCCAGGCCCGGGCCCTGGCCCTCGGCGTGTCCGCCGACGTCGAATTCGATCCCGCCTACCGCACCACCGCCGCGCTGACCGACCTCGTCCGCCAGGCCGACGTCGTGCTGCTGCCCTACGACTCTACCGAGCAGGCCACCTCGGGCGTGCTCATCGAGGCCGTCGCCGCCCGCCGCCCGATCGTGGCCACCCGGTTCCCGCACGCGGTGGAACTGCTGGCCGACGGCGCCGGCCTGCTGGTCCCGCACCGGGACGTCGCCGCCACGACCGCGGCCCTGCGCTCGGTACTGACCCGGCCCGGGCTGGCCGCGTCGATGGCCGCGGCCTCCGGCCGCGTCGCCCCGGCTCTGGAATGGTCCGCAGTCGCCGGCTCCTACCGCGCGCTGGCCGCCTCGCTGATCGGCGCCCGGGCCAAGGCCGCCGCGTGACCGGGACGGCGATCCGCCGGGAGCGACCGACGATCGAGACCGTCGACGCCGCATCGCACGGCGGTGGCCGGGCGGACCTCGTCGTCCGAGGCGGAGCGCGACTGCGCCACGATCCGCGCCGGGTCGTCACCGACCTCTTCGTCCCCGGCGAGGAACTGCCCGGCAGCGTCTCGCGCGCGGCGATGGTGTTCGAGCGCATCATGGCCCTGGACGACGACACGGTCGACCGCGCCTACACCCGCACCTTGGCGGACTTCTCGGCGCGGCACCGGGATCTGGAGAAGACGTTCGCAGAGCACTCCGAAACCGTCGGCCACCGCATCGCGGCCGGGGCGCAGGTCTCAGACCAACGCCGCCTGCTCATCGGCGCCTACTTCACCCGCGAATACGCGATCGAGGCCGCGGCCCTGACGAATCCTTCGCTGGTCGAGCACCCTGATCAGAGCGATCTGGCCCCGGGGTGTCTCCGCTTCGTGCTGAGCGCACGCGCCATCGGCGAAGGACACTTGTCCTGCGTCGAGTTCCGCACCGGGGTGATCGGGCCGGACGGAACCGTCGCCCTGGACGAACCGTCACGGTTCGCGAGCGCCGGCCGGCCCCGCGCGCCGGTGTACGACCGGAGGTTCTTCGAGAGCGGGTTGGCCGAGGCGGGGGACGACAACGAAGTCCAGTCCTACTTCCTGCACCGCCTTCCGGCGCAGTTCACCGACGCGGACCTCGAACACGTGCTGGCCGAGCTCCCGGCGGGTCTGATGGCCCGCAACGGCGCGCACGCCGCGATCGAGAGCATCCGGCGGGTCGCGGCGTGCCAGTACCTGCTGGAGTTCCCCCAGGACACCGACCTCTCCGAGCGGGTGCTGCGGCCGATCAGCCCCACTGATTCGCGCGGGATGGAAGACGCCCGCTTCGTCCGCTTCACCGACGAGGGCGGAGTGGCCGGCTATCGCGCCACCTACAACGCCTTCGACGGCTTCACCACCGCACCCCAGCTCATCGAGACCGCGGACCTGCGGACGTTCCGCATCTCCCCGCTGCTCGGCCCCGCCGCGCGGAACAAGGGCATGGCGCTGTTCCCCCGGCTCGTCGGCGGAGTCCACATGGCTCTTTCCCGATGGGACCGTGAGAGCACCTCGGTCGCCACGTCCACAGACGGGCGCGTCTGGGGCGATGCGCGGCCTCTGCGAAGGCCGGAACTGAGCTGGGATCTTGTGCAGCGCGGCAACTGCGGGTCGCCCATCGAGACCCCGGAGGGATGGCTCGTGCTGACCCACGGCGTCGGTCCGATGCGCGTCTACGGCATCGGCGCCATGCTGCTGGACCTGGAGGATCCCCGGAAGGTCGTCGGCGGCCTCAACGAGCCGCTCCTGACCCCGGACGCCGAGGAGCGCGACGGCTACGTGCCCAACGTCGTGTACTCATGCGGTGCGATCCGCCACGGCGAGAACCTCGTCATCCCCTACGGCTTCAGCGATGTGGGGATCGGTTTCGCCACCGTCCAGGTCCCCGACCTCATCGACCGCATGCGGACCGAATGACGCTGTGGGCTTCCGCATGCGGCCGGCCCTCCCTGCTTGTGGTGTCCCTGTTTGCGCTCGTGAGCAGCGGGCAGCAGGAGCCCCAGCCCCGGATCCAGACAAGGGACACCGCATGAGTCAGGTCATCGAGTCGGTCGATGTGAACGTGCCGATCAGCGCCGCTTTTCACCAGTGGACGCAGTTCGAGTCGTTCCCGGAGTTCATGGACGGCGTGGAATCGGTCCGCCGAATCGACGACCGACGCACCCACTGGGTGATCACGATAGGCAGTGTGCGGCGGGAGTTCGACGCCGAGATCACCGAGCAGATCGCCGACGAACGCATCGCGTGGCAGAGCACCGGCGGGGACACCGGCCACGCCGGGATGGTGACGTTCCAACGCCTCGGCGACCACGACACCCGCGTGACCGTTCAGCTCACCTGGCAGCCGCGCGGTCTGGCGGAACGGGCCGGTCGCCTTCTCGGCATGGACGGGCACCAGGTCAGGGACGACACCGCGCGATTCAAGACATTCGTCGAGCAGCGCGCGGCCGAAACCGAGGCCGGTGCGGCGCTGCCCGGCGCCGAGTCAGTGCTGGGACAAGACTGATCGCGATGGGGCCCGGCGGTCCGGCCGGACCGGCACGCGCCGCCGGCTACCGTCCGCCGCCGGAATCGTCGACGGTGACGTCCACGGTGACCTCGTCATGCCGTTCCTCGACCTTGGCGTAGGCGGTGAAGGACTCCCGGTCGGCCTCGACCACGAAGAGCGTGAGCTGCGCCTGGATGTGCAGCCAGGACAGCAGCCCGAGGACCAGCCCGAACACACCGTACAGAGTGCTGGCGTGGCGCAGCTCGTGGCCGATCAGTAGCCGCCCGCAGCCTGCAGGATCTGCCAGGCCACCGCCGCGAGCATCGCCCCGGTGCGCAGCGCTCGGGTGGGCACCTCGGCGGCCGTGGTGATCCGGAAGCCCAGCCAGAACAGCACGACGTTCAACGCCAGCGACGTCACGAACGCCGCCGCGCGCACCCCGGCCTGCACCAGCACCGACAGGTGGGAGACGCCTTCGGCGATGCCGGACAGCGCGGGCGTCGTCAGCACCCCCAGACCGATCACTCCGATCGCCGCGAAGCTGCGGAACTGCGCCCCGGGGAAGCCGGGTCGGCGCTTGTAGGGCACGGCCCAGACGGTGTTGAAGGCGTACTGCGCCGCGTTCGCGACGCCCCGCGCGCCGACCATCGTGCCGAGCAGGCCCAGGACCAGGCTCAGCCCGGTCCGGTGCAGGCCGGACACGTTCGTCCGCAGGGCGCCGCCGATCACCGGGAAGTCCGCGAGCGCGGAACCGAGCGCCTTCTGCTGAAGTGCCGGATGGCCGTGGAGCACGACGCCGAGGACGACGACCAGGACCAACAGCAGCGGGAACACGGACAGGAACGCGTAGCAGGCGATGACCGCGCCGAGGGAGCCGGCCCGGTCATCGCTGAACTTCCTGCCGACGGCGACCGGGAACCCCGCCCAGGGATGCCGCTGCTGGTAGGAGTCGAAGCGCCGCACGGCTGCGCGGATCCGGTTCACCGTCCCGCGCCCGCGGGTCTAGGCGGCGGTGCGGAACAGCCGCACCACGACGCCGCCGACCAGCAGGTAGGCCAGCGCGGCCAGGCCGTAGTCGACGAAGACGGTGAGCTTCGCGTTGTCGAAGGAGAACAAGGACTTGAAGCCCCAGGCCAGTTTGGCGGCCATGTCGCCGATGTCCTTCACGACCGTGGAGGTCGTCGAGGCGTCGGCGAAGACGAGGACGATGTGCACGATCAGGATGATCGCGATGACGGCGAAGAGCGCTGAGATGAAGCGGGCGATGCCTGATCCTGAGCGGCGTTCGTCCATGGTGGACGCCTTCTCTCGTGGGGAGCGGAACACTCTCGTGAAGAGCGTCACAGTTTCCTCACCATGGCCGGATCGCGCGATCTGAAACGGGGGCGCGGATTCACTTCGGCCGACAGAGCTCGAAGAGCCGGTCGACCGCCTCGGGCGCCGGCGGCAGGAGCCCGACCGTTCGGCGGCACACCCGGTCGTGAGCACCTACCGTAGGCAGCATGCGCGACGAGGAGCAGTATCGAATCGACTTCCTCATGCGTGTTGGAGGGCTCACCGAGGAACAGGCCCGACAGCACGTGGCCGCCGAGAAGGACTGGCGGGATCCCGGGCCGCCGAGCCCGGCGCAGATCGTGATCTCGTTCCAGCCCTTCCACGAGCGCTCCCCCGCGTTCGCCGCGGTCGCGGGGCACCAGCTGGCGACCTGGACGGCGATCTGGACCGCCGCGACCGAGGGCGGGCTGGCGACCATGCGGGACGTCCTCGGCCGGTTCGAGTCGCACGCCGAGAGCCCGCAGGAGGCGATCGACTGGGCAGTCGAACGCTGCGACAACGTGTGGATCACCGCCACGGCTCCGGGCGTCTCAGTACCGCTGGCGGAATACCTCGCCGGCGGCGACTGAGCTCGGCCGCTTAGATGTCGCGGCGGAAGTTACACGACCGCGTCATGCCTCCGCCGCGCGAGGAGCGAGAAGGCGTTCGGCAGCCGTCCTTCCCATGCCGCTGCGGCGATGCCGTCGGGGCGCCAGAAGGGTTCGGCGTACTCTGCGACGTGCAGGAGTTCCAGGCCGGCGGAGAGTACCGCGTTGATGATGTCCGCCAAGGTGGCTTGCGACTCCACCGCTCCGCGCGCGGGGAAGGTGTCGTTGACGTGCGAGCGGGCGAAGTAGCCGCGGTCGGGCCGGATGCGGGGCTCGTCCTCGTCCCAGGTCCACAGAGGCACCGCCGGGTGGGCCTCGTAGACGAACAGGTGCCCCGAGGGCCGCAGGAGGCGGGCGACGTCGGCGGCCCACGCGCGCAGGTCCGGGAGCCAGATCAGCGCGCCTTTGCCGGTGTAGACGAGGTCCGCGCAGGCGTCGCGCAGAGGCGCGCCCGGCAGTTGCGCGACCACATAGCGGCATGCCACGCCCAACTCGTCCGCGCGCCGTTGCGCCGCCGTCGCCGCGACCTGGCTGAAGTCGACGCCGACGACCTGGCGCGCGCCGGCCTTGACCAGGGCGACGTCGTCGAGACCGTGGCCGCTCTGCAGATGCACGGCCTCGGGTGCGGACGCCAGGACGGGCCGCAGCAGGTCCAGCTCGGCAGCGAACAGCGAGCACTCGTCCCTGGCCTGAGCCAGATGTTCTTGGTATTCGAGAACGTGCTTCTCCGACGCTGCTTCCCACGCGATCCGGTTCCGCTGGCTGTCGGTCTCCATGCGCCTACTGTTTCCGCCTCGCCGCGGCGGTGTCCACACACTTTCTCCGGCCGAAGCCTCACCAGGAATCGGGTACTCCGTGGGCAACCCAGCGACGGATCTCTTGTGCCGCCTGGTCGGCGACGCGATGCCCGGCGGGGCGGGTCACCAAATCGCTGAGGGCGAACATGTCCATGACCCGCCCGAGGTAAAGCCAGTCCTCGCCGGACCGCAGGTCGGCCGGCAGGTGCTCGGCGAAGGCCGCGCGGAAACCGGCTCGGAACTCGCCGGGGGTGTCGGCGCGGAACCTGACCATGTTGGCGGCGTCAGCATACGGAGAGCCGGAGAAGCTGAACTCCCAGTCCAGGATCGCGTCGACCCGCCAACCGCCGTGGGCACGGGTGACCAGGATGTTCTTGGGGTTCAGGTCGGAGTGGACCAAGCGGGCCTGGTCGTCGACTCCGACCAGGGCCGGGGCGTGGATCGAGCAGAGCTCTGCCCAGGACGTGCGCGTGGCTGCGTCCAACCGCGCCTCGGGCATGGCCGACATACACTGCGCGGCGAATTCGGGGAGCTGCTGCGACCACGGAGGCCCCGGAGTGACACTCAGCCGGGCATCGGCGAAGAACCCAGGACTGTTGAACCTCACCGCGCCGAGCCGGGCGGCCACGCGCCCGACCTCGGCACCGAGCCGTTCCAGCTCCCCGGCCTCGGTCTCGGCACCGTCGAGCACCTCGCTCAGCGGCGTCCCGATCACGTACTCCAGCACCATGGCCGACCGAGCGCTGCCGTCCATCGGCCCGGTGTCGAGGAGCTTGAGCACTTGCGGAACCGGAACGTACGTCCGAGCAGCGTCCATGACAGCGGCCTCGACGGCATGATCGGCGCCGCCGAATCGGACCACGACCCGACCACCGTCCAGCGTGAGCAAAGAGGTCTCGTGGGAGAACCCGCCGGCCAGCACCCGCGCTGCGACCGCCGACTCGCCCAACGCCTCCGCTACGTGCCGCAGCTCATCGGACACCATCGCCCCAGTATCGCGTGCGAGGCGACCGCGGCAATGCTGCGCGGCACCGCTTTGTTGGTCATCCGGTTGGCGTAGCGCAGGTAGAGCGCCTGTTGCGCGTCGCGGACGACGTTATCCAGCCGCGCCTCGGCGCCGTCACTGACGCGAAGACCGCGTTCCAGCTGTGCCATCACCGCCTCCGACCGCCTCCGACCACCGCCGCTACCGCGGCCACCGCTACAGCTGTAGCGGTGAACTTCTTGATCTCGCAGCTCTTGATGCGTGCGCAGGTCAGCGGCGCGTTGCGACACTTGCGGCGTCAGCAGCACCAATGTTTCCCGAACCGACACTCTGCGGGAGTCGGCTGTGACCGGAACCAGTTACTCACGACGTAGCTTCCTTCGCGACGCGTCCGCCGCCGGGCTCCTGCTCGGCCTGGGCGCGTCCTCGCTCGCCGGGTGCGGGCGGCAGCCGTCCATGGCCCAGAGCACCGCGGCGCCGACCGGCGCGCCCAAGCCCGGCGGGACGTTGCGCATCGGGATGGTGGGGGCCGGCAAGGGCGAGTCGTTCGACCCCTCGGCCGCCTCCTCCGCGCTGATCAACGTCGCCATGACCTGCGCCGTGTTCGATCCGCTGATCACCTACGGGCCGGACATGAGGCTTCGTCCGGCGCTGGCGACGTCCTGGACCTCGGACGCCTCCGGCTCGGCCTGGACCTTCAAACTACGGCCGGGCGTCGCCTGGCACGACGGGAAGCCGTTCACCGCCGACGACGTCGTCTACTCCCTCCAATGGATGGAGACGCCCGGCAGCGGGCTGGGACCCGCGGTGGCCAACGTCGACACCGCGAAGGTCTCGAAGAAGGACCCGAACACGGTCGTGGTGCCGCTCAAGAGCCCCGACACGCGGTTCCCCGAGACCATCGCGCTGGCGTGGATCGTCCAGGCCGGCGCGAAGGACTTCACCAAGCCGATCGGGACCGGACCGTTCACCTTCGTCTCGCTCGACCAGGGTCAGCAGAGCGTCTGCAAGCGCAATCCCGTCTACTGGGACACCGGCAAGCCGTACGTGGACGAGCTCCGGCTGCTCTCCCTGAAGGACGACACCGCTCGTCTCAACGCCCTGCTGAGCGGGCAGACCGACGTGATGGCCCAGCTGCCGTACGCGCAGGCCAAGTCCTCGATCTCGGAGGATTTCTGGCTGTTGCGCAGTCCCGGACTCACCGCACAAGCCTTCTACACGGCCATCGACCAGGAGCCGTTCACCGATCCGCGCATCCGTCAGGCGCTGCGGCTGCTGGTCGACCGCCAGCAGCTGGTCGATGTCGCCCTCAACGGATTCGGCACCGTGGCCAACGACCTGTACGGCAGAGCCCTGCCGTACTACGACGTCGCCCTGCCGCAGCGCACCCGCGACCTGGCCAAGGCCAAGGACCTGCTCGCGCAGGCCGGGCACGCCTCGGGCCTGACCCTGCGGCTCCAGACCTCGGCGGCGGCGCCCGGGATGGTCGAGGCCGCGACGCTCTTCCAGCAGCAGGCCAAAGACGCCGGCGTCACCGTGAAGATCTCGCAGGTCGACCCGGACGCCTACTTCGACCCGACCCGCGACTACCTGACCATGCCGTTCGCACAGACGATCTGGCAGGGGATCACGAGCCTGGGCTCGTTCTACCAGACGGCGCTGTTGAAGGGCGCGCCCGGCAACGAGACCCACTGGACGAGCCAGCGCACCGCCGACCTCATCGACGCCGCGACGTCAGCACCCGACGACGCCTCGGCGCGGATGGCGTGGGACGCCGTCCAGCAGGAGCAATACGACAGCGGCGGCTACATCTGGTGGGGCAACTGCGACAACCTCGACGCCGCCTCGAAGAAGGTCGGCGGCATCGTGCCCGGGGTGTCCCAGAACCTGGGGCTGCCGACCTCGCTCGCGGAAGCGTACTTCGTCGCATGAGCCGCCGACCGCCAGGCTCTCCGAGCCGCACGGCCCACGGGCCCCTGACACGATCAGGGTTCCTGTCGTCGCACCCGCTGGCCCTGATGGCGATCCGGCGCGTCGCCGCCGGCGTGGTCACGCTGCTGATCCTGTCCGTCCTGGTCTTCGCCGCGGCGTCGGTGCTGCCCGGCGACGCCGCGAGCGCCATCCTCGGCAAGCAGGCCACCGGCCAGGCGTTGGCCGACCTGCGGCACCGCATGGGTCTGGACCAGTCGATCCCGGTCCAGTACTGGCACTGGCTGACCGGGCTGCTGCACGGCGACCTCGGCGACTCCGCCGCCGGATTCGCCTCCGGCGGCCAGGTCAGCGTCTGGAGCCAGGTCTCCGGCAAGCTCGGTGACTCGGCGGTCCTGGCCCTCTGCGCCTTCGTCCCGATCGCCGTGGTCTCGGTGCTGCTCGGCGTGTATTCGGCGCTGCGCGCCGGACGCTGGCAGGACCACCTGATCTCGGTGACGACCCTGGTGCCCTCGGCGCTGCCGGAGTTCGTGCTCGGCACAGTGCTGCTGGCCGTCTTCTTCGGCTGGCTGGACGTGCTGCCGCCGGTGTCGGTCGTGGCTCCGGGCAGCAGCCCGCTGGCCACTCCGTCCGTGCTGGTGCTCCCGGTGCTGACGCTGGTCGGGGTGACGGCGGGGCCGGCGGCGCGGATGGTCCGGGCCGGAATGCTGGAGGCGCTGGGCGCCGACACGGTGGCGGTGGCGCGGCTCAACGGCATCGCCGAGGGCCGGGTCGTGCGCCGGTACGCGCTGCGCAACGCGATCGCGCCGAGCATCCAGGTCTTCGCGCTCGTCGCGCAGTACCTCGTCGGCGGCCTGCTGATCGTCGAGTACCTGTTCGGCTACCCCGGTATCGGCAAGGAGCTGGTCGACGCGGTCAGCATCCACGACAACGCGGAGGTCCAGTCGGTGACCATGCTGCTGGCGGCCTTCTACATCGCCACCACGATCGTCGCGGACCTCGCGGTGATGGTGGCGGTGCCCAAGCTGCGGACCGGTGCTGCATGAGCAGCCCGACGACTCGCGTGACGACTCGGGCGATGACTCGGGTGATACCCAGGACCGTCTCCGGACGCGTCGGGCTGGCGCTGCTGCTCCTGGTGGTCCTGATCGCCCTGACCGGGACCTGGTTCGCACCGCACGACCCGAACCGGACGCTGGCCGCGCCCTACACGCCGCCCAGCGGCCGGCTGCCGCTGGGCGCCGACTTCCTGGGCCGCGACGTGCTCTCCCGTGTCCTGAGCGGCGGACGCAGTGTCCTGCTGTACTCGGGCCTGGCGACGCTGCTGGCGTATGCCGGCGGCCTGACGATCGGCCTGGTGGCCGGCTACTCGCGGTCGTGGCTGGACAGTGTCCTGATGCGGGTCGTGGACGTCCTGCTGTCCTTCCCCGCTCTGGTGTTCCTGCTGCTGCTGGCGACCGCCGCCGGACGCGGCATCGGCTCCGTGGTGATCGCCAGCGCGGTGGTCCAGCTGCCGCCGATCGCACGCATCGTCAAAACCGCCGCGCTGGAGCAGTCGGTGCGCGGTTACGTCGAGGCAGCGGTGGCTCGGGGCGAGAGCACCTTCTCCGTGCTGCGCAGAGAGATCCTGCCGAACATCTCGCGCACCCTGGCCGCCGACATCGGGCTGCGGTTCACCTGGTCGGTGCTGCTGATCGCCAGCGTCAACTTCCTCGGGCTGGGGCTTCAGCCGCCCGCGGCGGACTGGGGGCTGATGGTCTCGGAGAACCGCGGCGGCGCCGCGCTGAACCCGTCGGCGATGCTGATCCCGGCCGCCCTGCTGGGAGTGCTGACGCTCGCGATCAACCTGCTCGGCGACGACATGTCCGGAGGCGACCGATGAGCGGACCAGCGGCGCACGGCGCTCCCATCCTCACCGTCCGGGACCTGCGGATCCAGACCGCCGCCGGCGCGGAGATCGTCGGCGGGGTCGACCTCGCGCTGGAGCACGGACAGACGCTCGGCATCGTCGGCGAGTCCGGGAGCGGGAAGACCACCATGGCGCTGGCGCTGCTCGGCTACGCCGCACGCGGCGCCCGGATCGCCGGCGGCGAGGTCGAGGTCGACGGCGAATCCCTGCTCGGCCTGTCCGAGGGAGCGTTGCGCGAGGTGCGGGGACGGCTGATCTCCTACGTCCCGCAGGACGCGGGGCAGGCGCTCAACCCGTCGCTGCGGATCGGCGCTTCGATCGGCGACGTGATCAGGGCCCGCGGCGTTGAGGGGACGTCGCGGATCAGAGGGCTGCTGGCGGCAGTCGACCTGCCGAATACGGACGCCTTCGCGCGCCGCCTGCCGCACCAGCTGTCCGGCGGACAACAGCAGCGAGTCACCATCGCGATGGCGCTGGGCTGCGAACCACCGGTCGTGGTCATGGACGAGCCGACCACCGGGCTCGACGTCGTGACGCAGCAGAGCGTGCTGCGGGAAGTACGACGGCTGCGCCAGGAGCGCGGCGTCTCCATCGTCTACGTCTCGCACGACTTGGCCGTCGTCTCCCAGATCGCCGACCGGATGGCCGTCATGTACGCGGGGCGCGTGGTGGAGGAAGGGCCGACCGCGGACCTGCTGAACAACCCGCGGCATCCTTATACCAAGGGCCTGATCCAGTCGATCCCGAACCACCGGCAGCCGACCGCCCTGGTCCCGATGGAGGGCACCGCGCTCGGCGTCGAGGACCGGCCGACCGGATGCCCCTTCGCCCCGCGCTGCCCGCAGCGGACCGACGCCTGTGTCGAGGCGCTGCCGGAGCTGATCGACCTCGGCCCCGGCCCCGGCTCCGGCACCGGCCCCGACCTCGCCCCCGGCGGCCGGCACCTGGTCCGCTGCCTGCACCACGCCGCCACACCGCCGGTCGAGGCCGGTCCGGCGCTGGGCTCCCACGAGGCGGCAGCGGCCCGGGCGGCGGCGTTGAGCGTCACCGGACTGCGCGCCACGCACCGGGGCCGCGCCGAAACCGTCGTCGCGGCCGAGGACATCACCTTCGACGTCGCGGCCGGCGAGTGCGTGGCCCTGGTCGGGGAGTCCGGCAGCGGCAAGTCGACGATCGCGCGCTGCCTGGTCGGTCTGCACCGCCCCGAGGCCGGGACGATCACCCTGGCCGGGACGGAACTCGCCGACCGGATCCGCAAGCGCACCGTCGAGCAGCGGCGCGGTATCCAGTACGTCTTCCAGAACCCGTTCCAGTCGCTCAACCCCCGGCGCCGCATCGGCGAAGACCTCGCGCGCCCCGGCCGCGTGCTGCGCGGCCTGTCCGCGGCCGACGCCCGGGCGGAGGTCCCCGCGCTGCTGGAGCGGGTACGGCTGCCCGCCCGGCTGGCGGACCGCTTCCCGCACCAGCTCTCCGGCGGCGAGCGCCAGCGCGTCGCCATCGCCCGCGCCCTGGCCGCCCGGCCCGACGTGCTGGTCTGCGACGAGGTCACCTCGGCTCTGGACGTCTCGGTACAGGCGGCGATCATCGAGGTTCTGGCGAGCCTGCGCGCCGATCTCGGCGTGGCGGTTCTGCTCATCACCCACGACATCGGCGTCGTCGCGGTCGCCGCCGACCGGGTCCTGGTGCTGGAACACGGGTTGGTCTGCGAGAGCGGCCCGACCGGGCAGATCCTGCGAGCGCCGCAGCACCCTTACACCCGGCGGCTGATCGCCGCCGCGCCGACGCTGGCCCGACACCCCGGAGGAGAGCCGTGAGGAGGAACGTGAGTGTCACCACGGATGAGGGATTCCGGTTGTCCTGCACGGTTTCCGGAAGCGGCGGACGGCTGCTGATCGGGCTGCACGGCGGCCCCGGCGGCGACGGCGGCGGGTACCTGGATCCGCTGCACCGGTTGGCCGGCGCCGACCGCACCGTGGTCACCTTCGACCAACTCGGGACCGGGAAGTCCGACGTCCCGGGCCCGGAGTACGAGTGGACGGTCCGAGGCGCGGCCGCGGACGTCGAAGCCGTTCGCCGGCACTTCGCCGCCGAGCTCGGCGACCGGCTCGCTGGGACCGAGATCCTGGGCCATTCCTGGGGCGGCATGTTGGCGCTCCAGTACGTCCTGGACCGCCCCAGCCGAGCTGACCGGCTCGTGCTGTCCAACACGGCGGCCAGCACCGCGCGAATCACCATCGGCTTCCTGGACCAGCTCCGCGCGACCCTGTCGGCGTCCGAGACGGCCGCCGCGATCACCGCCGACATGCTCGGCGACCACGATTCGCCGGCGTACCGGTCGGCCGTCACGCGCTGGCTCGCTCGCTTCGCGACGGAAGGGGACATGGACGCGGCCGAACTGGCCACGGCCGAGGCCCTGTCCCCCGGCCCGGCGGGGCGCGGGCTGTGGGGTTACCGGCTCTGGTTCGCCGACGGCGCGCTGCGCGACTGGGACGTCGAGGCGCGCCTGGCCGAGATCGCCGTCCCGACTCTGGTCGTCCACGGCGGCCGGGACATGTCCGACGCTTCCACCAACCGCGTCATGGCCGAAGGCATCCCCGGCGCGGAGTGGCTGACCCTGAACCACAACGGCCACACCATCTTCGAGGCCGCCAACGCCGACTGCTATCTCGCCCTCATCCGCGCGTTCCTGGACGGCTGGCCGCTCAGTGCGGAAGAAGAGTCAGGAGAACAAGAATGACCGCCGCCTATAGCGAAACCGTCCAGCAGCACATCGCCGCGCGTACCGGCATGCCCCGTGAGCTCTACACCTCGCCGGAGCTGTACGAGGCCGAACTCGCCGCGGTGTTCCAGCGCAGCTGGCTGTACGCCGGCCACGTGTCGGAGATCGCCCGGCCGGGACAGTACCTGACCGTGGCGAGCGGCGACGAGAGCGTCATCGTCGCGCGCGGCAATGACGAGACGATCTCAGCTTTCTACAACGTGTGCCGCCACCGCGGCGCGCGCCTGGTCGATGAGGGCTGCGGCAGCGCACGGCGCTTCGTGTGTCCCTACCACCAGTGGACCTACCGCCTGGACGGGTCGTTGCTCGGCGCGCCCAGGATGGGCAAGGACTTCGATCCGGCGGAACATCCGCTGCCGACCGTGGCCGTCGAGGTCTGGCAGGGGCTGGTCTTCGTCAACCTCGCCGCCGACCCCGGGCCGGGCGTCGGTGCCCTGTTCGCCGACGGCGAGGCCGTCGTCGCGCCGTTCGCGCTGGCCGAGGCGCGGGTCGTGCACACCGAGGACTACCTGGTCGCGGCGAACTGGAAGCTGGTCTGGGAGAACGCCCAGGAGTGCTATCACTGCATGGCGAACCACCCCGAGTTCCTGAAGGCCTTCGACCTCGCCTCGATCAACGAGCCCGACTGGCGGGAATGCGACGTCCAGCGCAGCGACGACCGGCGCGTGCAGTACGCGAAGCTGCCGCTGCGGTCCGACGCGGTGTCGCTGACCGTCGACGGCCGGCCGGCGGTCGCCAAGCTGCTCGGCGAGTTCGCCGCCGGGCGCGATCCGTACACCGTCGCGATCCACCTGAAGCCGACGGTCGCTGTGGTGTGCAGCCCTGATTACGCGATCGTCCTGACGGACTCGCCCGACGGGCTCGGCAGCACCAAGGTGCGGGTGAGCTGGCTCGTCCACCCTTCCGCCGAGGCCGGCACGGACTACGACGTCGACAACCTCATCAAGGTCTGGGACCAGACCAACCGGCAGGACTGGAAACTGTGCGAGCGCGCGCAGCTGGGTGTCAGGTCGCAGTCGTACGTGCCGGGGCCGCTGGCCGCCGACGAGGCTTCCGTCCTGGACTTCTACCGGGCTTACGCGCAGCTCCTGGCCGACGCCGGACTTTAGAACCTCCAGATCTGCGACCGACGACGAACCGACGACAAAAAGAAGAGGTACTGATGTCTGACCACTCTGAACACGAGGTCGCCGACGTCATCGTCGTGGGGGCGGGCGTGCTCGGCACGTCGGTGGCCCACCATCTGCTCACCCGCGGCGCGGGCCGGGTCGTGGTGGTCGAGGCCGGGACCTCGGCGGCGGCCACCTCGGGCGCCGGGGCGGGCTTCGTCGGCCTGTGGGCAGCCGGATACGCGCACTTCTTGACCGAGACCGAACTCGCCCTGGAGCAGTACGGCATCGACTTCTACCGGTCGCTGGCCGAGGCCGACCCCACCGTCGAGTGCAAGGTCAACGGCAACCTCTACCTGGCCACCACCGAGGAGGGCTGGAAGAGCTGGGTCGAGCCGGTCGTCGGGCACCGGCTGGCCCCGGCCGGGACGCGTGAGGTGTCCCCGGCCCAGGTGGCCGAGGTGACTGGCGGCGTCGTTCCGGCGGAGGCGGTCTTCGGCGGTGCTCTGCACCCCGGCGGGATCCAGATCAGCGCGGGGCGTGCCACCCGGGCGCTCGCCGCGCGGGTCGCCGAGCTCGGCGGCGAGCTCAGGGAGCGGACCCGGGTCACCGAACTGCTCGTGAGCGACGGCGCCGTAGCCGGGGTGCGCACCGACGCCGGGGATATCCGCGCGCCGAAGGTGGTGCTGGCGTGCGGGGCGTGGACGAACGAACTCCTGGCGGCGGTCGGGTGGCGGGTGCCGCTGCTGCGGATGGTGGCGACGCGGGTGGTGTCCCCGCCGTCCGGGGTGCCGGGCACGATGCCGACCCTCATGGTGCCGGACCTGTACGGGCTCTGGGTCCGGGAGCATCGCGGCGGCCTCACCTGGGGCAACGGCGATGGGTACGCACCGTCGTACGAGATGGGCAGTGCGGTGGGCGTCACAAGTCGGCCGGGCTTCCCAGAGCTGGTCGAACGGCTCGACGAGGTGCTGGTGCCGAAGCTGCGGGCCCTGGTGCCGTCGCACGACATCTCGATGTCGTGGTGGCTTCAGGGGATTCCGTGTATGACGCCGGACCGGAAGTTCCTCGCCGGCCCGGTGCCGGGCGTCGAGGGGCTGCACGTGCTCACCGGCGACAATGAGGCCGGGGTCACGCACGGTCCGGGGCTCGGGCGGTTGCTGGCGGATGTGGTGCTGGACGGCGGATCGGATTGGGTGGACCCGTCGTCGTATCGGCTCGACCGGTTCGCGCGGGAGGACTTCGCGACGGAGAAGGCCGTGCTCGAAGCGATGCCGGCTCGGCGATAGGGATGACGAACGGGATGACGATGAAGCGGGCTGACACTGTCGCCGAGTTCTTCGACCGGGTCGAGGGCCGGGACGGCGACCTGGACAACGCGGTCGAGCTGGCCGTGTCGCCTGACGGTCGGGCAGTCGCCTTCACTGCTCTGGTGACGGCGAAGGGGGAGGCTGAGCCGGTCCGGCGGATCGCGGTGCTCGACCTCGACTCCGGTGCGCTTGTCGGCGGTCTCGACACCGCGCCGGAGGGCAGCGCGCCGTGCTGGTCGCCGGACGGTCGGCGGCTGGCCTGGATTGCAGGCGGCCCGGACCGCGAGATCGTCGTCGGGAGTTCCGCGCTGGTGGTCGAGGCGCGCTATGCGGTGCCCGGATTCCCCGAGAGCGTCGCGTGGCGCCCGGACGGCGGGGCCTTGTCGGTCTGCTCGGCCGAGCCCGGCGCGTCCCGATCCGACGTCCACGGCTCGGGCTATCTGCCGGGGGACGCGTCGCTGCCCGGCTGGCTGCCGGAGGTCTCCGGAGCAGATCCCCCGTCCGGCGCGCGCCGCGTATGGCTGGTGGAGCTCGCGGGCTCCGAGGCGACCTGTGTTTCGCCGTCCGGGACCACGGTCTGGCAGGCGGCGTGGGCCGGATCCGGGTCCGTGGTGTGCGTGGCGTCGGAAGGGCCCACCGAGTCGGACTGGTACGGCGCCGAGTTGGCCCTCCTGGACGTCGCCTCCGGCCGGCTGCGCAGTGTTCTGCGACCGGAGGCGCAGGTGGGCATCCCGGCGGCGAATCCGTCGGGCACGCTGGTCTCGGCGGTGGTGGGTTGGATGAGCGACCGCGGCCTGTACGCCGGGCGCCTCACGGTCGTCGACGTGGCCACCGGAGGCGTCACCGAGTTCGGGGACGACATCACGGCCCAGATCTGGACGGACGACGACCATGTGTTGTTCGCCGCGCTGCACGGCCTGGACACGGTGATCGGCGAGTACACGGTCTCCTCGGGCGCCTGCCGGACCCTGTGGCGGACGTCGCAGACCTGCGGCGACCTGCTGCCCGACCTGGCCGCGTCCGGTGGCACGACAGCCCTGGTCACCCACGGCTACGGGCAGCCGCGCGCCGTTGCGACGCTCAGCGCGGACGGCGCCGCGGAACGCCGGCTGTCCCTGGCGCACGCGGGCTCGCGGTACCTGGCCGCTTCCGGCGGCACGTCGGAACCGGTGGCGTGGCAGGGGCCGGACGGCCGCACGATCGAGGGCATCCTGGTCACCCCGTCCGGGCCCGGCCCGCATCCGCTGGTCGTCCACCTCCACGGTGGCCCGGTGTGGGCCTGGCGCGACGAGTGGTCGATGCACTTTCCGCTGACGCCGCTGCTGGCCGCGCACGGTTACGCCGTGCTGCATCCCAACATGCGCGGCGGTATCGGGCGCGGCCAGGACTTCGTCCGCGCGGGGCTGCACGACATGGGCGGCGCCGACGCCACCGACATCCTGGCGGGCGTCGACGCGCTCGTCGCGGCCGGCCGCGTCGACCCGGGGCGGATCGGCGTCACCGGCAACAGCTACGGCGGCTTCATGTCGGCGTGGCTGGTCGCCACCTCAGACCGCTTCGCCGCCGCGGTGATCCGCTCGCCGGTGACCGACTGGGTCAGCCAGCACTTCGCCTCCAACCTCCCCGGCTTCGACCGCCTGTGCCTGACCGGCGACCCGTCCGATCCGGCCTCGGACTACCGCCTGCGCAGCCCGCTGTATCTGGCCGCACAGGTCCGGACGCCGGTCCTGCTGGTCGCCGGCGCGAAGGACCTCGCGACCCCGCCGGAGCAGGCCGCGATGTTCCATCGCGCGCTGGTCGAGCACGGCCGCGAGAGCACGCTCGTGATCTACCCGGAGGAGGGACACGGGGTGCGGCAGCGACCGGCCGTGATCGACCTCGGCGTCCGCATGCTCGACTTCTTCGATCGGCATCTGGCGGACGACTGACAATGGCAATGGCAATGGCAAAGGTCTGAGCCCGCCGGACTACAGCACGTCCCGCCAGAACCGCACCGTCGCCTGCGGAGACTCGGGCACGCGGTCGAGGCCCGGCTTGCTTGTACCCTCGTCCGCGAATTCGGCTAGGACCCATTCGGCCAGGTCGGCGCCGTAGTAGATGGTGTCGGTGTGATAGACGGACAGGACCGGATGGCCGTGGGTGCCGCGGCCGGCCGGCAGGAACCGATGCGCGTACACCGGAACCAGCACCGGGACCTCGGCCAACTCCTTCCGAGCCACCGACAGTGCCTCTTCCAGAGCCTCCGGACGTGAACCCCACTCCGGAGGCCAGAAGCCGTAGTGCTCGACGTAGTTCTCCACGCACTCAAGCGGCCAGGCCACCTGCCTGCGCAACGCCGCACGGTCGCCGTCGCGCCAGTCCGGCCACGGCTCGGCCCAGGCCCGCAGGACGCCGGGCGGGTCGTCGTACGGCACGCTGACCGGCAGGCCGGCGGCGAGAAACGCCCGATGGTCGTCGGCGAACCGGAACCCGAGCTCGTCCTCGATCCGGGTGAACTCCTCGTCGGTCAGGCCCGGCTCGATCTCGCACTCGGCCGAACCCCACCGCCGCAGGCGGCGGGCAGCCTCCGCACCGAGTTCGATGCCTGTCTTCGTGCTCATCGGCACACCATAGCGGTGGGCTCAGGCTGCCGGAACAGATCGCGGGAGCACGCCCTCCATCAGCAGCTCCACAGCGCGGTCTGCGGACTGCGGGGCGGTGCGGGTGGCGGCGGTCAGGAACATGAGCAACTCCGCGATGCCGATGTCGGGCCGTGCCGCGCCGGCGTCCTGGGCCCGGGACAGCAGCGGCGCGGCGGCCTCGTACAACGCCTCGTGCCACGCGGTCGCCTGGGGCGGCTCGACGTCGGCGGGACCCGGATGGTCGGCGAGGAACGCCTCCCGGAGCAGGCGGCTGGTGGCGACGTGCGCTGCGACGGCGCGCAGCCACGTCGTCAGGGCCGCACCCGGGTCCGGGGCCGCCGAGACGTCCCGCGCGCTGTCGCAGAGCTCGCCGATCCGCTGCTCGTACACGGCCTCGATCAGCCGCGCCCGGGTCGGGAAGTGCCGGTAGAGCGTGGCGTTGCCGACGCCCGCGAGCCGGGCGATCTCGTCCAGCGACGCGGCCGCGCCATGGCTGCTCAGCACGCTGTCGGCGGCCGTGAGCAGCCGTTCGCGGTTGCGTGCGGCGTCGGCGCGACGCGGCGGTGACGGCGGCATACCGAGCCTCCTTGCGAAACGGGGAGTAGTCCCCGTAGCATCCTACACCAGGAAACGGGGACATCTCCCCGTTTCAACGGGAGGTGAGTCTGTTGGGTACGGAAGCAGGACCGAGCGACGTCGTCCAGGCCGTGATCAGGGCCCGCGCCGAGGGCGACGTGGACGGCGCCCTCGGGTTGATCGCCCCGGAGTCCCGCGATCAGGGGCAGACGGTCGGTCACGCGGACTGGCGGCGGAAATGGGAGGGTCTGATGGCGTCCGGCCTGGAGGTCGTCACCGAGCGAACCCTGGAGAACGGCGAATGGGTCGCCAACCTCTACCGGCTCAACGGCGCCCCAGGCTCCGACGGCACCGAGACCCGCGGCATGGACCTGGTCCGCGTCGTCGACGGCCGGATCGTCGAGCACTGGTTCTTCGTCGAGCCGGACCAGGTCTGACCGTTCACCTCACCCGACCAGCCGGAAGGCCGGCTCGAACCCCGGATCGGTGAGCGCCGGCCGATCGGCTCGGAAGGCATCGATCGGGTACGGCGTGCTCCCAGTCGTGGCCAGGTCGGCGAGGATCTGCCCGATCAGGGCGGCGAACTTGCCGGCGTGGCCGGAGCCGATGCCGATGGCGATCCGCGGGTGGCCGGGCAGCACGTCCAGCACGAAGTCCCGGTCCGGCGGCATGTCGTAGACGCAGGTCTTGCTCAGCAGCTCCGGTCCGGCACCGGTGGGCATCAGCTCTGCGATGAACTCCGCGACTCTCGCGGTCTCGGCCGGATCCGGCACGTAAGACCGGGTGTCCCACGTGACGAAGCGGCCGCTCAGGTCCCGCGCCACCTTGATCGCGGTCTCGCCGTACATCGGGAACCCGTACCAGACCTGTTCGGCGTGCCAGATCCACACCGGGAACCGCTCCATCGTGAAGTCCCGGAGCACCGACGGCACGAAGTAGCACACCTGCTCCTGGCTCAGGCTGATCGGCCAGCGGATCCCGAGCCGGGGCAGCAGGTTCGGGGTCCAGGAGGCGACGGCCAGCACCACCGACTCGGCCGTGAAGCGGCCCCGGTCGGTGACCACGGTGACGTGGCTGTCCGTCGATATCAGATCCGTGACGGCGGTCTCGGGCAGGAACTCGACGCCGAGCGCGCGGGCCAGGGCGGTATGCACCGCGTTCGCCTTGCGGATGTCCAGAATCCCGCCGTCGGCCTGGTAGAGCCCTTCGACATCGTCGCCGATCCGCCACTGCGGCCAGCGCTTGCGGATCTCGACGGCGTCCAAGACCTCGTAGCCGACCCCCGAGACGTCCATCGCCGCGCGGTAGTTGCGCAGTTCCACCTCGGCGGCCTCGGTCCCGGACACCGCGAGGTCCAGGCCGCCGGTCTTGTGCACGAGGCGGACGCCGCTCTCCTCCTCGACCTCGGCCCAGGCGTCGTACGCCGCCTGCGTCAGCGTCGCGTACTTGGCGGCGTGATAGGTGTGGCGGATGATCCGGGAGTGGTCCTCCGACGCGCCGAAACCGTGGCCCAGGGCGAACTGCTCGATGACCAGGACCCGGCGCGCGCCGCCCCGGGCGAGCCGGTAGGCGGTCGCCGTCCCCAGCGCCCCGGCCCCGACGACGATGTGGCTGTATGACTCCTCCATGCCTCCATGATCTGAGGAACGCACAGGCCGCCCCACCGACAGCTGTAGCACGTTCGGGCCGAAAACCCGCGACAACTGTTGATCGCGGAGCCGATCCGGGTGAGGATGATGGCCCAGCGGCGAACGGCGGGAGGCGGGACGATGGCCGGCGACGACGTCCAATCCGTGGTGGACGCGCTCGCGGTGCGGCTCGGCCGCTCGGTCGCCGTCGACGACCAGGCGATCCGGCTGATCGCGGCCAGCAAGCACTTCGGCGACGAGGACCCCATCCGGGTGCGCTCGGTCCTGGACCGGGAGATCCCGCACCACCTGCAACGCTGGGTCCTGGGGCACGGCATCGCCGACTGGACCGCGCCGGGCCGCATCGGAGGGCACCCCGACTCCGACTACGGCCTCCTGCCCCGCTTGTGCGTCCCGGTCCGCTGTCACGGGGTCCTGCTGGGCTTCCTCTGGCTCATCGACGCCGACCGAGACCTCACCGACAGCACCGTCCAGACCGCCGTGGACGCCGCGGAGACCATCGGCGTGATCCTCTACCGCCGCATGCTGCTGCACGAGCGCGAGCGGTCCGTGGCCGAGGCCGCGCTGCGGAACCTGCTCTCGCCCGACGCCGAGGACCGCCGACGCGCCGCCGAGGAGATCCAGAGCGACGGGCTGCTGTCCGCGAGCGCCACCGTGGTCGTGCTCGCGGTGGAGATCGACGGCGAGTCCGACCGCGACAGTTCCCTGGCATTGGAGACCGCGGTCGAGCACGTCCAGCGCCGACAGCCGCCGGGGACCTTCCTGACCCTGCTCCAGCACCGCCGGGCCGTGGTCGTGCTGGGATCGGCCCGGCCGCCGCGCGAGGGTTCCACCCGCGACGTCGCCGACCGGATCCGGGCCCGCTTCACCGAGCTGGCCGGACCTGGCCGCCGGTGCGCGGTCGGGGTCAGCGCGGCCCGGCCGGGCCTGGAGTCGGTCGCCGACGCCCACCGGCAGGCCGCGACCGCGGTCCGGGCCGCGCTGCTGCTGCCGATGTTCGGCGACGTGGCGTCCTGGTCGGCGCTCGGGCCGTTCGCGATGCTGCTGCGCGTGGACTTCGACCAGCTCGCCGAGGAGCTGCCGTTCCCCGGCGTCCGGGACCTGCTCGCGGATCCGGCCAACGATCTGCTGGCCACCAGCGCGGAGGAGTTCCTGGACCGGGCCGGCGACGTCGCCGCCTCGGCCGACGCGCTGCACGTCCACCGCACGACGATGTACCACCGGCTGAAAAGAGTGGAGGCCGTCACCGGGCTGAACCTGGACGACGGCCTGGACCGGTTGACGCTGCACCTGGCGCTGAAGCTGACGCGGATCAACAGCGCGCACCGCACGGCTACGCGGTGATCTCCAGCGCCTGACGGGGAAGGGAGCACAGGAGCCTGGCCCCGGTGTCTTCGAACACGACGGTGTCGACCATCGCCAGGTGGGCGCAGCTCTCGAAGTTCGTGACGAGCCCGGCCTCGATCACGGCCTCGGTGCGGTCGTCGGAGCTGTCCCAGCAGAACTCTCCGACCCAGTCGGGCGGGAAGGAGACGCCGAGTTCGTAGCCGCCGGCCCACCCTTCGACGCCCTCCTCGCCGAGGCCTTCGCCGGCGAAGTAGTCCCGGAACGCTTTGTGCAGCTGGCGAAACGGCAGGCCGACGCGCGCGGTCCGGAGCAGCACGTCATGGGCCCCGGCGATGATCTGCGAGAGCCGGGCGACCGGTCCTGAGGGCGGGCCCATAGTGAAGGGGCGGGTGGCCCGCGCGTGGTAGTGGTGCACGGCGGCGGCGACATCGGCGTGGAAGTACTCCCCCGGCCCGATCGGGCGGCGCGTGCTCACTCCGTGCAGCAGCGGCATCGGTGGACCGGCGGCCATGGTCTCGTGCATGGCGGTCGGCTCTCCGCCCGCCGCGATCACGCCGGCCATGTACGCACTCCAGGCTTCGAGCTCTGTCATTCCCGGTCTCGCGTGTCGGTGCAGCTCCCGCAGTCCGGCGTCGCAGGCGCTCTGAGCCTGTTCGATCACGGAGATCTCCGCCGGGGACTTCAACCGCCGCACCGACCGGATGGTCGGGGAGGCGTCGAGGACCGTACAGCCCCGTCCGGCGAGCTGTACCTCGATCGCCTGCAGGCCGGCGGGGTTGGGGACGCTGCTCCAGCGCTCGACTCCGGCCCTTCCCTTGGCCCAACCGCGCGACACGAGTTCCCGCCCGAGGAAGGCGGCGAACTCCTCTGGAGAGGCGTCGGGGCCGTCCAAGGACTCGGGTGCGCCGACGAAGTCGTCCACCCAGGTGGTCAGGCGCACCAGCATCTCGTGCGCGGGCGATTCGACGAAGAACAGCCGATCGTGGCCGAGGTGGACGACCACGCAGTGCACGGAAGGGAAGCGGGTGCTGCTGTGCGATCGGTACCAGCGCCCGCTGTAGCCGGTCAGCCAGCACAGGGCGTCGGGCGAGGTGAGGATCAAGGTGTCGATCTCGTCGGCTGCCATCTGCGCATGCATCCGGTCGAGGCGCGACCTGTACTCCTCGACGGTGAACGGGAGCGTCCGCGGGCGTTCGGCGAGGCGTTCCTCTTCCGCTTGGACGAAGCGGGCCAGTGCGCCGGGCGTGATCGGCGTGATCGGCATCGTGGTCGGACCTCCATCCGGTGAGAAGACCGATCTTCGCCTGCTCCGGGCCGTATCGCACGCTGCGCGTGTCGGATCCGTCGGCGGTTCCGGACTGCGGTTGTCGAACACGAACGCCCGGTGGCTCGTACCCTCCCCTGGAAGGTACGAGCCACCGTCTACCTACCTCACGGGTACGAGACCACGTTCACCGGTCCCGCGTTCCCAGAGCTGACGGCTGCGCCGGTTCCGTTGATCACTGATTGGATGCCTCCGTAGTTGTTGAGCCATACGGTCAGGAGGTCGTGGAATGCGACGCCGGA
>NZ_JBGCCM010000056.1:0-57399 GCF_041262085.1 Catenulispora sp. GAS73
GGCCCGGGCCCGGCCCGCCGCGCCGGCGGGCGGCGGGGGGGGGGGGGGGCGCGGGGGGCGGGGGGGGCCGCCCCCCCCCCCCCCCCCCCGCCGGTCTCACCGCTACTTCGAATCGATTCGCCCGACCGTGTCAGCATCCTGAGCCGCGGCCGTGCTCGCCGCCGCGAAGCTTCCCGCGTCCACGGCGAGCGCCGTGCGCAGGTAGGCGGTCGTCACGCGCTGGATGAGCGCGACGCGCTCGGGGTTCTCGTCGGTGGTCTCGGCCGAGGAGTAACCGACGATGCCGCCGAGCGAGTGCTCGCCGCCGAAGAGCGTCAGCAGGTGCTGGGCGCCGGGGCTCATGAAGTAGGCGTCGGTGAACCAGTCCGGACCGCGCGTGGACAGCTGCGACTGGTCGTTGTCGCCGGTGACGATGAGCGCCGGCGTGGTCAGGTCGCTGAAGTCCGGGTGCATGAAGGAGAAGTTCTCCGCCGCGAACGGTGACAGGCTCTCGCCGGTTCCGGTCAACGACAGCAGCACGCCGGCCGTCACGCGCTTGTCCGCGAAGTCCTCCCCCGGAACACCTGCGGCGTCGAGCACGCCGGCGCCGAGCAGCGTGCTCGCCGTCTGCGCGCCCCACGAGTGGCCGGCGACGGCTATGCGATCAGCGTCAACACGGCCCGCCAACCCGGGCACGGCTGCCACCAGCGTGTCGAGATCGTCGATGACCCGCGTAAGGTCGTCAATCCGGATACGCCAGATGTTCGGGTAGCGCGGATCGTCCGGGGTGACGGCGAGGGTGCGGGAGTCCAGGTGCGTCGGTTGGAGGACGACGAAGCCGTGCGCGGCCCAGAAGTCCGCCAGCGGTGCGTACTTGTCCAACGAGCCGCCGAAGCCGTGGGAGAAGACCACGACCGGCAGCGCGCTGCCGGTCACCGGCGCGGACACCCGCACCCGGAGGTCGTCGCCACGCTCCGGCACGGCGAGGACGACCGGCTTGACCGAGACGATCGCGGTCGCGGCGCCTATCGCAGAATCCAGATTCGTCATGATGATGGTGCAGCCTTATCTCTAGGGAATTACTTGCTGTCGACGCGCCCGAACGCGTCCGGGCCGGTGGCCAGCGCCTCTTGCGCCACCCGCCACGCGTCGTCGCCGGGGAACAGCTGCGAACGCAGGTAGCCCGCCGTCAGCCGGACGACCGCCGCGACCATCTCAGGGTTCTCATCAGTGGTCTCCGCCGCGTCGTAGCCGGCGATGCCCCCGAGGCCGTGCTCCCCACCGAAGAGCGTGAGCAGGGTCTTGGGGCTCGGGGCCAGCGTGTACGGATCGACGTGCCACTCCGGACCGATGTCCGTGAAGTGCCGCGAGTCGTCCTTGTCCCCGGCGACGACCAGGGCCGGCGTGGTCATCGTCGCGAAGTCGACCGAGCGGAAGACCGGCACGATGGACGCCCGCGGACCGTTCAGCGCGTCGCCGCCACGCCCGGGAGCGGCCAGCAGCACTCCGGCCTTGATCCGCGGCTCGGCGAGATCCGCCGCCTCCCCGGTGCCGGGATCGACTCGGGCACCCAACAGCAGACTGGCCGTGAAGCCACCGAGCGAGTGCCCGGCGACGGCGACCTTCTCCGCGTCGAGCCGCCCGGCCAACTGGGGCACGGCCTGCTCGATGAGGGAGAGCCGGTCGAGGATGTGCGTCATGTCCTCGGCCCGCGACCGCCAGAACAACGGCCCGTCGGGATGGTCGGCGACCCGGTGACTCAGGGTCCTGGAACTGAGGTGCGTGGGCTGGATGACCACGAAACCCTGCGCCGCCCAGGCATTGGCGAGCGGCCCGTAGCCGTTGAACGAGGACAGGTTGTTGGATCCGCCGTGCCCGTGGGACAGCAGGATCACCGGCAGCCCGGTCCCGACGGCGGGCGCCGAGACGCGGAGTTCGAGATCGACCGGACGGCCGGGAACGGGCAGCACCACCGGGCTGTAGGACAGAACGGGGAACGTGCTCATGAGAAGACTCCCTTCTACGCGCTACCGCTCAGCTCGGCTAAGCTGAAACGGAACGCTTCTCCGGTTAGTATCCGGAACCACGTTCCGCTTTGTCAACGCGCGTCGGAAGGAACCCTGTGCCCACTGAGCCCGCTGTGCCCCTTGAGCCCTCTGTGACGCCGGTGACGCCTGCCCAGCCGGAGCCCCGCAGCAAGCGCTCCGACGCCGCCCGCAACGAGCGGACGCTGCTCGCGGCAGCGGCGGAGGTGTTCGTCGCCTCGGGCGTGGACGCCCCGATCCGGCAGATCGCGGCCAAGGCGGGCGTCGGGGTCGGCACGTTCTACCGGCACTTCCCGACCCGCGCCGACCTGATCACCGCCGTCTACCGGCACCAGATCGAGGAGTGCGCGGCGGCCGGACCGACCCTGCTGGCCGAAGCCGACTCCCCGTTCGAGGCGCTGCGCCGGTGGATCGACATGTTCACCGACTTCCTGGTCACCAAGCACGGCCTGGCCGACGCCCTGCGCTCGGACGCAGGCACCTTCACCACGCTGCACACCTACTTCCTCGACCGCCTCGGACCGGTCGCCGCGTCGCTGGTCGAGGCCGCGGTCGCCGCCGGTGAGATCCGCTCGGACATCAGCGCCTACGAGCTGATGCGCGGGGTCGGCAACCTGTGCGTCGGGCGGGATCTCGACCCGCGCTACGAGCCGCGACGACTGATCGCGGTGCTGCTGAACGGTTTGCGGACGCCTGTGTAGCTCCGGCGCGAGAACCGCCTCAACCGATCCTGCGCCGTCGCAGCCCCCGCCGCTTCAACCGACTCAGGTTCCGCTCCCGCGCGGCCAGCGACACGTGCACGTCCAGCATCGAGGCGACCGTCGCCGACCACGGGAACTGCTCGGCCCGACGGCGCGCGGCAGCCCGCCTTTCCGCCTCCGGCCAGGCCAGGATCCCGGCCACGGCACGCGCCATGTCCTCCCCCGTGCACGCGGCCGTCAGTCCGGCACCGGCCGCCAGCAACTCGCCCGCGCCGCCGGTGTCCGCGGTGACCACCGGCGTGCCGCAGGCCAGCGACTCCAGGACCGTGAGACCGAACGTCTCCGCCGGTCCCGGCGCGATGACGACGTCCGCGGCCGCGATGCGCTCGGCCAGCTCGACGCGGTCGGACATGTGGCCGTGGAACGTGACCGGCAGGTCGGCGGCGAAGCGTTCCAGTTGCTGGCGCTGGGTGCCGGAGCCGTAGACGTCGAGGTGCACCGCGAGGTTGTCGGCGACCAGGGCCTTGACGGCCGCGATGGCCGCGATCGGGTTCTTCTCGATCGACAGCCGTCCGCTGTAGACCAGCTGCCAGGGATGCTCTCCGGTCCCCCGGGGCACCTCGGAGCGCTCCGGGCTCGGGACCCGGCACGGCCGGAAGGTGTCCAGATCCACCCCGAGCGGAATCTCGCGCAGCAGCGCGCCGTAGCCGTCGAACTCGCGCCCGGCGAAGGCCGAGGCGACCACGATCGCGTCGAACCGCGTCGCCAGGCGCCGCGAGCGCCGATGCAACGCCGGTTGCAGCGCGCGGTGGCTGGCGCGCCAGGCGTGCGGAAACCGGGCGGCGGCGACCGCGTCCAGCCGCTCGTGCGAGATCAGCACGGCGCCGACGCCGCGCTCGCGGGCCCAGGGGCCGGCGGCGGCCAGCGTCGCCTTGTCCGAGACCTCCACCGAGTCCGGCTGCAGTTCCTCCAGCAGGTCCTTCACCGGCGAGAAGCGCGGGATCATCCGGTACCCGCCGCTGACCGGCAGGCTCGGCAGCGTGACCACGAGCCCTGACTCCCCCTCTTCCCGCGAGTGGCGCTGGCCCGGGATGACCAGCACCCGCTCGTGCCCCGCCGCCATGTACCCCCGGCCCAGCGCGTCGACCACCGTACGCAGGCCGCCCGAAGTGGGGCTGTAGGCGTTCGCGAGCTGGACGATCCTCACGGGATCGGAACCGCGGCGCCGCGCATCACGAGGCCGGAGTAGGTGCCGGCCCGATAGCCGGCGGCCAGTGCCTCGTCGATGACGGCGAGCGTGGTCGCGCGCAGTCCCGGATGCAGCAGGTCATCCGGGTGCAGCGCGACCCGGAACGAACGGCCGCGCCGGGCCATGGCGGCGGCCGACTTGTGCATGAGGCGCGCGGCGAAGAGCTCGCCGGTGCCACCGGGACGGTGCGACAGCGCCGGGAGCGCGTAGCGCCGTTCGGTGATCAGGTCGTGGACGAACAGGTGCGACGAGGAATACCGCAGCCCGACGCGGCGCAACGCCTGGTACGCCCCCGGAGAGGCGAGCCAGCCCGGCGGGTGGAAGCCCACCGGTTCGATGTCGAGGGCGGCGAGCTCGGCCAGCCCGGCCGACAGGCGCGCGGTGGCCTCGCGAACGTCCAGCGCCGCGAACTCGGCCGCACCGCGCGCGACGAGCTGCGCGACGGCGCGACGCAACGGCGGGCCGGACGGTCCGGCCTTGTGCGCCCAGCCGTGCAGCGCCAGCTCGTGTCCCCGGGACGCCGCGTCGTGCAACGAGGCAACCAGATCAGGGCTCTGACTCAGCCGGGAGCCGCGCCACGGCCCCGGGATCACCAGCAGGGTGGCCGGAACGCCGCGGGCGTCGAGGTCGGCCAGCCAGCGCTCGGTGGCCGAAGCGCTGGCCGGGGCGATGTCGTGGATGGAGACGAGTAATTGCGGGCGGGGCATTCACGCCGCCGTTTCGAGGCCGGCCGGCGACGCGGAGTCCTTGCCTGCCTTACCGGTCGCCGCCTTGCCCGCAGCGGCGTTGGCCTCGACGGTGGTGGTGATCATTCCGGCCTCCGCCGCGGCGGCGACCCGGCCGCGGCCACTGACGGCCGAGTTCAGGTGCGCCATCAGCTGGTCGCCGACCGTGTCCCAGGTGCGGGACTCGACCTCGGCGCGGGCGTTGGCCCCGTACTCGGTCCGCAGCTCGTGGTTCGCGGCCAGCCGCATGACGGCGGCCCGCAGCTCGGAGACCGAATCAGGGTCGTACAACACCCCGGTGCGGCCAGGGGTGACCAGGTCCAGCGGACCACCGGCGGCCGGTGCCACCACCGGGACCCCGCTGGCCATCGCCTCCTGCACGGACTGGCAGAAGGTCTCGTCGGCGCCGGTGTGGATGAACACGTCCAGGCTCGCGTAGGCGCGGGACAGCTCATGGCCGTCCAGGAACCCGGTGAACGTCGCGGTCGGCAGCGCCTCCCGCAGCTTGCCCTCGGCCGGCCCGTCGCCCACGACCAGCAGCCGCACACCGGGCAGCCCACTGAGGTTCGCCAGCAACTCGACCCGCTTCTCCGGGGCGAGCCGGCCGACGTACCCGACGACGGTCTCCCGGTCCGGCGCGACCTCGTGCCGCAGCATCTCGTCCCGGTAGCGCGGGTGGAAGCGCTCGGCGTCGACCCCCCGCCGCCACAACGCCAGACGCGGGATCCCGTGCTCGTCCAACGCCTTCAGTGTCGCCGTCGACGGCACGAGGGTGAGGTCGGCCTGCGAATGAATCCGCCGTAGCCACGACCAGATCACCTTGTCCGTGCCGCGCAGACCATAGCGCTTGACGAAGCCCGCGATGTCGGTCTGGAACACCGCGACGCACGGAATGCCCAACTTCCGCGCGGCGGTGGCCCCAGCCGACCCGAGGCTGAACGGCGAGGCGAGGTAGACGACGTCAGGCTGGAACTCACGCAGCTTGCCAACCAGCCGCGCCATCGGCATCCCGACGACGAACGACCGGTACCCCGGCAACGCGAACCCCCCAACGGAGACGACCTCATGCCCGGCGTACCGCTCTGGCCCCGGCTTGGCCGCGATGACGAGCGCCTCGTGCCCTCGTGCGGCGAACTGTTCCAGGACGCGGCAGACCGAGTTCGTGACCCCGTTCACCCGGGGCAGAAACGATTCGGTGATGACGGCTATACGCACGCTGCTCACGATGAGGGCGCCAGATGGAACGCGGATATTAATAACACGAGGACACGCACAACCTGAGGTGAAAGATAGGGGCCGCGATCAGCCACCCGGACCGCTGTCACATCCACACGACCCCAGGCGTCAGTGTGGCAGCGACCCAAACCGGGCGCCGAACACACGAACGACCACCGACAAGGATTCACCATGAAGCTCGCCAGCATCTCCGGCCTCACCTGCCAGTCCACCGACCTGGACCGCACCGTCACCTTCTACGAAAGCCTCGGCTTCCGCCTCGGCAAGCGCGAGAACGACCAGGCGACGCTGTATGTGAACTGGTTCTGGGTGACCTTCACGGCTACCAACGGCCCGATCGAGCCGGGAACAGCCTCGGCGCTCCACATCAAGGTCGACGACATCCAGGAGGCCCACGCCGAGGTCCTCGCGGCCGGGTACAAGCCGACGAGCGAGCCGACCAAGCGGGCCGGTGGCGGCCTGGAGTTCGAGCTGGCAGACCCGGACGGGTACCGGCTGGTGCTGTTCTACAAGAAGTGAGCGGGGCGACCGGCGGGGCGGCAGTCGGGCTGGCGCCGCCAGGCTGCCGACCTCGATGAGGACCGGCGCCTTGGCGGCTGCGGGTAGTGACGGGCCAGCGCGACTGGCGATGTCGTTAGGGGGTCCGAAGGACCATGCGGGGTGTTGGTTCTGGGTCCCTCGCCGCGTCGGCGGGCTCTGCCAACCTGCCCGGTTTGGCGGTGTCAAGCCGAACGAGGCTGCACCACAGCAACAGCGATGCGGCTTGATTCCGCCAAACCGGGCTGGTTCCGTTTACGGCGACGACGCGGCGAGGGACCCAGAACCCCGGCGACCACAAGCAACACCGCCACCGACCAACGCGGCGCAGGCAACAGCGGATAGAAAGCCGACCAGTCGCGGACCGCCGCCAAACCGCCGGACGCGAGGGTCGCCCCCTCGCTGTAGAGCGCCCGCCGGAGGCCTCAAGGTGCCCACCACACACGACGATTGCCGCCTACGCAACGTGTGCGCAGTGACTCGGACTCATGCGCGGTCTTGGTCACGAACACCGCCAGCCGCCAGCGCACCGCCGCACAGACTTGAACCGCCGCGCGGTCGTGTTCGCGCATACCGCCGGCCGCCAGCGCGACTCGTGGCGCACAACCGAACTGCGTCCCCCTGCGAGGTCATCAAACCTTAGGCGAAGCCGTAAAGAATCGCCTGTAAACCACACACCAACCGCACCTCGGGCAGCCCACCGAACCCCAAGCCCGGCACCGGCACCAGCACCAGCACCCCGCACCGCACCGCACCGCACCGCACCGCCCACACACATACACACACCGCACCCGCTCCCCGCATGCAACCTCCCGAGCCGAACCGTAGGTTCTGTCATTTCGTGAGGTGTTTCGTACCGCGACCAGAGCAGGGTGCCCGATGAGTCAGAAAAGCGCAGCTCAGAACAAGTCAGCCAACAACAAAAACCAGTCCCCACGCGACCGCATAGCCGCCACCCAGCAAGCCCAGCGTCACCGCACCCGCCAACGCACCCACCACCGCACCCGCCAACGCCGCCGCCTCGGCATCCTGGCCGCGGTACTGCTAGTACTCGGCGTCACCACAGCCGTGGGAGTCGCGGTAAGCGCTTCGTCGAGCAAGCCGCAGGCGTACAGCGTGCCGTCAAACGGAACGGTGGTCATCGACAAGTACGCCGATCCGTCCAACAAACCTACGGCGCTCGCCTTCGGCCCGGCCTCCGCGCCGCACACGCTGACCATCTACGAGGACTTCCGCTGCCCCTACTGCAAGAGCCTGGAAACGGATTCGTCATCGGTCTACAAGACCTACGCCGCCGCCGGCACCCTGCGCGTGCTGTTCCATCCCGTCACGCTGATCGACGCCAACAGCAACGGCAGCGGCTCGTTGTGGTCCGGCGCGGCCTCGGTGTGCGCGGCAACCGTCGGGAAGTTCGACGAGTACCACGACGCCCTGTACGCCAACCAGCCCGACGAGACGAACGACGCCTACAACAGCACCGCGAAACTGATCGCCGTCGCGAAACAGGTACCGGGGCTGGACAGCCCGGCATTCGAGTCCTGCGTCACGTCAGGCACCTACAAAGGCCTCGTACAGCAGAACATGGCCGACTTCAACACGCTGCGACTCGGCGGCACCCCGACCCTGATGCTCGACGGCAAGCAGCTGAACCTTCCGGCGTCGCTGTACAAGCTCTCCGCCGACGGCACGCAGGTCGTCGGCTCCAATCCCGCAGTGCTGAAGCAGGTGCTTCAGGCGGCGGGGCTTCCGTAGAAAAGAGACAGGTCAGCCGAACGAAATGCGCATCTCGCCCTCGCGCATCTCGACATCCACGCCACGCGCCACCCGGACCGCACCCGCGACGAGCACCTGCGCCAGCGGTCCGGCACCGGCCAATGCCGCCGCCGCGACCAGACAGGGTTCGGCCAGGGCGGAGACGAGCCGGGTCGCGTCACCGATCGTGGCCGGAAAGGTGAATGTGATCGACATGCGTCCTCTCCGCTTCGCTGTTCTACGAAGCAGTACAGACGCACCGGCGCGTGGCGGCCACCAGCTGCGGGTGAACGTTGGTGGGCCAGATCTCCAGCACCGATCAACCAAATCGACATCGTCGACGATGTTTGACGCCGGAAACACCGACGACATCGATGATTAGTCGCTTCCGCCGTGGGGGTGCGGAAGCGGCGGACTAAGCGCTTTTCTTCGAATCCTGCTTCGATTCCTGCGCCGGCTTCAACGGACCCCAGCGCCGCAGAGCCGCCAGCCCCAGCCCACCGACCGCCGCGACCGGCCACTCCACGGCCCCGATGACCGCCAAGCCACCGACGGCGACGTAGGCCGGGATGCCGTTCCTGTTCTGCGCGACCTTCTTCACCGCGGTCACCGGCAGCGTCGCGGCCTTGACCGCCAGACCGACGGCAGCGGAGTCCAGCGGGATCGTCACCGAGATGCGGTTGCCGGACTCTTCGGTCTTCGGGCTGGTCTTCTGGCTGGTCTTCGGGTCGGCCTTCGGTTCGGCCTTCGGTGAGGACTGCACAGGCTTTTCCGCCTCCGGCTTTGTCATGTCGCTCGCATCGCTCGTGTCGCTCGCGGTGGCCTTGCTGGCCGCATCGCTCTCGCTGGTCGCGCCTGTGTCCTTCGGCACAGTAGCCGTAGCAGCCGTCCTAACCGCCGGCTTCGGAGCACTTGTCACCTTCGCCCCATTCGCCGCACCCACCGGCGCCTCAACAGTCTCACTCTGACCCTGACTCTCCCCCTCCCCCGCCCCGCCGCTGCTCGCCGCAGCCGTCTTAGCCGCCCGCGTGCGCGGCTTAGCCGCCGTCGTCTTCTTCGCCACCGCCATTGCTTTCACCCCTTCTCAGTCGGGCTCCGGTAGAGCCGTAGACTCACCAAGTTATAGGCACTTCGTACGAGGCCCAACGTTAGGGTGAAAACCGTGTGACGAAAAAGGGAGTTGAGATGTTCTTCGGAATGGGCCGGGTCGCCGTGGGCGCCGCCCGCATAGCCGCCGCCTCCACCATGGGCGCGGTCGACGCGGTCGGGTCCCTGGCCGGCGGATCGCGCGGGGCGGTCGAGGCCGTCCGCGGGATCGCCGAGACCGGTCCACGCCGCGCGCGCCGCCGGATCTGGGCCGCGGACGGCCGGGCCCACATCGAGGTCAAGGGCCTGACCGGCGCCGGCGACCGGCACCACCAGCTGCGCGAGCATCTCACCGGAACCCTGCGGGAGCTCAAGGGCGTGCGCTGGGCCGAGATCAACGCGGTGACCCAGCACATCCTGATCGACTTCGACGAGCAGGAGCTCGACGTCGAGGGCATCATCGAGGTGATCGAAGCCGCGGAAGAGGCGCACGACACCGACGAGGAGACCTTCTCCCGCACCAAGCCCGAGCACCCCTCGGCCGACGCGCCGGTCAACCTCGCGATCATCTCCCTGGCCGCGGACGCCGTCGGCCTGACCGTCGCGGTCGCCGGCCGTGTCATGCGCCTGCCGGCCGTCCCGCAGGCGCTGCGGGTGCCGCTGCTCATCGCCGAGACCACGCCGCGCATCCGGCACGTCGTCGAGGAGCGCATCGGCCGCACCCACACCGAAGCCCTGTTCGCGGTCAGCAACAGCACCCTCAACGCGCTGACTCAGGGCCCTGAGCCGATCCTGATCGACAGCACGCACCACGCCCTGCGCTTCGCCGAAGCCCGCGCCCGACAAGCGGTATGGCGCCGCCGCGAGCGCGAACTGGTCGGCGACGGCTCCGGCCTGCCGACCGAGGTCCGGCGCCGCTCCGAACGCCCCGCGCCCTACCCGGAGGGCCCCGTCGAGAAGCTCGGCGACCGCGCGGCCCTGGCCTCGCTGATGGGCGCTGGCGGCGTCCTGGCCGCCACGCGCGACCCGGGACGCGCCGGGGACCTGATGCTGGCCACGATGCCGAAGGCTGCCCGCCTGGGCCGCGAGGCGTTCGCCTCGATGCTGGACTGGGAGCTGTCGCGGCACGGCGTGGTCCCGATGGACGTCTCCAGCCTGCGCCGCCTGGACCGGATCTCTTTGGTGGCCGTCGATTCCTCGGCCCTGTGCACCGACCGCCCGCGCATCCTGAGCGCCGTGGCGACCGACCCGGCGACCACCGACCGGCAGATCTGGGCCGCGGCCGAACAGGCCCTCACTTCCCCCGACCCCACCTCCCCCGACGCGCCACGCTTCACCGGCGCGGGCCCCTGGAGCATCGGCGACTGGCGCTTCGAGAAGCCGCACGACGCGCTCGACGGCGCCATCGGCAGCCCGGTCGCGCTGACCCTGGACGTGCTGACCCCCGACGGCGAGCGCCGCGGCCGGATCCGCGTCGGCGTCGAGACCGACCCGCTCGCCGACGCGCTGCTGGCCGCCGCGCGGGACGCCGCCTCGCACGTGGTGCTGACCGAGCACGACAGCGTCGGGGACCTGCTGCCCTGGGCCGACGAGGTCGTGGCCCCCGGCGCGCCGCTGGTGGACTACATCCGCCTGATGCAGCTCGGCGGCAGCGGCGTGCTGGCGATATCAGGGCACGACGACGACGCGCTGCACGCCGCCGACATCGGCGTCGCGGTCGTCGCCGAGGGGCGGCCGGTGTGCTGGTCGGCGGAGTTGTTGTGCGGACCGGGGCTGAGCCAGCCGTGGCGAGTGCTGCGCTCGGTGCAGACCGCGCGGCAGGTCAGCGAGCGCTCGGCGCGGCTGGCGGTCGGCGGGTCCGCGCTCGGCGCGCTGCTGGCGGTGACCGGACGGCGCCGCCCGACGCGTCCGCTGACGCTGAGCCCGGTGCACAGTGCGATGGCGGCCGCGATATTCGGCGGAACGTTGAGCGCGCTGCGCGTGGCGCGGCAGTCGCCACCAGAGCCGTCGGTGCGCGGGAACTGGCACGATCTGACGGCCCGCGAGGCGTTCGAGCGCATAGAGCTTGCCCGATCACAGCAGTCGGTGGAAATCGCGCCGCGCGGACGCGTCACCGCGCTCACCGATGCCGGACGCGAAACGGTGCGGCTGCTCAACGGTCTCCCGCTGGCATCGCAGACCACGCAGTTGGTCGGGGCGGTCGCCGAGGAGTTGCGCGACCCGCTGACTCCGGTGCTGGCGCTGGGCGCCGCGGCCTCGGCGATAGTCGGGTCCGGCGTGGACGCGCTGCTGGTGACCGGCGTGATGGCCGGGAACGCGGTGATCAGCGGGGCGCAGCGGATGCGCGCCGAGCAGGCGCTGCGGCGGCTGTTGATGGGTGAGCAGATCGTGGCGCACCGCGTCGAGTGGCAGCCTTCTGATACCGCTGCTGCGGGCGACACCTGGCTCGCAGGGCTCGAAGACGCCCCGATCCTCGACGTCCCAGCCGACGGACTCCGGGTCGGCGACATCATCCGCCTCGGCCCCACCGACGTGGTCCCGGCCGACGTGCGCCTGCTGACCGCGCAGGACCTGGAGGCCGACGAGTCCAGCCTCAACGGCGAGTCACTCCCGGTGGCCAAGCTCCCGGCCGCGACGCCGGGCGCGGACCTCGACGAGCGCGCGTGCATGCTCTACGAGGGCTGCACGATCCTGGCCGGCAGCTGCTTCGCGCTGGTCGTGGCGGTGGGTCAGGACACTGAGGCCGGGCGCGCGGCAGCGGTCGCGGGCTCGGCGCCGCCGCCGGCCGGCATCCAGGCCCGGCTGGCCGAGCTGACGCGGATCGCGTTGCCGGCGGCCGGGATCGGCGGGATCGCGGTGACCGGGCTGTCCGCGCTGCGCGGCGTGCCGCTGCCGCGCGCCGTGGCGTCCGGGGTGGCCGTCGCGGTCGCGGCGGTGCCCGAGGGGCTGCCGCTGGTGGCGACGGTGGCCCAGCTGGCCGCCGCGCGCCGGCTGTCGCAGCGCGGAGTACTGGTGCGCTCGTCGCGCACGCTGGAGGCGCTGGGCCGCGTAGACACGGTCTGCTTCGACAAGACCGGCACCCTGACGCAGGGCCGGCTGTCGGTCACGCGGCTCGCGGACCTCGACGGCGACCTGCCGCTGGACGGCGAGGAGGGCGGCCGGCTGCTGCGCTACGCGGCGCGGGCCTGCCCGGTGGTCGAGGAGGGGGCGGCGCGCCGGCTCGCGCACGCCACCGACGGCGCGGTCGTGGAGGCCGCGCATCAGTACATCGGCCGCGACGAGCAGTGGAACCTCATCTCGGAGCTGCCGTTCGAGACCACGCGCGGCTACGCGGCGTCGATCGGGACCAACAGCACGCGGCTGACGCTGGCCGTCAAGGGCGCGCCGGAGACGGTCCTGGACGTATGCACGCAGGTGCGCACGCGGGACGGCGGTGTCAGCCCCCTGACTGCCGCGCGCCGTCGCGACGCGGTGGCGGCGACGACCCGGCTGACCGGCAAGGGCCTACGCGTGCTGGCGATCGCCGAAGCGCACCCGGTGGTCGAGGACTTGGTCGAGGACCCGGCCGAGCTCGACGTCGCCGCCCTGGTCACCGAGCTGACGCTGATCGGCTTCGTGGCCATCGCGGACACCCCGCGCCCCACCTCGGCGCAGGCGATCACGGACCTGACCGCGGCCGGCGTGCGCATCACCATGATCACCGGTGACCACCCGAACACCGCGACCGCCATCGCCGAGCAGCTCGGCATCCCGGAGGCGCACCTGGTCCTCACCGGCCCGGAGTTCGACCGGCTGAGCAAGCGCGAACGCGCCGAGCGCGTCGCGCACACCACGGTGTTCGCGCGGGTGTCGCCGGAGCAGAAGGTGCGCGTGGTCCAGGCGCTGCGCGAGGCCGGCCGGATCGTGGCGATGACCGGCGACGGCGCCAACGACGCCGCAGCGATCCGGCTGGCCGACGTCGGCATCGCCATCGCGGGCCACGGCTCGGCCGCCGCCCGCGCCGCCGCCGACCTGGTCCTGGCCGAACCGGACCCGGCGCGCATCACCGACGCCCTGCGCGAGGGACGCACGCTGTGGGGGAACGTGCGCGACGCGGCGTCGATCCTGGTCGGCGGCAACGCCGGCGAGGTGGCGTTCACCGTCCTGGGCACCGCGATCGCGGGCCGCGCGCCGCTGGGCACCCGGCAGCTGCTGCTGGTCAACATGCTGACGGACATGCTCCCGGCGCTGGCCGTCGCGCTGGCGCCCGCGCGCCCGAACAGCGGCGAGGACCCGCTGGCCTCGGGCCCGGTGGGCAACCTGTGGGACTCGGAGTTCCAGCGCACGCTGGCGATCCGCGGCGGCGCGACCGCGCTCGGCGCGGGCCTGGCGTGGGGCATCGGCCGCGCGTCGGGGCGTCCGCGCCGTGCGGAGACGATGGGCCTCGGCGCGCTGGTGGGGACGCAGCTGGGGCAGACGCTGCTGGCGGCGCGGCACAGCCCGCTGGTGATAGCCACGGCGGCGGTCTCGGCGGTGGCGCTGATCGCGGTGGTGGAGACGCCGGGCGTGAGCCAGTTCTTCGGCTGCACGCCGCTCGGGCCGGTGGCCTGGGGGACGGTGCTGGCTTCGGCGGCCACCGCGACGGCTGCCGGTGTGGTCGCGCCTCGGGTGCTGGAGCGGGCGGGGTGGAAGGCGTAGCGCGAGCGGAAAGCTAGTCCTGCCAGTAGAACAGCAGCTCAGCCACTGTCAGATCGCTCCGATGGCCGAAGTAGTACACGCACAGGTCGGTGACCCGGATCGCCGCGACCTCCCCGTCGATCCACTGGAATCCTGCGGTCTCCAGGACTGCCCGGGCCGCCGGATCGTGCTCGCCGGAGTACTCCCGCGCGTAGCGTCCCAGGGTGCTGATGGCCAGGTTGCCGCTTCCGACGGTGACGACGTGGTACGTCCCGTCGCCCTGGTAGTGGTGCTGACCGGCGCGGCCGAGCCGGCCCTCGTGAACCCACGGCGAGGCGGCGAGGACCACCAGCTTGGGGACGACAGTCCGGTCGCCGAGCCGATGTTCCGCACCCGCAGATGCTACGGGCCCGGTGATCGAGAAGGTCTCGTGTAACGCCAGGCAGGCACGCCGACACAGAACCGCATGCGATTCGACGACCTCCGGGCCCTGTTCATCAACTGCACGCTCAAGCGCTCCCCCGAGCTCAGCCACACGCAGGGGCTGATCGATGTCAGCGCGCGCATCATGGAGAAGCACGGCGTGACCGTCTCCCATGTGCGCGCCGTCGACCACGACATCGCCACCGGCGTGTGGCCCGACATGACCGAGCACGGCTGGGCGTCCGACGCCTGGCCGGGCATCCAGGAGCAGGTGATGGCCGCCGATATCCTGGTGCTCGGGGGCCCGATCTGGCTCGGCGATAACAGCTCGGTGACCAAGCGTGTCATCGAGCGCCTCTACGGCAGTTCCGGAATCCTCAACCCCGCCGGGCAGTATGCGTACTACGGACGCGTCGGCGGCTGCCTGATCACCGGCAACGAGGACGGCGTCAAGCACTGCGCCATGAACGTCCTCTACAGCCTGCAGCACCTCGGCTACGCCATCCCCCCGCAGGCCGACGCCGGCTGGATCGGCGAGGCCGGTCCCGGACCCTCCTACCTGGACCCCGGCTCCGGCGGGCCGGGGAACGACTTCACCAATCGGAACACCACGTTCATGACGTGGAACCTGATGCACCTGGCGCGGATGCTGAAGGACGCCGGCGGGGTCCCGGCGTACGGGAACCAGCGCTCGGCCTGGGACGCCGGGTCGCGGTTCGACTTCGAGAACCCCGAGTACCGGTAGGACGCGACGTGGTCGGCCGGGCGCCCGGCGCGTAAACGCACCGCGAACCCGAAACCCCCCGATGGGCGATAGGGTTGGAGGGCCATGAGCTCAGATCCGCTCCGATCTGTTCGCGTCGACCATGTGCCCGTGTGCGGCGGGGGAAGTAAGGGAACTGTTATGAACGCCGACCCCGAGCAGGGGCAGCCGACGACCGTGCCCGATCCGACCGCGTCTGCGAAGACCCCGCCCGAGAAGACCCCGCCCGAGGCGGCTGAGTCTGAAACCGCTGAGACTGAAACCGCCGAGTCTGACGCAGAGTCGACTGAACCAGAATCAGTCGACTCGGAAACGACGGAGACCGAAGCGACGGCGGAGACATCGGAGCCGGAACCGGCCGAGCGCGAGATCGCCGAGCCGGAGCCCGAGCCCGAGGCCTCACCTGAGCCCCTCGACCTCGAAGAGCCCGACTTCCTCGACCCCGACCCCGTCGTCCCCACCCCCCGCGCCGCCTCGACCCCCCTCGTCGCCGGCCGCTACCGCCTGGTCTCCGAGATCGGCGGCGGCGCCATGGGCGTGGTCTGGCGGGCCCGCGACGAGGTCCTGGGCCGCGACGTCGCCGTCAAGGAGCTGCGTCCCGACCACGGCATGAGCGGCGCGCAGGTGCGCACCTCACACCAGCGCGCCCGGCGCGAGGGCCGGATCGCCGCGCGGTTGCAGCATCCGAACGCCGTCGTCATCTACGACGTGGCCGAGCACGACGGCCGCCCTTACCTGATCATGGAGTACGTCCCCTCCCAGAGCCTCGGGGACATCCTGGCCACCGGTGCGGTGCTCACCCCGACCGAGGTGACCAGCATCGGCGCGCAGCTGGCCTCGGCGCTGACCGCCGCGCACGAGCGGGGCATCGTGCACCGCGACATCAAGCCCGGCAACGTGCTGATGACCGCCGACGGCACCGTGAAGCTCACCGACTTCGGCATCTCCCGGGCCGCCGGCGACGCGACCGTCACCGCGACCGGCGAGATCCTGGGCACCCCCGCCTACACCGCGCCGGAGGTCGCGCAGGGGCATCCGGTCGCGTTCCCGGCCGACGTCTTCTCGCTCGGCGCCACCCTGTACGCCGCGGTCGAGGGCACCCCGCCGTTCGGCGAGGACCACAACGCCATGGCCACGCTGCTGCGCGTGGTCCGCAACGAGATCCGGCTCCCGAAGCGCTCCGGGCCGCTGACCGACACGATCATGCGGATGCTGAGTCCGGAGCCCGTGGACCGGCCGACGATGAAGCAGGTCTGGCAGGGTTTGGACGCGCAGTCGTTCAAGCCGCTCCCGGTCGCCGACATCAGGGTGTCCGCCCCGGTGACGAAGGCGTTCGAGGCGCCCTCGCCGACGCTCGTGGTGACGGATCCGTTGTCCGCGAAGCGCATGGCCGCCTCGTCAGAGGCGGCCCCGAAGGCGCCGTCCGCCGCCGCGACGCCGACAGCGACACCGGCGCCGGTCCTGGAGCCCCTGCCGACTCCCACGCCGACCCCGAGCTCGATATCGTCCCGGGTCACGGCGCCGAACGCGCCCTCGAACCCGGCCCCGACCTCGCCGCCGACCGTGCCGCCGACCACGCGGCCGACCCCGGCCTCGACCCCGGCGACGTCCCCATCGCCGACCGCCTCGTCGTCGGCGATCCAGGGCGCGACACCGACCTCGGCCATGACCGCGCCGCCGACCCGCGACACCGCGAAGTCGGCGCCCGCACCGGCACTCGCCGCCGCGAAGTCCGTCGCGAAGACCCCGCCGCCCCCGACCTCCGACCGCCCGGCCACGAACCCGACGTCCCCGCCCCCGGAGCGCCGCTCGCGCAGTCGGATGCCGCTCGCGATCGCGATCTGCGTCGTCGGCACGGCGGTCCTGATCGCGGCCATCGTCGTCGCGATGAACTCCGGCGGCTCCTCGCCGAACCAGCCGGTCGCCCACGGCTCGACCACCTCGAAGCAGTCGACCCCGACCACGTCGACGACGAGCTCGGGCCAGGCCGCGGCGCCGTCCGGCACCCCGTCGGGCCCGTCGACCACGGGCTCGACCGCGCCGTCCACCTCCGCGACCACGTCGTCGTCGAGCCCGACGTCCAGCGCCTCCACCCCGTCGACCGCGCCCACCGACGTCGCGACCCAGCTGAGCACGTTCGTCACGAACTACTACGGCCTGCTCCCGGGCAACCTCAACGCGGCCTGGCCGCAGATGACGGCCGCCTACCAGACGAACGTGGCCCGGGGTTTCAGCAACTACCAGTCCTTCTGGAACGGCTACCAGCAGGTCACGATCTCGGACGTGGTGGCCACCCCGCCGTCCACGGTCGTCGCGACCATCCACTACGTCGGGAAAGACGGCACCCACACCGACGAGCGCACGTCCTTCGGGCTGGTCAAGGACGGCAACAGCTGGAAGATCGACACCAGCCACGTCATCGGCTAGCCGATCAGGCGCCTGATTCGGGAACCCCGGCCAGCAGGCTCTCGGCGATGAACCCGAGCACCTTGTCGGTCACCAGCCGGATGTCCTCCTCCGGCGCCGCCCGAAGCGGTCCCTGCTCGATCAGCACCGCCAGACCGTGCACCGTCGACCAGACCGGGAACTCCACGCCCTCCCGCCGCCGCGGATCGAGCAGCCCGACCTCGACCAGCTCGTCCAGCACGTCCCGCAGCTGCGCCAGCGGGGTCCGGTCCGAACCCGTCGCGTTCGCCGGAATGAAATAAGGGTGCTGCTCCGGCACGGCGAAGGCCGTGGCGAACAGCTTCGGCTCCGTCCGCGCGAAGTCCAGGTAGGCGGTGCCGACCGCCGCCATCCGCCCGAACGCGGCGTCGGCGTCGCCGCGCTCCCCCGGCACGGCCGCCACCGCCGCGGCCATCCGCGTGCCGAGCTCGTCCATCGCCGCCGCGCACACCGCCGCCAGCAGCTCGTCGCGGTCGGCGAAGTGCCGGTAAGCGGCGTTCGGCACGACCCCGACGATCCGGGTCGCCTCGCGCAGCACCACGGCGTCCGGTCCGCCGGCCCGGGCCAGCTGCAGCCCCGCGGCGATCAGGCCCTCTCGGACCGCGCCGCGCGGGCGCCGCGCCGTGCTCCGGGGCCCGGCGGCGGGCCGGGGACCGCCCGTGGACCGAGAACCGTTGTCAGACCGGGAACCGGCCGTCGAGCTGGGGTTCTCGGCGGCGGATCGCTCGGTGTCCATGCGCTCACGGTATCAATGTGGACAGCGTCCACCTAGTCGAGTTAACGTGGACAGTGTCCACTACGGCCCCGCCGCCGACTCCGACCGAACGGAGATCACCGTGACCAGAATGACTCCCCTCCTGGAGAACAACGAATGGTCCGCGCACGGCTTCACCCCGGTGCCGCTCAGCCCGCCGACCGCCCAGGTCATCGTCGTGACCTGCCTTGACCACCGGCTGGACCCGGCCCGGATCCTGGGCCTGGAACCCGGTGACGCCCCCGTCATCCGCAACGCCGGCGGACGCGTCACCGAGTCCGTCGTCGCCGACATCGCCTACCTCGGCTTCCTGGCCCGGCAGGTGTTCGGCGTCGAAGGCCCACTGTTCGAGATCGCGGTCATCCACCACACCCAGTGCGGCACCGGCTTCCTGGCCGACCCCGGCTTCCGCGACCAGGCCGCCGAGGCGACCGGCGTGCCCGCGCCGACGCTGGCCGCCAGCACGGTCGACGACCCGTCCGTGACGGTGAAGGAGGACGTCGAGCGCCTGCTCGGCTCACCCCTGCTCCCGCCCGGGACCACCGTCTCAGGGCACGTCTACGACGTGGACACCGGACGGGTCGCCATGGTGCTCGACACGCCTACCGGAACGTGAACCGATCGATGAGCAGGTACGCCCCGCTCTGCTTCACCAGCCGGATCGTGTGCACGCCGGGCGTGAGACCGTCGAGGTGGTAGACGACCTGCTGAACCTGCCGCGTCGGGTTGGCGGCGCTGACGGTCTGCCGGAGCTGGCCGTCCACGAACACTGCGATGGTCCCTTCATCAGTGTTCTTCTCCGTCACGAAGTCGACGCCGGTCCCGGACCACGTCGCGGTGACCGAATCGCCGTTGCCGGCCGTGTAGTGCACGCCGTCGCCGTAGTCACCGAGGCCGCGTCCGCTGCTCACGGCCCACGAGCCGCAGTAGCGCAGCGTGGCGTCGGTGTCGTCGATCGTCTTGTCCAGTTCGTAGCCGTCGATGGTGGCGTAGGTGCCGGACTGCTTGCTGAGCACGACGGTGTGGGCGCCGTAGGGCAGGTTCGATACACCGGCTGCTGGACCTGGCGCGCGCCGGTGGTCGAGGTGTCCACGGTGCCGGCGGCGGTGCCGTCCAGGGTCACGCCGAGGGTGCCCTGGTCGCTGCTCCGTTCGCCGAGGACGCGGATGCCGGTTCCGGTGAAGGAGAAGGTGACGCTGTCGCCGTTGGCGGTGGTGGCGTGCACGTCCTCGCCGAGGTCGCCGTAGTCGCGTCCGCTGTAGGACAGCCACGAGCCGGTGTAGGCGATCGTGCCGGGCGCCAGCAGCGAGCCGACGGCGCCGTCGTCGACCAGGTCGGCCTCGGGAATGGCGAGGCTCTTGTACGCGGGCTCCAGCCCCGCCGCGGCGACGATGCTCTGCGCGCCGGAGGGCCATGCGCCGCCGGTCACGTAGGTCATATTGGTGATGGGGACGTTGGTTCCGTTGTTATAGAGACGGGTGACGTCGCTGTAGTTGTCGTGCAGGGTGTCGTCGTGGATCGTCGGGGTCCACATGTTGGCCCAGTTCCCGGCGGGCTGGCTCACCACGTTGCCGCCGACGTCCCACCAGGAGCTGCCCTCGTCCAGGTAGACGCCGTGGCAGCCGGCGCTGGCGGCGGTGCAGGTGCTGAGCACGTTGCCGCTGAAAGTGGAGTGGACGCTGCCGTCGCCCTGGCCGCCGAGGGTGTAGACGAGGCCGCCGTCGTTGAGGACCCGCATGACGTCGTGCACGTAGTTGCCGGTGATGGCGTTGCCCCGGGAGTAGATGGTGCCGTGGCGGTCGCCGCCGTTGGTCGAGGCCCAGCCCCATCCCCAGCCCAGGGAGATGCCGGAGTAGGGGACGTGGGCGATGTCGTTGTGCGCGAGCGTGACGTTGCGGCCGTTGCCGACGAGGATGCCGACGCAGTCCTGGTATTCCTGGCCGACGTAGGAAATCGCGTTGTCGGAGATGGTGTCGCCGGAGGTCATGAGGGCCGGGTCGGCGAGGTAGAAGTCGTCGAACTCGCCGACGCTGACGCCGCTGCCTGAGGTGTCGTAGATCCGGTTGCCGCTGACGGTGCTGTCCTGGGTGCCGTTGGCGAGGTCGACGGCGGTGCCGCCGAGGTGGGAGAAGGTGCCGCCGGATATCTCGATGCGTTGGCCGCGGCTGACCTGCACGGCGGCGCCGACGCGGCCGGCCACCGCCGGGGTGCCGGTCCAGGTGACGCCGGCCTGGTTGTCGCGGTAGCCGTCCGGGCCGCTCGCGCCGAGCCAGGTGGCGTAGGAGAAGGTGATGCCGCGCAGGGCGATGTCGTGGACCGGGGCGATGGCGGCGGTGATCGGGACGTAGCCGTCGATCAGCAGGTAGGTGTTGTCCTTCTTCACCAGCCGCACGGTGTGCGTGCCCTGCGACAGGCCGGTCTTGGAGTAGACGACCTGCTGCGCGAGGCGCTCGGCGGTGCGGTTCGCGGTGACGGTGCGGTCGAGGACTCCGTCCACGTAGACGTCGATGCCGCCTTCGTCGTTGTTGGCCTCGGACAGGACGTCGATCCCGGTGCCGGTGAAGGTGATCGTCGCGGAGTCGCCGTTGTTGGTGGCGTAGTGGACGTCGTCGCCGAGGTCGCCGTAGGTGCGGCCGCTGCTGGTTCCCCAGCTGCTGCCAGAGTAGGCGATGCTGTGATCGGTGTCGTCGACCGGGGTCAGGTGGCCGGGGGTGCCGGCCAGGGAGACCAGGGTCTGGGTGGTCGGGAGTTCGACGTCGGCATTCGACAGGTTCTCACCGGCGCGCGGGATGTAGTACACGTATCCGGCTGCGGAGTCGAGGTAGAACTGGCCGGGCGCGGACAGCAGCGCGTAGTTGTTCTCGATCCAGCTGATCGTGTCCAGACCCGGGGATCCGCCGCCGTTGTAGGGGAAGTAGCCCGAGGGGTAGGGCGGGGCGCCGCCGTTGCCGAAGCACGGCTGCGCGAGCGTGAACGCCGAGCCGCCGCCGGCCGCCGGGGTGATCGCGGTGACCGGGCAGCGCAGCTCCTTCCAGGCGTTGAGGTGGACGATCTCGACGGCGGCCGGGTTGGACCAGCTGAGGTACTGCGGGTCGGCGGTGGTGAAGCCGGTCGCGGTGACCGTGAACCCGGCAGGGTTCACCGCGCTGCGGGCGCGCTCGGCGCGGACGCCGTCGACGAACAGCTGGCGCGACTGCGTGCCGGCCGGGACCGCAGCGCGGTAGACGCCCTTGCCCGAGTCGTAGAGCTGCCATCCGGAAACCTTCCGGCCACCGGAGAACACCGGCTTCTCCCCCGGATACGCCTGCCACACGACGGTGTGCCCATTGCTCCCGGAGTCCGCCGGGGTGAAGGAGAGCGGGGCCGACAGCTGGTAGGTGCCGCCGCGCAGGTCCACGGTGATGTCGCCGGACATGGCCGGCGCCAGGGCCCGCACGAGCTGCTGCGCGCCGGCGAGCGAGCACGGGGCGGCCAGCGTGCACGAGGCGCCGTTGCCGCCAGGGCTGGCGTAGAGGGTGGTGGCGGCGGCCCTGGCCTTGGCCGTCGCCGCCGCCGCAGTGGCCTGATGCGCGCCGACGGGCACCAGAGCTGCGGCGACGAGCGCCGCGCCGGTCCAACTGAGCAGTATTCGTCGCAGAGACATCCGATGACACTCTCCCGGAACGTGGGGTTTTGGCGGGACTGTGCGCGATCAGGGTGCGTATTCATTGGATGTTTTAGCAACACGTTCGCAACCTGGCAATCCCCCCCGTGACATTGATGTGCCGCCCTCGCCATCTGGCTCCGGACTGACCGACCGGACACGCTCCAGGAGCCGTGCACGCACCCGGCGGCCCTCGTCTCTACGAGGACCGCCGGGCGAGCTGTCATTCAGCGCGGCGAAACGCGCGTCACCGCGGCGGGAACTGCGAGTTCGGCGCCGGCGGCGCCAGGTTCGCCGTCGGCGGCTGGTTGATGTAGCCGAGCACCGCGCAGTCGATGTCGACGCCGACCGAGCCGAAGGGCTGCGGCCGGCCGGTCGCCGGGTCGACGCCGGTCAGCAGGTCGGGGCGGGTGGCGGCCAGGTTGAACACCTGGTTCTCGTCGATCTGGCGGGTGTTCAGGCCCTCCTGCACCGCCTTGTCGGTCCACAGGCCGAGCTGCGCGTCCCACAGCGGGCTGTAGGCCTTGGCGTGCCGCGGGTCCGTTTCGGTGGGGAAGTCGCCGAAGACGTTGAGGAGGTCTCCGCCGTTGCGCAGGTCGTTGATGAAGGCGGTGTCGCTGAGTGAGGCGTCCTTGGACACGTCGCCGTCAAGCGCCAGGTGCTGGAAGCCCTGGGAGTTGGGGTTGTTCGCCCCGGTCTGCCCGTTGATGAAGCCGAACAGGCGCTCGCGGGCCGAGCCGAGGAAGTCGTCGCCGCCGTTGAAGGACACGTTGTTCAACGCCGGTACGTAGGTGGCGCGCTCCAGGGTCGCGGTCAGCGGCTGGCCGGCGTCGGTGGAGATGTAGACGATCGGCTGGCCGGCGTCGAAGCCCTTGACGAAGAGCATGTCGACCCACGACTCGTTGAACTGCCCCTGGGGCGAGGGCGCCCCGATGTGGACGCCCAGCACGCGGTCGCCGGTGTCGGTGTGGTGGGTGACGTCGAACGGGCCGTCGCCGACGGCGACGATCGGCGCGTCGTAGACGGTATCCGAGCCGGCGATCTTGATGAAGGGGCTGTATCCGGGCCCTGCCACCGCGCCGGGCTGGAAGGTGGCCAGCGGGAACCCGTTCGGGCCGGGGACGGCGACGCGGGTCGGGCTGAAGTCCGGCGCGCCGGCGAAGTCGATGGTCGCCGGGCCGAACGGGTTGGCCTTCGGCGTGGGGTTCTCCAGTTGCACGGTCTGCACCGCGGCCCGGTTCCCGATGGCGATGTTGGCAAGCTTGGGCGCGTAGTTCACCCTCAGGTCGGCCGCAGCCCCCTCGTCGGAGGCGTCCAGCAGCACGTACCAGACCTTCTCCTCGTGCGCGGTGCCCTTGTACGCGATTCCGGGATACAACGGCAACCGCGCGGTCTCGTTGCTCAGGTTGATCTGGAGCGCGCTCTCCAGAGTCTGGTGGTCGGCGGGCAGGATGCCGGAGGTCTGCCCCAGGCTCCCGGGCGCCGACGTGGCGGCGGGCTTGGCCGCGGGCTTGGCAGCGGCGCTCGCCCCGGCGGGCAGGACGGCGGTGATCACTCCCGCCGTGGCTGCGGCGACAGCGGCCGCGACCAGCGCTCTTCGTTTCGACATCAACATCAAAGTGTTCCCATCGGGCTTCGGGGCGGCGGGATCTCCGCCGGCTCGTCAGCACGTTCGTGTCGGCAGACCACCGCGGCATTACGGCACGAGTTCTTACGAATGCGTGATGCCAGATCCGCAACCTAGATTGCCAATCCAGGTTTATCAATCTAGATTGTCCATATGGACTCCCCCCGTGTGGACGACCTGTCCACCGCGCTGTTCAGCGCGATCAGCCTCGTCGTGCGCCGCCTGCGCCAGACCGCCGCGCCCGGCGAGCCCTCGCTCCCGGAGCGCTCGGCGCTGGCGCGGCTGGACCGGAACGGCCCGGCCACCGCCGCCGAGCTGGCGCGGGTCGAGCAGATCAGCCCGCAGGCGATGGGCATCACGCTGGCCGCGCTGGAGGAGCGGGGGCTGGTCGAGCGGCGGCGGGACGAGGAGGACCGGCGGCGCTCGGTGACCGTCGTGACCGAGGCTGGGCGGGAGGCGCTGCGGCTCAAGCGCAGCGCCCGCGCCGCGGCCATAGCGGCCGGGCTGGCCGACGGGTTCACCGACGAGGAGCTGCGGACGCTGGCCGACGCGGCGCCCCTGATACAGCGCCTCGCGGAGAAGATCTGATGGCGGTCGCCACGGCCGCGGCGCCGACCACCGACAAGCGCTACCAGTGGGTCGCGCTGACCAACACCACCGCGGCGATGTTCATGTCCGCCCTCGATGGATCGATCGTCCTCATCGCGCTGCCGCCGATCTTCCGCGGCATCCACCTGGACCCGCTGGCCCCCGGGAACATCGTCTACCTGCTGTGGATGATCATGGGGTACCGCCTGGTGCAGGCGGTGTTCGTGGTCACCCTCGGCCGGCTCGGCGACATGTTCGGGCGCGTGCGCACGTACAACGCCGGGTTCATGGTGTTCACCATCGCCTCGGTGCTGTTGTCCTTCGATCCCTTCGACGGGACGCACGGCGCGATGTGGCTGATCGGCTGGCGGCTACTCCAGGCCATCGGCGGTTCGATGCTCACCGCCAACTCCGCGGCCATCCTCACCGACGCCTTCCCGCCCGAGCGGCGCGGCTTCGCGCTCGGCATCAACCAGGTCGCGGCGCTGGCCGGGATGTTCATCGGGCTGGTGGCCGGCGGGCTGCTGTCGGCGTGGGACTGGCGTGCGGTGTTCTGGGTGAACGTGCCGGTCGGGGTGTTCGGCACGTACTGGGCCTACCGGCGGCTGCGCGAGACCAGCCGGGCCACCGGCGGGCGGATCGACTGGTGGGGCAACGTCACGTTCGCCGTCGGGCTCGGCTCGGTGCTGATCGGCGTCACGCAGGGCCTGCAGCCGTACCACGGCAGTGCGATGGGCTGGGCGAACCCGAGCGTGATCGCGCTGCTGAGTGTCGGTGTCGGGAGTCTGATCGCGTTCTACTTCATCGAGTCGCGGATCGCCGAGCCGATGTTCGACCTGTCGCTGTTCAAGATCCACGACTTCACCGTCGGCAACGCCGCCTCGCTGGCGATCTCGGTGGCGCGCGGCGGGTTGCAGTTCGTGCTGGTGATCTGGCTGCAGGGCATATGGCTGCCACTGCACGGCTACGACTACAGCGACACCCCGTTGTGGGCCGGCATCTTCCTGCTCCCGATGACCGTCGGCTTCCTGATATCCGGGCCCGTGTCCGGCTACCTGTCCGACCGCTTCGGCTCGCGCGGCCTGTCCACCGCCGGCGCGGCCGTGTTCGGCTCCAGCTTCATCGGTCTGATGCTGCTCCCGGTCCAGTTCCCGTACTGGGCCTTCGCGTCCCTGATCGCGCTGAACGGCATCGGCAGCGGCATGTTCGGTGCCCCGAACACCTCCTCCATCATGAGCAGCGTCCCTGCCAGCAAGCGCGGCGCCGCCTCCGGGATGCGCGCCACGTTCCAGAACTCCGGCACCGCGGTGTCCATCGGCGTGTTCTTCTCCCTGATGATCGCCGGCCTGGCCTCCCGGCTCCCGCACACACTCACCACCAGCCTGCAGGCGCAGGGCGTGTCGGCGCACGCCGCGACGCAGATCGGGCATCTGCCGCCGGTCTCCTCCCTGTTCGCCGCGATGCTCGGCGTCAACCCGGTCGAACACCTGCTGGCCGGCGCCAACGCCCTGAACTCGCTGACCCCCGCCGCGCACGCCACCCTCACCGGACGCGAGTTCTTCCCGAACCTGCTGTCCGGGCCCTTCCACCACGGGCTGATCGTGGTGTTCTCGGTCGCCACCGGGCTGTCGGTGCTCGCGGTGGTCGCGTGCCTGCGCCGGGGGAAGGGACTGAACGTCAAGGAGGAAATCGCCGACGGCGACGCATGATCCGCTCTCGTTCGGAGCAATGACCGTACTCCTTCCGCGTGGCAAGTGATTGACACCCCGCGGCTGCGGATACACCGGGGAGCATGACGAACCCGCCCTCGACGCTGACCACCGACCGCGCCGAGGAGGAGCCGACAGGCAGCGACGCGGGGTACCAGAAGACGCTGGCGAACTTCCAGATCCAGATGATCGCCTTCGGCGGGGCGATCGGGGTCGGGCTCTTCCTCGGCTCGGCGGGGGCGCTGCACCGGTCCGGTCCGGGGCTGGTGCTCACCTACGCGCTGGCCGGGGTGTCGGCGTTCTTCGTGATGCGCGCGCTCGGGGAGCTGGTGCTGTACCGGCCCACGTCCGGGAGCTTCGTGGTGTACGCCAGGGAGTTCATCGGGCCGTGGGCCGGCTACGCCTGCGGGTGGATGTACTGGCTGAACTGGGCCATGACCGGCGTCGCGGAGCTGACGGCCGTCGGGATCTACATGCACTACTGGTTCCCGGCGCTGCCGCAGTGGCTCTCGGCGCTGGCGGCGCTCGGCGTGCTGCTCGCGGCGAACCTGCTGTCGGTGAAGGTCTTCGGCGACCTGGAGACCTGGTTCGCGCTGTGCAAGATCCTCGCGATCCTGGTCTTCCTGGTGGTCGCGGTCGCGCTGCTGTTCACCCACGCCGGGATCGGCACCCACCACGCCGGCTGGGCCAACGTCTCCGCCCACGGGGGGATGTTCCCGAAGGGCATGTGGGCGGTGCTGGTCAGCCTGCAGTCGGTGGTCTTCGCGTACGCCGCGATCGAGCTGGTCGGCATCACCGCCGGCGAGACGGCCGAGCCGCGCAAGGTGGTGCCGAAGGCGGTGCGCGCGGTGGTCTGGCGCATCGCCGTGTTCTACGTCGGCTCGATCGGGCTGCTGGTCCTGGTGCTGCCCTGGACGCTGTACCACGAGGGCGAGAGCCCCTTCGTGACGGTGTTCTCGATGCTGGGAGTGCCGGGAGTGGGCGGCGTGATGAACTTCGTGGTGCTGACGGCCGCGCTGTCGTCGACCAACTCGGGGCTGTACTCCACGGGGCGGATCCTGCGCGCGCTGGCGGAACGCCACGAGGCCCCCCAGTACGTCTCGCGGATGAACAGCCGCGGCGTCCCGCACGGCGGCATCATGCTGACGGCGGCGGTGTACCTGGCCGGCGTGTTGCTGAACCTCGTGGTCCCCTCGCGCGCGTTCGACATCGCGACGTCCACGGCGTCGCTGGGGGTGCTGACCACGTGGGCGACGATCCTGGTGTGCCAGGCCCGGCTCAAGGCGGCCTCGGAGCTGCCGGGGAGCCCCGTGCACCGGCCGGGGTTCCGGATGCCGGGGTCTCCGTGGACGAACTATGCGGTGTTGGTGTTCCTGGCCGGGGTGCTGGTGTTGATGGGCGACAGCTCGGACGAGCGGCCGGTGCTGGCTTCGGTGCCAGTGATCGTGCTGGTGCTGTGGGTGGGATGGCGGGCGATCAAGCGGCGGTTTCCGGTTGATGCGCTTTAGCTGCGCGGGGGCTCGAACCCCCGCGCGACCCGATCAGGACGCGACGGTGTTCATCGCGAACCACCCACGCAGCGCCCCAGCAGCCTGATCCACTGCATGCTGTGCCGCGTCGACCGTCCCGGTCATGGTGAAGAACCCGTGCACCATGCCCTCATACCGCGTGAGCTCGACGCTGACCCCGGCCGCCGCCAGGCGCCGCGCGTACGCCTCGCCCTGGTCCCGCAGCGGGTCGTACTCCGCCGTGATGATCAGCGCCGGCGCCAGGCCCGACAGGTCCGGCGCGAGCAGCGGCGAGGCGAGCGGGTTGAGCGCGTCGGCCTCGTCGGCCAGGTAGTGCTTGCGGTACCAGGACACGGAGCGGTGGTTGAACAGCCACGGGTCGACGTTCTCGCGCATCGAGCCCTCGACCGCGAGCTGGTCGGTGTTGGGATAGACGAGGAGTTGCCCGGCGAGGTCCAGCTTGTCGTCGCGCGCCAGCAGCGCGGCGACCGCGGCCAGGTTGCCGCCGGCGCTGTCGCCGGCGACGGCCAGGGCACCGGCGTTCGTGCCGAAGTCGTCCGGGTGCGCGGCGATGTGGCGCAGTACGTCGTGGCAGTCGTTCACGGCCGCCGGGAAGCGATGCTCGGGCGCCAGCCGGTAGCCGACCGCGACGACCTGGACCCCGGCCAGGTTGGCGAGCGAGCGGCACACGCCGTCGCTGGTGTCCAGGCCCCCGAGCGTCCAGCCGCCGCCGAAGAAATACAGCAGCGTCGGTAGCACGTGCTCAGCGCTCGGGCGGTACACCCGAACGGGTATGTCGCGCCCCTCCGCCGGGACCACCCGGTCGACCACCTCGTGCACCGGCTCCGGCTCGTGCGCCTCGGCCTGGATCGAAGCGAGGTCGGCGGCCCGCGCCTCGGCGAGGCTGAGGGTGTAGAGCTGCGGCGCGGCGGCCAGGACTCGGCGCTCGCGCATGGCCTGGATCTGGGGGTCGAGGGGCATCAGGGTTCCTTCGGGTGGAGCCGGAGCGGCTGATGGCTGATGGGGTGTGGTGCGGTTATGTGGTCGTGCGGCCCACATGATGTGGCTGACGGAAAGGCGCGCGCCCGCGCGTATCAGGGTGCGTGGATCGGCTGCCGCGCCGAACGCGGCGGGCGGAGAAACCTCCCGAGTGCGCGGATCGTCTCGGTCGCGGCGACGGTCTGCGCGCGGGCGTTGCCGTGCAGGCCGTCGGCGCTGGTGGAGTCCATGGCGGTGGCGATCGGGTGGTCGGCGAGGTCGATGTGGAGCGTGCCGGCGGCCGCCGCGACGGCGTTCGTGCGGGCGCCGAGGGCGGCCATGCGTTCGGTGCCGGTCGGGCGCAGCCACGAGGGCAGGCTCGGGTAGGCGGGCCGGACGAAGATCGAGACCGTGATGACCATCGCTCCACACTCTTGCAGAGCCCTGATAATCTCCGCCAGCTCCGCGTCCACCGCATCGGCACGCGCCTCGTATCCGGGACGTAGCGCATCGTTGGCGCCACAGGCGACCAGCGCCAGATCCGGCGCGAACGCGAGCGCCGGCTCCAGCTGCCCCTCGCGCACCTCGTGCGCGCGCAGGCCGCGCTGTCCCAGGTTCAGGTACGCGAGCCCGGGCCGGGAGCTCGCGAGCTCGGCGGCGACCCGGTCCGCGTACGGCATCTTGCTGTAGCCGGGCACGGGGTCGGCGACGCCCTCGGCGATGCTGTCGCCGAGCACTGCGAAACGCTGCCACGGATGGCCCGCGAGCAGCGCCCCCGCCTCACCGACACGCAGGCAGTGGGGATCGGCGGCCTCGGTCAGCACGGTCACGGCAGCCACTCGTTCACCTCGACCCGGAACTCATCGGCACCGGCCAGCGCCACCGCAGCGCGGAACCCAGCCGGCACCTCGACATCCACCACCCGATACACCCCCGCCGCGAACTCGACGGCCCCGCCCGGCGGCGTCAGCAGCGGCAGCACCTGCGTGAGGCGGCCTCCGGCAGCCTTGGTGACGGCCTCCTTGCGGGCCCACAGCCGCGCGAACGCGTCAGCGGGCTCGGCGGCATCGGCAACGTCCCGCGCCTCGGACGCCGGAAAGTAGCGCCGCGCCATGCCGAGCACATCCAGCCCCGGCACGAGCCGCTGGATGTCGGCGCCGACCGCGCGCTCGCGGGAGACGGCGATCAGGCATCGGCCGCCGGAATGCGAGAGGTTGGCATGGATCCCGGTCCACGGCCCGACCAGCTCCGGCTTGCCCTGCGGACCGACCTGCCACTGAAGCTCGGCAGGCGGCGCGCCAAGGCACTCGGCGACGATCCGCCGGACAGCCCCGTGCGCGACCACGAACCGCTCGCGCGCCTCGGCTGTCGAAAAACGCCCCGCCCGCCGACGTTCCTCGGCATCGAGGGTGGCCAGCAGGTCCGCCACCGCTGAGGAAGGGACATCGCCGACCAGCCACGCCGAGGCCACCTCGCCGCTCACGCCGAACCCGGGCTCGACTCGGCCTGCGCCAACACTGCCGCCGACCACGAGTCCGGAGCCGGCCGCCGCACCAAGTCCGGCCTCACCCCGAGCACCGCTCCCGGGCTCGACTCCGCCTGCGCCAACGCCACCGCCGACCACGAGTCCAGAGCCCGCCGCCGCACCAAGTCCGGCCTCACCCCGAACACCACTCCCGGGCTCGACTCGGCCTACGCCAACGCCACCGCCGACCACGAGTCCAGAGCCCGCCGCCGCACCAAGTCCGGCCTCACCCCGAACACCACTCCCGGGCTCGACTCCGCCTACGCCAACGCCACCGCCGACCACGAATCCGGAGCCAGCTCCCCCAACAAGTCCGGCCTCGCCCCGAGCACAACTCCCGGGCTCGACTCGGCCTACGCCAACGCTGCCGCCGACCACGAGTCCGGAACCCGCCGCCGCAACAAGTCCGGCCTCTCCCCGAGCACCACTCCCGGGTGCCGGTTCAACTCCAGCCGCCACCTCGCCCCGCACCCCGGTCACAGCACCCGATCCCGCACAAGCTTCCCCAACCGGCGCACGCCCTCCTCGATCCGAGGCGGCTCCAGCGCGCTGCATGACAACCGAATCGCCCGCTCGCCCCCGCCGCCCGCGTAGAAGAAGCCCATCGGTGTCCACAGCACGCCGTAGTCCCGTGCCGAGACCTCCACCAGCGCCTCGTCCGCCGCGAAGGGGACGTTCAGCACAGCGAAGAAGCCGCCGCTCGGCGTGTTCCACGTCATCCGCGGGTCGGCCTCGAACTCCAGCTCCAGGGCCGCCAGCAGGGCCCGCATGTTCCGCCGGTAGAACTCCGTCTTGGCCCTGTTCGCCGACCGCAGGCTGTACTCCGACTCCACCAGCACGCCGCCGACCACCGCCTGTGCGATCGGCGAGGTGTTCACCGTCAGCATGCTCTTGACCGTCGACAGCTCCTCGGCCAGCAGCGACTGCCGCCCGGCGGCGTCCACCACCGCCTGATCGGCGACCAGGAAGCCCACTCGCGCGCCGGGGAACACCGACTTCGAGAACGACCCCAGGTACATCACCGACTGGTCGCGGTCCAGCGACTTCAGCGTCGGCCGGGGCTCGTCGTCGAGCCCGAACAATCCGTACGGATCGTCCTCCAGGATCAGCAGCTCCGCCTCGGCGGCGACCTCCAGCAGCCGCTGCCGGACCGCCACCGGCATCGACACGCCCGAGGGGTTGGCGAAGTTCGGCACCACGTACAGCCCTCGCGGCCGCCGTCCCGACTCCCGCACCTCGCGCGCCACGCGCAGCACCGCGTCGGGGTCCAGGCCGTCGGCCGCCTCGGGCACGGGCACGACCTCGATCCCGAGGATCCGCGCCGCCCCGGCGAATCCCACGTAGCAGGGCTCGACGGCGAGCACCACGTCCTCGGGCCCGGCGCAGAGCCCGCGGAGCGCGATGATCATCGCCTCCTGACACCCGGCGGTGACCATCACCGCCTCGGCCGGCACGTCGATCCCCTCGTCGACGGCCAGCGTCCGGGCGATCAGGTCCCCGATCACGCCGTTGGTCCGGCCGTACTGCAGCAGCGTCCGATCGATCGCCGAGCCGGACAGCCCGGTGCTCGCCAGATGGTCGCGGTAGACCTGGAGGTACCGCTCGATGTCGTCCGCCACGTAGAACCCGTCGTACGGCCGCCCGGCCGCCAGCGACACGGCGTCCGGGAACCGCGCCGCGACCTCGTTGAGGAAGTTCATCGAGGCCGCGGCCGGGTCCCGCACGGCCACGTGCAGCTCTTCCCGCCGCCACCGCATGCTCTACAGCTCCGTCCGCGTGTCGAATCCGAACCGCACCGCACTGCGGTCGATGACCTCCAGCGACGGCCGCCCCGTCAACGCCATCGTGTGCGCCAGCTCCCCGGTCGCCAGATCCAAGAGCCCTGCGACCCCGGCCGCGCCGCCGACCGCCAGCCCCCACAGCACCGGACGCCCCAGGAACACCGCGGCCGCGCCGAGCGCCAGCGCCGCGAAGGCGTCGCCGCCGCTGCGCACCCCGCCGTCGAACATCACCGGGCACGCCCCGGCCACCGCCCCGACCACCTCCGGCAGCGCCACCAGGCTCGGCACCGCGCCGTCCAGCTGGCGTCCGCCGTGGTTGGAGACGATGATCGCGTCCGCGCCGTGCGAGACCGCGAGCCGGGCGTCCTCGGCGGTCAGGATCCCCTTGAGCACGATCGGCAGTTCGCTGCGCTCCCGCAGCCACGCCAGATCGGCCCACGTCACCGACGGATCGATGGCCTGCGCGGTGTGCACGGCCAGCGCCGACGTCCCCGCACCCCGCGTGTGCGCCGAGGCCATCAGCGCCGCGTCGAGGTTCACGGCCGCGCATTCCGGGCCGACGGCGAAACCGTTGCGCATGTCGCGCAGCCGCCGCCCCATCCGCGGGATGTCGACCGTCAGCACCAGCGCGCGATAGCCGGCCGTGGCGGCACGGTCGATCAGCCCGACCAGCGCCTCCCGCTGGCGCAGCCAGTACAGCTGGAGCCACAGCGGCCCGGAGGCCGAGTGCGCGATGTCCTCCAACGTGCGGCTGGCGAAGATGCTCACCACGTACAACGCGTCGGCCGCCCCGGCGCCCTGAGCCGTCGCGACCTCGCCGTCGGGATGCACCAGCCGATGATAGGCCGTGGGCGCGACGGCCAACGGCGTGCCGAGCGTCGAGCCGAGGATCGCGGTCCGGGTGTCGCAGACCTCTGTGTCGACCAGGGCTCGCGGCCGCAGATCGACGCGGGCGAAGGCGTTCCGGTTGGCCGTGACGGTCCGCTCGGAGTCGGCGCCGCCGTCGATGAAGTCCCAGATTTCGGGCGAGACCCGGGATTTGGCGGCCTGGAGATAGTCGGTGAAGCACAGCAACGGATCCGTGGTCTCCGGGCCGGTACCGCCCCGGCGCCCTCGGACGTCGACCGCCGCCGTACACAAGAACCCGAGATCCGGATCGGAGTCGGCGAGCACGATGCGACGCTCGCCGGGCTCGGCTTCCAGCGCCGCGACCAGCTCCCACCACACCCCGGTGTAGGGACGCCCCGGCGAGGCCAGCACCACGTCGGCGTGCCCGGCGAGCGCGTCGGCCTCGGCCTTGAGCACCGCGCCGAGGATGACGGTCCGCGCCTCGCCGAGCTCTTCGATCTCAGCACCCGGCGACCCCTCGCGCGCTCCGGCCCGCACCCGCACCGGTCCGAGCATCGCCACCGGCTCCGACGCGCTCGACGCACCGGCGAGACCCGCCACCGACACCCCCACCGGCACGCCGGCCTCGCCGACCAGCTCGTCGGCACCGTCCCCGCCGCCGTCGCCGAACAGCAGCGCGACCCCGCTGTGTCCGGACGGCATCGCGGCCGGCACCCCCGGGTCGTAGGCCAGCCACGCCTGTTCGACCACCACGAGCAGCGCCCGCCGGTAGTCGCCGCTGCGCGCGTACTCGCGGATCAGCCGCAGCCCGGTGAACCCCGCCGCGGTGCCCTCGTCGCTGATCGCGAAGGCCATCGGGCGGCCTGGGCAGACGTGGCTCAGGTAGGTGGTGGTGGCCCGGCCCGGCGTGATGTCAGGGATCGCATACGCCATCACCAGCAGGTCCACCCCCTCCCCCGCGGGCACCGCCAGCTCGATCAGCGCCTCGGCCATCTCCCCGTAGGACTGCCCGCGCGGGGCCAGCGCCCCGGGGTTCAGCGCCAGGCCGTGCGGTTGCAGCAGATCGGTCAGATAGACGTCGAGCCGGGCCGTGTGCGCCTGGTCCTGAGCCAGGCTCGACGGCCCGGGGAACGCCAGCCGCACCGCGCGGCGGATCCCCCACCGGTCGACCGGCTCGGCGGCGCTGCCGGCCCCGGGTGGAACAGTTGTGTGCATAGACTCCTCACACCTCAGTCTTCGGGGATCACGTTGCCGGCGACATAGTCGGCCAGCGTTCCGACGGTTTCGAAGTGCTCGCGGCCCAGATCCTCGACGCTGATCTCGACCTCCAGGTTCTCTTCCAGCAACAGCACGATCTCCAGCGCCCCGGTGGAGCTCATCCCCAGGTCCTCCATCAGGGTCGTGTTCTCCCCAGCGCCCTCGACCTCCCGCTTGAGGACGTCGGGCAGCAGACCGCAGACGGTGTCCACGATCCGGGCGCGGAAGACCGGATCGGCTTCCGCGATGGCGCCGATGTGCAGATCCAGACTCTGCTCCGTCATGACGGTCCTTTCCCAAAGGGCTGATGTGCCCGGAAGACTCAGTGCTCGAATACCATGGCCGAGAACGTCGCGCCGCGGCCGGCGCCGGCCGCCGCGACGACGTAGCGCTCCCCCGGCTTCAGCAGGCCGCGGCGGCTCGCGGTGCGGTAGTTCAGGAAGGCGTCGGCGCAGAACACGTGGCCGTCGGCGGCGACGTTGTCCAGCACCACCTTCGCCAGCGGGAAGCCGATCCGCTTGCAGACCCGCTGCCAGGCCACCACGTTGACGTTGTGCGGGAGCACCAGCGCGATCTCCGCCATCGTCAGCCCGGCGCCCTCGACGGCGGCCAGGATCGCCTCGCCGAGCGAGTCGGAGTACACCCGCTGGAACTCCAGGGCCTGCTCCATCGAGTCGCCGTCGAACTCGCCGCGCAGGTCGGCGCTGTAGGAGAGCAGGCGGTCGTGCTCACCGGAGGCGCTGACCAGGCACGCCGAGGCGCCCTCGCCGAAGAACGAGGTCTCCGGCACCATCTGCGCCTCGCCGGTGAAGGCCTTCTCCCCGGCCAGGATCAGCGCCAGCGCGTCCGGGTGCGCGGCGGCGTCGGCGGCCAGCAGGCGGCCCGCGACGTCGATCGCCAGCAGGCCGGAGGCGCAGGCGTGGTGCCCGACGGCGAAGGTCTCGGCGTGGTCCAGCCCGCGTTCCCGGCACAGCTCGCGCAGCGGGTTCAGCGGGTACGGCGTGACCGTCGGGAACGTGCGCGCGTGGATGACGTACCGGACCCGGTGCTCGTTTCCCGCCAGGCCGTCCAGGTCGTCCAGGGCGCCGCGCAGCAGGTCGGTCAAGGTGCCGCCGGCGTCCCGGCTGACCTCGCCGAGCTTGTGATAGCGCCGGAACACCTTGGTCTGCATGGCGGTCAGCCCGAACCGCTCGGCCAGATCCTCGATCGGCACGCGCTCGTCCGGCAGGTAGGTGCCGATCGCGGTCAGCGCGGTCACAGCGCCCCGCTTTCCTGCGCGACCGGGACTGTGTTGGCGGTTGCGGTTGCGCCCACGGTCGCGGCGGCCGAGTCGGCGGCGTGCCGCTGCCGCATCAGGAACTTGCGAACCTTGCCGGTCGGCCCGACGACCAGCTGGTCCTCGCCGATCACCAGGACCCTGCGAAGCGTCGCCCCGGCCGCGGCGCTGAGCGCGCCGCGCACCGCCGGCTCCCAGTCCGCGTCCGGATCGGCCCACGGATGCAGCGTGAGCAGCACGTCGGTCACCACACCGTCGTCGGTGGGGACCGCCACGACCGTGCAGTCCAGGATGTCCGGGCATTCCTTGAGGATCCGCTCCTCCGACATCGCCGTGTACAGCCACCGCCCGCCGCCGAGGTCGACCGCGTCGACCATGCGGTCCACGTGGTAGAAGTAGCCCTCCTCGTCCCGGTAGAGCAGGTCCCCGGTGAGGTAGTAGCCGTTGCGTCGATTGCGGTAGGTGTTCAGCGAGTCGTTCCAGTAGCCCGGCGACAGCGAGGCCGACTTCATCCCGCACAGCCCCACCTCGCCGACCGGGACCTCGTCCCCGGTCTGCGGATCGAGCAGCTTGATCTCCACGAAGTCGTGCGTCTGGCCGACGCAGCGGCCATAGCGCTCGGTGTCCGGGGTGTGGGTGATGTGGAACGCCGAGTGGCCCATCTCGCTGGAGCCCAGGCCGTCGACGAACATCGATCCGGGCACCCGCTGCACGCCCTGCCGCGTGACCGTCTCGCGAGAGCCGACGGCGACCAGGTGCCGGATGTGCGGCTCGTGCGCGCAGTCGCCGGTGTTGTACCAGAGTGACACCGAATCCACGGCGCGCGAGGCCAGATCGATGCGCGCCAGCTCGGCCCAGGTCACCGCGAAGCCGAACACGCCGGTCGGCCGCCAGCGCTCGATCGCGTCCACCACCGCCGCGCCGTCGTCGGGGCGCGACAGGTAAAGCAGATCACTGCGATTGCACAGCGCGTGGTTGATGGCCATAATCCCGGCGGCGTGCGGCGCCGGCAGGACGCTGAGAATCCGGTCGGTGCCGCGGGCCTTGGGCTTGCGCAGCCGCTGCAACCGCGTGCCGACGAACAGGTTCCCGTGGGTCTGCGTCACCGCGGCCGGCATCCGGGTGGTGCCCGAGGAGTGCGTGATCGCGATCGGGTCGTCGTCGGCGTGCCGGTACGGCGCGGGCGCGGCGGCCGGGTCGCCGGCCGGGGTCTGCGTCACGTCGTAGACCGCGTCGATCCGGAACCCCAGTTCCAGGCCGCGGTCCGACCGGGCGAGCAGCCGCCGGTGCTCCGCGTCTGTGAGCAGCCCGACGGCCCGCAGACGGCGGATGTACTCGGCGGCCACGTCGCCCGGCAGATTGGGGTTCATCAGCGCCGGGATGGCGCCGAGCCAGTTCAGGGCCATGAAGTGCAGGAAGCAGTCGGCGGCGGTGGTGACGTAGACGGCCACCGGGTCGCGCGGGCCGACGCCCTGCGCGCTGAGCCAGGCGGCGCGCGCGGCGACCGCGTCGCGCAGTTCGCCCAGGGTCAGGGCGTGCCCGGCCGGGTAGTCGTCGACGGCGGTGTCGAACGTCATGCCGGGGCCGTCCAGCGGCGCGCCGTGCTCGATGAGCTTGTGCAGCACGTTGCCGGCGCCGAGGCCGGGGTCGGCGGCGAGCGCGGCCCGGATGCCGGTGGCGGTCATGGCGTGTCCTCCTTCTTGGCGGCCCGGCTGAAAAGCGGCCGGAACCGGGCTTGCGAGCCGTCGGGCATGAGGGTGGTGGGCAGCGGCGGAAAGGCGAAGGGCTGCGGGGCGCGGCCGGCGACCACGGTCCAGGCCTGGCCGGTGCCGGGCTCGGCCAGGACGGTCAGCGCCGCGTCGGCGACGTCGTCCGGGCTCAGCAGCGGGAAGCCCTGCTTGCGGATCAGGCGGCGGGTGATGCCCAGGATCGCGGTGTCGGTGAAGCCGGGGCACAGGGCGTTGATACGGACGTCGCGCTGCTCCAGAGAGGCGGCGATGGCGCGGACGTAGCCGATCGCGGCGCTCTTCGTCAGCGCGTACAAGGGATTCGCCTGGTCGGGGCCGAGGCCCGCGAGCGAGGCGGTGACCAGGATCCGGCCGGCGTGCCGGGCGAGTTCGGGAACGGTCGCATCGATCCCGAACGCGAGGCCGTCGACGTTCACACCCAGCACCCGGCGGTAGCGCTCGACGTCCAGCGGGAGGTCCGGCGGCTGGTCGGAGCTGACCCCGGCGTTGAGGACCGCGAGGTCCAGGCGGCCGAAGTGCTCGACGGCATACGCGACCATCGCGCGGTTCTGATCCAGATCGGAGACGTCGGCCGGGAACGCGATGCCGCCGCAGGACTCCGCGGACTTCGCCGTGGCCTCGGGGTCGATGTCGACGACGACCACGCGGTGACCGGCGGCGGCGAGCCTGGCACACAGCGCGGCGCCGATGCCGTTGCCGCCTCCGGTGACCAGCGCGACCGGGGCTTCCGGGGCTTCGGGCGCTGCCGACACTGCCTGCGCTTCCTGGACCGATTCTGCTTCACTCATCGCACGCTCCCTGTCTTCGCCACAGCCTGGATCGCGTGGCGCAACTGCTCCCGCGTCGGCTGCAACGCACGGTCCAGTCCCTCGGCGAAGGGCAGCACCGCGCCGTCCGGCCGGGTGACCCGCTTCGGCGGGGCGACCAGCCGCATCTGCTCGGCGGCGGTGGCCAGGATCTCGCCGCCGATCCCGCAGGACCGGTTGCTGTCGTCGATGACCACCAGGCGTCCGGTGCGCTCCAGCGACTCGGCCAGCCCCTGCCAGTCGAACGGGTGCAGGCTGCGCGGATCGAAGACCTCGACATCGATGGTGTCGGCCAGCTCGTCGGCGACCTCCAGCGCGGCGTGGACCAGGTGCCCGACCGCCACGACCGTCACGTCCGTACCGGGGCGATGGATCCGCCCGACGCCCAGCGGAACCGGCGCGAGCTGCGCGAGGTCCACGTCCTGCCGCCGTCCCATCGCGCCGGCCGGGGCGAAGACCACCACCGGGTCGTCGTCGCGGATCGCGGTGACCAGCAGGCCGTAGGCGTCGGCCGGGGTGGCCGGGACCACCGTCTTCACCCCGACATGCGCGAACAGGCTGTAGGGATGATCAGAGTGCTGACCCGCCCAGCCGTCGCGGGAGCCGGAGCTGGGGATCAGGTACGTCACCGGGACGCGGGTCTGGCCGCCGGTCATCAGCGAGAACTTGTGGGCCTGGTTGACGATCTGCTCGAACGCGATGAACAGCAGCGCCGGGATCTGGTACTCGATCACCGGACGGCGCCCGGACATCGCCGCGCCGGTCGCGATGCCGGTGAAGGCCTGCTCGGAGATCGGCATGTCCAGCACGCGTCCCTCGCCGAACCGCTTGACCAGGCCGGCGGTGACGTTCGTGACGGCGACGCGGACGTCCTCGCCGAACACGCACACCGCCTCGTCGCGCTCCATCTCGTCGGCGATGGCGCGATTCAGGGCCTTGAGATAGGACAGGATCGTCATCAGATCGCTCCGGCCCGGGCGGTGGTGCCGTCGGCGTACAGGTGGTCCAGCGCGGTGGCCGGATCAGGGTGCGGACTCTCCAGAGCAAAGCGCACCGCAGCTTCGAGCAGCGCCTCGATGTCCGCATCGATCCGCGCGCGAAGGTCGGCGTCGATCCGCGCGCCCTGGACCTCCAGCGGGTCGACGACGCGTCCGAGCTGGACCTCCTCGGCGGTGCGGTAGCGGGGGCGCGCGGCGTGCTCCCAGGTGTGGTGGGCGTCGTAGCGGTAGGTGACGCACTCCAGCAGCGTCGGGCCCTCTTCGCGCCGGGCGCGCGCGACGGCCCGGGAGGTCGCGGCGAACACGTCCTCGGGGTCCATGCCGTCCACCCGCTCGGCGGGGATGCCGAAGGCCTCGGCGCGGCCGGTGATCGAGCCGGCGACGACGTCGGCGGTGCGGGTGGTGGTCGCGAACCCGTTGTTCTCGCAGACGAAGACCACCGGCGCGCGCCACAGCGCGGCCATGTTGAACGTCTCCAGCACCACGCCCTGACTGACCGCGCCGTCGCCGAAGTAGGTCACGACCACGCGATCCGACCCGGCGCACCGGGCCGCCCACGCGGCACCGGTGGCGATCGGCGCGGCGGCGCCGACGATGGCGTTCGCGCCGAGGATGCCGATACCGAAGTCGGCGGCGTGCATCGAGCCGCCGCGGCCGGCGTTCAACCCGGTGGAGCGTCCGGCGATCTCGGCCATCATCCGCGCCGGATCCGCACCCTTGGCCAGCACATGGCCGTGGCCGCGATGGGTGCTGGTGATGAGGTCGTCCTCGCGCAGCGCGGCGCAGGTGCCGGCGGCGATGGCTTCCTGGCCGATGTAGGGGTGGATGCCGCCGAAGATGTGGCCGGCGTGGACCAGTTCGATGGCCCGCTCCTCGAAGCGGCGGATGAGGCGGACGGTGCGGTAGAGCGCGGCGGAGTCGGGCTTGGCCGGGCCGGCCGGATCCGCCGGGCCCGCCGAGCCCGCCGAGCTTGCCGAACCCGCCGAGCCCGCGAAGACCTGGCCGGGCGCCGTGTCAGGCCTCGGCGCACCGACCGTGGGTGGGCTCGGCGCGGCCGAATCGAGTGGCGCCGAGTCAGCTGGATCCGCCGAGCCTGCCGACACCGAGTCGGGCGCCGCCGTATCAGGCCTCGGTGAACCGACCGCAGCCGGGCTCGGCGCGGCGAAGCCGGGCTCGGCCGGGCCCGGCGCGGCCGTGGTGGCCGCCGCCGAGCCCTGCGAAGCCGAATCAGCCGCAGGGGGCGCGGCCGGGTCGACCGGAGTCGAACCGGCCGCTGCCAGGTCAGCCATCGCTGCTTCCGACCAGCGTCGTCTCACGCTCGCCGATCGCCAGCAGGATCCCGTCCCACAGCTTGGCGCGCGCGGCCAGCGCCCGCTTGACCGTCGCCGCGCACTCCTCCCACTTGGTGTCGTCGTCGCCGCACAGGTCGGCCAGCATCTGCATGGCCATCGGCGTGTGCTCCTCGCCGTCGACCTCGATGTGCCGCGCCAGGTAGTCGACGAAGGTGTCCAGTCCGCCGACGGTCTCGTTGACCGTGACCACCTGCTGGAACATGTCCGGGATCAGGTCCTCGCGGCCGAAGGCGAAGGCCGCGGCCTGGCAGTGCACCGGCGCCGAGACGACGATGTCCCAGGTGAGCGCCACGAACGCGGCCGCGGGGGCCGGGACCTCGGCCTCGGCGAGCGCCGCCTCGACCGTCGCGCCGGCCCGCAGCAGGCCGATGAACGCCTCGATGGTCGAGGTGTCGGCGCCGGCCTCGGCCATCCCGGCGACGTAGAGCTCGAAGTGGCTGATGAAGCCGCCGCGCAGCTCGTCGCTCTCCTCGACCAGGACGATGTCGTTGATCAGCCGGCGGCTGCCGGTGGGGCCGGTCGGCACCCACGGGACCGCCACGCAGGTCAGGTTGCGCTGGAGCGACTTGAGCAGGGACATGAAGTCCCAGACCGCGAAGACGTGGTGCTCCAGGAAGGTGCGGATCGCTTCGCCGTCGCGCAGGCGCGCGTAGAGCGCGTGCCCGACGACCTCGTTGCGGGCCGGGGTGATCTCGGATTCGAGTCGGTCGATACCAGGGTGCCGCTGGCCCCAGTCGTAACGTGTGGCAGCCATCAGTTCCTCCAGAGCACGGGGCAGTAGTCGGGGTCTGCGTAGTCGGGGCGGCCGTCGGCGAGCCGGCGGACCAGGACGTCGTGGTTGTAGGCGGCGTAGGTACCGTCGCCGAGCGCGAACCGCTGGTTCTCGTTCGCGCCGTCCTGCAGGTGGAACGAGATCGCGCGGCGGGGCCGCGCGCTCAGGTTCGGTCCGCTGCCGTGATAGGTCCGGCAGTGGTGGAAACTCATGTGTCCCTTGGGGATGTCCATCGGGATCTTGCGGATCTCGGCGCCGTTGTGCGCGGCGTTCTCGGCCAGGACCCGCTCCAGGTCGGCCTTGTCGCGCTCGGCGAAGTGCCGGACCATCGAGTCCTCGCGGCCGATCTCGGTCCAGCGGTGGCTGCCGTCGACCATGGTGATGGTGCCCATCTCCGGCCCGCAGTCGTGGAACGGGATGAACGCCGTGAGCATGCTCTCGGAGGTGCACGAGGCCCAGTAGTGGCGGTCGAAGTGCCAGGGCACGACGTTGCTCGGCTCGCCGGCGATCGGCGGCTTGTAGATCAGCGTGGACTGGAAGACGCGGATCTCGTCGGTCCGCGCCAGCCGGGCGGCGACCGCGCCGATCAGCGGCTTGCACAGGATCTTGGCGATCGCGTCGCTCTCGTAGTGCACGTAGTCGTTGTGCCGCTGCACCGGTCCGTCGGACGGCTTCCAGGCGGCGAGCTTCGGTGGACGCACCGGCAGCTCGCGGCTGCGCTCGCCGTCGTAGTAGCGGTCGGTGACCTCCACCAGCGCGTCGACCTCGTCGTCGCTGAAGAGCTTGCCGGTGAGGAACCAACCGCGCTCCTGGTATTCCTGGACCTGCGCGTCGGTCGGCAGGAGCGCCGCCTCGTCGTCGGTGAGGACGAACTGCTTCTGAACGCTCTCGGTTGTCATCGTTGTCCCGCCGCTCCTATCGCTCCCGTTTCCACGGAGTCCCGCACACCGGCGAGCTCCCTTTCCTTGGCCGCATACAGTGCGGGGATGTTGCTGGTGCCGAAGGTCTTGGCGCCGTGCCGCTCGATGAGCTCCCAGAAGAAGGTCCGGCGGATGTGCATCGACTTGGCGAAGATCTGGTACATCTGGCCCCAGTGGTCGCGGTCGACCAGGATCCCCAGCGGACGCAGCCGGTCCACCGGCAGGTCGATCTCGCCGAGGCGGTCATTCAGGACGTCGTAATAGCTACCGGGGGTCTCGGCGAAGCCGGCGCCGTTGGCGGCGAAGCTCTTCACCGTGGCCACGATGTCGTCGGTGCTCAGCGCCAGGTGCTGCACGCCGGCGCCGCCGTGCCAGGCCAGGAAGTCGTCGATCTGGCCGCTCTGCCGGCTCATGTCGGGCTGGATGATGGTGAAGGTCGCGCCGCCGGACGGGCTCTGGACCACCTGGGAGTACATCCCCTGGGCCCCGACCTCGATGTACTCCTCGAAGATCAGCTTGAAGCCGAAGACCCGCTGGTAGAACTCGACGGTCGGCTCCAGTTCCCCGGCCGGGACCAGCACGGCCGCGTGGTCGATGGCGCGGACCAGTTCGGGCTCGGTGCGCGGCGGGGCCGGCTGGGCCTCGATCGCGCCGGGCCAGAACGCGGCGCCGTGCCGTTCGACGAAGCGGTGCACGACGTCGCCGAAGCCGCCGACGCTCGCGATGGTCACGGACTCGCCGCCGGCCTTGTAGGTGCGGGGCGCCTCGACGGAGGTCGCACCGGCGGCCACCGCTTCCTCGTAGGCGCCGGTCGCGTCGCCGGTGCCGAAGGCGATGACGCCGACGCCGTCGCCGTGCCGGGAGACGTAGCCCTCGGCCGGGTGACCGCTGGCCAGGGCGGAGGTGAGCAGGACCCTGCTGTCGCCGTGCGCCAGCAGCAGGCTGCGCTGGCGGGGCAGCTCGGTCTCCGGCCCGCCGTGCCCGGCGACGTGGAATCCGAACGCCGTGCAGAGGAAGAACGCGGCTTGTCGCGCGTCTCCCACGTAGAACTCGACATGATCGATGCCGAGGATGTCCATTCCCTATCGCCTTCCGCTATGCCGTACGGGACCGCTGCGTGCTAGGGCAGCCGTACACGACGCTGACGTTGTGGCCTCCGAACCCGAACGAGTTGGACATGACGTGCTCGACCCGCACCGCGCGCGGAATCTTGCGCAGGTGGTCGAGATCGCAGTCGGGATCGGGGTCGTCGAGGTTGTGGGTGGGTGGCAGCAGACCCGTGAGCAGGGCCCTGATCGACACCGCGGACTCGACCACCCCGGAGGCGCCGAGCATGTGGCCGGTCACGGCCTTGGTGGAGCTGACCGGCGGGGCGTCGGCACCGAACGTGGTGCCGATCGCCAGCGCCTCGGCGAGGTCGCCGAGCTTGGTGCTGGTGCCGTGCGCGTTCAGGTAGCCGATGTCCCGTGGTTCCAGGCGTGCGTCGCGGAGGGCGTGCTTCATGCACACGCTGGCGCCTTCGCCGTCCGGCCGCGGGGTGGTCGGGTGGTGGGCGTCGTTGGTGACGCCCCAGCCCAGGACGTCGGCGTAGGCCGCGGCGCCGCGGGCGTCGGCGAAGTCCTTGCGCTCCAGGACGAAGACGCCTGCGCCCTCGCCGAGGACCAGGCCGTTGCGGCGGCGGTCGAAGGGGCGGCTGGCGCCCTCGGGGTCCTCGGACCAGCCACGCGCCAGGGCGCGGGCGTTGCCGAAGGTGTCGGCCAGCGTCGGGAAGAGCGGGGCCTCGCTGCAGCCGGCGAGGACGACGTCCGCCTCGTCGGCGCGCAGCAGGCGCATCGCCTCGCCGATCGCCTGGCCGCCGGCCGCGCAGGCGGTGCCGCTGGAGGAGACGTAGCCGCGGATGCCGTACTTGATGGCGATGCGCGCCGCGCCCATGTTGGGGAGCATGCCGGGCAGCAGGTAGGGGCTGACGCCGAGGCGGCCCTTCTGGGTGCGCAGGACCACCTGGGCTTCGAGCGTGGCCAGGCCGCCGGTGCCGGACAGGATGACGGCGACGCGGTAGGGGTCGGCGTCGCGGCCGACTTCGAAGTCGGCGTCGGCGAGGGCGTCGGCGGCGGCTTTGAGCGCCATGACGATGTAGCGGTCGACGACGCGCGCCTCGGTCGCGGGCAGAACGCTGGCCGGGTCGATCTCCGGACTGAATGCTCCGACCTCCAGGGCGGTGCCGACCTGGTGGCCCTCCGGCGGGCGGCGCAGGCCCGAGCGGCCCTCGCACATGGCGGCGTGGACTTCGGCGGCGGTGGTGCCGACCGGGGTGACCATGCCCATGCCGGTGACGACCACTTCGGGGCGGGTCATGGGGTGGCTCCTGTCGTCTCGGGGGCTGCCGCGCCGAGCAGGACGGCGTGGGCTTGATCGTGGCCGCCGGTGCCTTGCTCGATGCGGACGAGGAGGACTTCGTCGGCGTCGCCGTCCTCGATGAGCAGCGCGGCGGTTTCGAGCGCTGAGGCCGGGTCCGCGAGGCAGACGACGGGGCCGGTGAGGTGCCAGCGCGCGGCGATGTGGCCGGCGACGGCGTTCGGGACCGACTGGAAGAACAGCAGGGGGCCGAGCAGGCCGGCGTCGGCGACGGTGCGCGCGACGTGCGCGGCGCTTTCGCGGTCGCCTCGGGCGGTGGCGATGAGGACGGCGGTGTTGCTTGTGGTCTTGCTTGTGGTCTTGCTTGTGGTGATGCCTTCGGTCGGCGGGCGGCGGCTGAGGCACCGCGCGGCGGTCTCGGCGGCGATCGGGCTGAAGCTGGAGACGATGAAGCCTGGTAGGGAGGGCGGGGCGTGGTCGTGCACTGATTCGGGCCAGTGCGCCTCGGCGTGGATGACGAGCCCGGCGGCGGCTGCCTGGCGCGGCGTGGTCGCGGTGATGGCGCGGCCATACGCGGCAGTCAGATCGGTCGGCAGGTTCTGCGGCGGCCCGGCGGGGCCCTTCTGCTCGGGGACGAACGCGAACGCCTCTGTGGTGTGGCTCATGCCGCACCCACCAGCAGGGCCGTGTTGGCGCCGCCGAACGCGACGTTGAGCGTGAGCGCGTATTCGAGGTCTGCGACAGCCGGTTCCAGCACGAGGGCCAGCGGGCAGTCGTCGTCGGGGCCGAGGTAGCCGGCGTTGAGCGGAAGCCGCCCGGCGCCGAGCGCGGCGATGGTGAGGATGAGCTCGAGCAACGCGCCGGCCTCCAGCGCCTGGCCGTGGACGGACTTGGTCGAGCTCACCGGCACCTTGCCGGAGGCCTCGCCCAGGGCCGCGCGCAGGGCGGCGGACTCGGCGACGTCGCTCTGCTTGGTGCCGGAGCCGTGCGCGTTGACGTAGCCGACCTCGGCGGGCGCGACACCGCCGCGATGCAGCGCGTCGGTGATGGCGCGGGCCAGGCCGAGGCCATCGGGACGGGGCTTGATGACATGGTAGGCGTCGCCGCTACGGCCCCAGCCAGCGATGCGCGCCAGGGGCTCGGCCTCACCAGCGGCCTCCAGCACGAGCGCCCCGACGGCGTCGCCGAGCAGCAGGCCGCCGCGACCCGCGCTGAACGGACGCACGCGACCATCGAGCGCGAGGGCGCGACCGGCGTCGAAGAGCGCGTACTGATCGGCATCGACGAGATACCCCGCCGCAACCACGACCCGCTCGGCCCGACCCCGCGCGATCTGCGCGGCAGCATCGGCGACCGCGGTACTGGCCGCGACGCACGCGGAGGTGTAGGCCCGAGCGCCCGCGAAACCGCACGCAGCCGCTATGCCGGCCGCGAACGCATCAGCGCCACCATCGGGCTGACCGTGAATGGCGAGGTAGAGCTGACAGCCGGCACGAGCAGCGCGCCCGAGCCCAGCACCATCGCAGGCCTCATCGACAGCGCGAATCAGCTCCCGCACAAGCTCCGGCGACCCGGGGGCGATAGCCGCAACCTTCGCCCGCCGACCAGCTACATCGAACCGCTCGACCGGCACGAAGCCCGAGGCTCCCGCAAGCGCCGCGCGCAGCAAGGGCTCGACGCCCGCACCGAACGCGCTGAAGACCGACATGCCGGTGACGACGACCTCGGTCGACCCGCGGCGCGCTCGGGATGCAGCGGCAGGCAGCTCGCCGAGTTCAGTCCCCGAAGGTCCCGCCACAACGCCAGCCCGCGCCAGAACGAGCTCGGCGACCGCGCGCACCTCGGCTGGTTCGCTACCAGAGCGCACCTCGCCAGTAGCCGCCAGCTCGCCGCCAGCACGCACCTCGACCGCAGCCGCTCGCGCGCCGCATTCAGCGCCAACCCGCGCCGCAGCAGACTCGCCGCCAGCACGCATATCGCCCACGCCAGCAGCGCCACTCGCAGCCAACGCTGTGCCGGCCGCAGCAAGCCCGCGTGTCGCATGCATCGCACCGACAGCCGCTCGCGCCGCAGCAAACTCGGCGCCAGCACGCATCTCGCCCACGCCAGCAGCACTACTCGCGGCCAACGCTGTGCCGGCCGCAGCCAGCTCGCCGCCAGCACGCACCTCGACCGCAGCCACTCGCGCGCCGCACTCAGCGCCAACCCGCGCGGCAGCAAACTCATCGCCAGCACGCATCTCGCCCACGCCAGCCGCGCTACTCGCAGCCAACGCTGTGCCGGCCGCAGCCAGCTCGCCTGTCGCGTGCATCGCACCGAGAGCCGCTCGCGCGCCGCATTCAGCACCAGCCCGCGCAGCCTTCAGCTCGGCGACCGCGCGCACCTCGGCTGGTTCGCCGCCGGAACGCGCCTCGCCAGCAGCCGCCGACTCACGCCGCGCCGCTGCCAGCTCGCCAGCCGCATGCATCGCACGGACAGCGGCTCGCGCACCGCGCTCAGCCCCGGCCCGCGCCGCGCCGACCGCGGCGAGCCTGCCACCCGCGCGCACCTCGCTCGCGCGGGCCGTGCCGCCCGCGCTGCCGGCGCGCGCCGCGCCACTCACCCCGGCCCCCCGAAGCCCAGCTCCCCCAGTACCCGCACCACGGCGTTCACCGTCGTCATCTCGGCGAGGGCGTCGTCGTCGGCGTCGAAGGGGCGGCCGTAGCGCTGCTCGACCTGGTGGATCAGCCATGCCAGTTCCAGGGAGTCCACGGTCTCCGGGACTTCGTCGGGGGTGCGCTCGCCGTAGGTCGCCAGCATGGCCAGGACCTCGTCGCGGTGCCCGCTCACTGTGGGCTCGGCGTCGGTCACGGCTCAGGCCGAGGTGGCGGGGGTCGCCAGGCGGGTTTCGACGGCGGCGCAGAACTCGTCGATGGTCAGCGAGGCCAGTTCGTCGAGTTCGTCGTCGCTGAAGCGGATGCCGAAGCGCTCCTCGACGCGGACGCCGAGTTCGGCCAGGGCCAGGGATTCCAGGTCCACGCCGGCCGGGCCGAGCTGGGTTTCGCCGTCGAAGTCGGCGGTGTCGTAGTTCATCTCGCCGAGGGCTTCGAAGGCGAACTTCTTGATCTCGTCGTGCGACGTCATGGGCTTCTCGGTTCCTTCCGGTAGAGGATGCTCAGAAGAGCTCAGCGCGCGTTGGAGAGCACGCTCTGGTCGCGGACGAGCTTTCCGGTCGCGGTGCGCGGCAGCTGGTCGACGACGTGCCAGGCGCGCGGCCGCTTGTAGGCCGCGACCCGCTCGAACAGGCCGGCCTGGACGTCCTCCAGCTGTGCCGCCGGCGCCAGGACCACGTACGCCTCGATCGCCTTGCCGTACACCACCACCGCGGCCTCGACGCCGGGCAGCCCGGCCAGGGTGTGCTCGACCTCGCTGAGGTCGACCTTCAGGCCGCCGATCGAGACCTGCGAGTCGCGGCGGCCGCGGACCCGGACCAGGCCGGTCTCGGCGTCGACGGTGCCGGCGTCCTTGGTGTGCAGCCAGCCGTCGGACCAGCGCGTGGGATCCACGAGGCCGACGTACGGCGAGTTCTCCATCGCGATGTGCAGCTCGCCGTCGGTGTCGCGGATCTCGATCCCGGGCGCCGGCATGACAGCCGGGCGGTGCGTCCCGAACAGGTCGGTCGCGATGACGCCGAGCTCTGTCATCCCGTACATGTTCCCGAGCCGGATCCCGTACCGGTCGGCGAACGCGTCGTGCACCTGCGCCCGCACCAGCTCGCCGCCGGTGGTCATGCCGGTCAGCTGCGGCAGCCGCGGCGGTTCGGCGACGGCGGCCAGCAGCTCGATGTGGAACGGCACGCCCAGCAGCGTCGTCGGCTCGGGCCCCGCGCCGACGGCCTCCAGGATGGCGTCGGCGGTCATCCGCCCCGGCAGCACCAGCTGCACGCCGGCGTGCAGGCCGTACAGCAGGCCGCCGACCAGCCCGAGCACGTGCACCATCGAGGCCAGCGAGACGATCCGCTCGCCGGGCTGCGGCACGCCCTCGCCGATCGCGGTGTACCGGTCGATCTCGGCGATCAGGTCGGACGCGGTCCGCCCGATCGACTTCGACGGCCCGGTCGATCCCGAGCTCAGCTGCACCAGCGCGTGCGACGTCTCAGAGGGCTGACCTCCGGGGTGCGCGACGACCTTCTCCTGCACCTCGTAGAACGCCCGCAGCGCTCCGCCGCTGGTCTTCTCCGTGCTCACCACGAACTGCGGCGCGAGCCGGGTGACCGCCTGCTCCACCTCGAACGCGGTCAGCCGGTGGTCCAGCAGCGCGGCGCGGGCGCCGATCCGCCAGGCGGCCAACAGGTTCGTGATGAACGTCAGCGACGGCGGCAGGCACAGCGCCACCGATCCGCCGGCCCGCAGGCCGGCGGCCGTCAGCTGCTCCTGCCGCGAGGCCACCAGGGCTCGCAGGGTCGAGCGGTCGACCGGCGCCCCGAGGACCAGGCACACCTGGTCCTCCGGTCCGGCCAACAACACCTCGTCGACCCATTCCGGGTCCGTGGGAATGTCGATTCCCGCAGCCATCACCGACACCTCCGCCCACGCCGAATTGAAAATCCCGAAAAAGGAGAAAAGGAAACCATCCGACAAGGCTGCGGCACGGACCTGCCACAACCGTTCGGCGACGGCGCAAGCTTTGGCTCAAGTGGACCTCAACGTCAAGCGCTCCCCCATGTTCGAGTAAAGTTCGCAGATCAGAGCCCTGGAATAAAGCCATTGCGCCGTGCAAATTTTCACCGTTGACCGAGAACCAGCCAGCGGGCTAGCGTCATCGCCGGTCGTACCACAGTAAAGTTCGTGCATTTTCTTGCCCGCGCCGGCAATCTCCTTGCCTTCTTTTCCCCGCCTGCAAATGGAGCATCGGTGAACGCTGACATGAACACGGCGGTCGAGCGGTACTACGACACCACGCTCGATCTGTACGAGGAACTGTGGGGCGAGCACGTCCACCACGGCTTCTGGGACGAGGGCGAGCGCCCCGACGCGGACGGCGCGGACCGGCACACCGCCACCGACCGCCTGGTGCACGAACTCGTCTCCTACGCCGGCGTCCCGGCCGAGGCGCGCGTCCTGGACGTCGGCTGCGGCATCGGCGGCCCGGCGCTGTACCTGGCCGGCGCCCTGCGCTGCTCGGTCGTCGGCGTGACGCTCAGCGCGCAGCAGGCCGCCCGCGCCGGCGAGAAGGCCGCGGAAGCGGGCCTGGCCGAGCGCGCGGAGTTCCACCAGCTGGACGCCCTGAGCACCGGCTTCCCCGACGAGTCCTTCGACGTGCTGTGGGCCGTCGAGAGCCTGATGCACATCGCGGACCGCGAGGCGTTCTTCGCCGAAGCGATGCGCCTGCTGCGCCCCGGCGGCCGGCTGGCGATCGCCACCTGGTCGGTGCGCGACGGAGCCTTGTCAGAGGACGAACAAGAGCTGGTCGACCAGATCCTCAAGCACCAGGTGATGCCGAGCTTCTCCTCGTTGGAAGAGCACGAGCGCATGGCCGCGGCAGCGGGCTTCACCGAGGTCGCCTCGGTCGACTGGAGCCGCGCCGTGGCCAACTCCTGGGACCCGGAGTTCGCACTCATCAAGAAGCCCGAACACGGCCGCGCGACGATGGTCTCGCTGGCCCGCGAGCGCGGCGCCGACGTCCTCGGGTTCTTCTACGCCGGGCCGTTGATGAAGAAGGGCTTCGACACCGGGGTCATGACGTATGGGGCGATCCGCGCGGTCAAGCCGGCGACGCAGCACTCTGAGACCTTCGGTACGGTCGTCGAGCAGCTAGGCGTGGTGCTCGACGAGGACGACGCCTGGCGCACGACCGTCACGCCGGCCACCACGCTGGACGGTGACCTGGAGCTGGAGAGCATAGAACTGACAGCTCTGAGCGAGGCGCTGCAAGCCCGCTATGGCACGACCGTGGACCTGGCCGCGCACATCGCAGGGCTCGATGTCGACGAGATCATCGCGTTCACCGTCGGCGACCTCGCCGCCTTCGTCGCCGCACGCACCGCACACACCGCACACACCGATACCACCGCCCCCGCGCAGGCCGACGGCGCATGAGCCGGTTCCTGTTCGTCAGCCTCCCGCTGACCGGCCACGTGAACCCGATGGCGGCGGTCGCGAAAACGCTGACCGCGCAAGGGCACGACGTGGCGTGGGCGGGCTCGGAGTCGTATCTGCGACCCCTGGTCGGCCCGGACGCGGCGATCCAGCAGATCCCGCTGCGTCCGCACCGCCGCCAGGCCGACCGCGGCATGGCGGCGGCGAAGACGCGGTGGGAGGAGTACATCGTCCCGCACTGCAAGGTGTCGCTGAAGGGTGTCGACAAGGCCGTCAGAGCCTTCCAACCGGACGTGGTCGCGGTGGACCAGCACGCCGTCGCCGGCGCGCTGGTCGCCCACCGGTACGGCCTCACCTGGGCCTCGATGGCCCCCACCACGATGGAGCTGACCCGGCCCTACCGCGCGCTGCCGAAGGTCGAGGCCTGGATCCACGGCCACCTGGCGAAGATGTGGACCGACGCGGGCCTGCCCGGCGAGCCTCCGCACGACCTGCGCTTCTCACCGCACCTGCTCGTCGCCTTCACCGGCACGGCGTTGACCGGTCCGCTGTCCTGGCCGGACAACGCGGTCCTGGTCGGTCCGGCGCTCGCCGAGCGGCCCGCCGACCAGGACTTCCCGCACGACTGGCTCGACCCGGCGAAGAAGCACGTCCTGATCTCGATGGGGACGCTGACGTTCGGGGCGTCGCAGAATTTCTACGAGCGGGCCGTGGAAGCGGTCCGGCCGCTCGGCGACCGCGTCCAGGCCATCGTGACCGCGCCGCCGGAGAGCATCCCCGACGCGCCGGACCACGTTCTGGTCCGTGCCCGCGTCCCGGTCCTGGAGCTGATGCCGAAGCTGGACGCGGTGGTGTCCCACGGCGGCCTGAACACGGTCTGCGAGTCCCTGGCCCACGGCGTCCCGCTGGTCGTCGCGCCGATCAAGGGCGACCAGCCGATCAACGCCGCGCAGGTCGCGACAGCCGGTGCGGGGGTGCGCGTCAGCTTCGGCCGGGTCCGGCCCGAAGCGTTGCGCACCGCGATCGTGGCAGTGCTCGAAGACCCGTCCATCCGCGCGTCGGCAACGGCCGTCCGCGACTCGTTCGCCGCGGCCGGCGGCGCCGCCGCGGCCGCCGAGCAGCTGGCGGCGTTGAACGACGCGCCCTTCGGCGAGAAAGAGAGGGATCCCCTTGAAAGTCATGCGTGACACCTGGTTGATCTTCCAACGCAATCTCCAGTTGATGCTGCGCTCGCCGATGTGGGTGGTGCTCGGCGTGGCCCAGCCGGTGGTCTACCTGCTGCTGTTCGCGCCGCTGCTCAAGCCCGCGCTGGCCACGATGGGCGCGCACTCCCAGGCCGAGGCCTACCGCATCTACGTGCCCGGCATGCTCGTCGCCCTGGCGCTGGCCGGTGGCCTCTACGCGGGCTTCGACCTGCTGCAGGAGCTGGCCGCGGGCATCGTCGAGCGGGCCCGCGTGACCCCGGTGAGCCGGCTGGCACTGCTGCTGGGCCGGGCCTTCCGCGACGTGGTGGTGCTGGTGGTCCAGGCGGCCATCATCATCGTGCTCTCGCTGCTGTTCGGGCTGACCGTCGGGATCCCGAACCTGCTGATCGGCTACGGCATCCTGGCCCTGATCAACCTGACCAGCGCGTCGTTCTCCTACGGCATAGCGATGAAGATCAAGAAGCCGGCGGTGCTCGGCCAGCTCATCAACAACGTGGCGCAGCCGCTGATGCTGCTGTCCGGGACGCTGCTGCCGATCGCGCTGGCGCCGCTGTGGCTGCGCGACACCGCCAACGGCAACCCGTTCAACTGGGCCGTCACCGGGATGCGCGAGCTGTTCACCGGCAACCCGGACCACTCGGCGGTGTGGAAGAGCTTCGCCATGCTCGGCGCGCTCGCGATCATCGTCATCGCCTGGTCGGGCCGCAAGTTCGCCAAGTCGGTCCGGTAAGGGGAGAAGAAGATGGGCATCATCGAGATCAAGGGTCTGGCCAAGAGCTTCGAGACCCGCTCCAAGCGCAAGACCACCAAGGTGGACGCGGTGGTCGGGGTCGACCTGGACGTCGCCGAGGGCGAGATCTTCGGCTTCCTCGGCCCGAACGGCGCCGGGAAGACCACCACGCTGCGGATGCTGGCCACGCTGATCGTCCCGGACGCGGGCGAGGCCACGATCGCCGGCGCGGACCTGCGCACCCAGCAGGCCCGGGTCCGCGAGGCCATCGGCTACATCTCGCAGGGCGGCGCCACCTACGACGACGCCACCGCGCGCGAGGAGCTGATCCTGCAGGCCCGCATGCACGGCATCAGCAAGGCCGAGGCACAGCGCCGGGCCGTCACCGCGCTGGCCGCGTTCGACCTGACCGAGTACGCCGACCGGCAGTGCAAGACCTACTCCGGCGGCCAGCGCCGGCGCGTGGACATCGCGATGGGCATCATCCACGAGCCGAAGATCGTCTTCCTCGACGAGCCGACCAGCGGGCTGGACCCGCAGAGCCGCGCGCACATGTGGGACGAAGTTCGGCGGCTGCGCTCGGAGGGCATGACGGTCTTCCTCACCACGCACTACCTGGAAGAGGCCGACCAGCTCTGCGACCGCGTCGCGATCATCGACGGCGGCACCATCGTGGCCGAGGGCACGCCGGACGCGCTCAAGCGCGAGATCTCCGGCGACATCGTCACGGTCGGCGTCGGCGAGGACTTCGCCGAGAAGGCCTCCGAGGTGCTGACCGGCCAGGAGTACCTGACCGAGGTCGAGGTCCGCGACGGCGGCCGGCTGCGGCTGGCGGTCGAGGCCGGCGAGACCGCGGTGCCGCTGGTGATGCGGACGCTGGAGGAGGCCGGGATCGCCACGGCCACGGTCGAGGTGCACCGGCCCACGCTGGACGACGTGTTCCTGACCAAGACCGGCCGTTCGCTGCGGGAGTCGTGACCGTGGGAGAGAGCCAGGCCGGGGAGCACCGGACCGACGGCACGGACAAGACGGACCAGGGAGTGCGCGGCGGGCACGGGGTCGCTGGTCACCACGGCACCGCGCGCGAGATCCACCGCGCCGTGGTGACCGGCGGTGCCGGCTTCGTCGGCTCCCACCTGTGCGACCGGCTGCGCGACTCCGGCGCGGCCGTGGTGTGCGTCGACAACTTCCTCACCGGTTCGCCGGACAACGTCGCGCACCTCGCCGGCGACCCCGGGTTCGAGCTGATCGAGCACGACGTCACAGAACCCTTCGACGTCGAGGGCCCGGTGGACGCGGTCTTCCACCTCGCCTCCCCGGCCTCGCCGCACGACTACGCGCGCCATCCGCTGGCCACGCTGAAGGCCGGCTCGCACGGCACCCTGCACGCACTGGAACTGGCCGGCCGCAAGGACGCGCGCTTCCTGCTGGCGTCCACGTCCGAGGTCTACGGCGACCCGCTGGTGCACCCGCAGGTCGAGTCGTACTGGGGCAACGTCAACCCGATCGGGCCGCGCAGCCAGTACGACGAGGCGAAGCGGTTCGCCGAGGCCCTGACCGCGACGCACCGCGCGCATCTGGGGTTCGACACGACGATCGTGCGGCTGTTCAACACCTACGGACCGCGCATGCGGCCGCTGGACGGCCGCGCGGTGCCGACGTTCGTCAGCCAGGCGCTGGCCGGACGGGAGATCACGGTCGCCGGGGACGGCATGCAGACCAGGTCCCTGTGCTTCGTGGACGACACGGTCGCCGGGATCCTGGCCGCGGCGCGCGCCGGGCATCCGGGCCCGGTCAACATCGGCAACCCAGCCGAGCTGACCATCCTGGAGCTGGCCGACCGGGTGCGGGAGCTGTGCGGGTCGGGCGCGCCGACGGTGTTCGTGCCCCGGCCGGGCGACGACCCGGACCTGCGGCGGCCGGACATCACGCTGGCGGTCTCGACGCTGGGCTGGGCGCCGGTCGTGGACCTGGACAAGGGGCTGACCGCGACCATCGACTGGTTCGCCGCGCGGCTCGCGGGACGGGACGGCGCTCCGGCAGAGCGCGGGCGGTGACCTTGATGCGGCAGCACACGATCATGGTGCCGTTCCAGGGCGAGGGCTCCGGGACCGAGGAGCTGACCTGGGGGCAGTGGACTGTCTGGCGCATGATGACCGGCTTCGACGGCGTGTTCCTGGTCGGCGGGGCGATGCGGTTGGAAGAGGGCACGACGCTCGACCACCTCAAGCACCTGCTGGCGTTCATCATGAAGCGGCACGAGTCGCTGCGGACCCGGATCCGGACCGAGCCCGACGGCTCGCCCCGACAGGTGCTCTCCGAGTCCGGCGAGGTCGGCATCGAGATCGTCGACGTCGAGGACGGCGAGGATCCGGCGGTGGTCGCCGAGGCAATCCGCGAACGGTACGAGTTCGAGCCCTTCGACATCGCGAACGACTGGCCGGTGCGGATGGCCGTCGTCCGGAAGGACGGCGTGCCGGACCACTTCGTGGCGATGTACCCGCACATGGTGATCGACGCCTACGGCTTCGACGCGCTGGTCGGAGATCTGGCGAACCTGGACCGCGAGACCGGCGCCGAGCTGGCTCCGCGGGCCGGCATCCAGCCCCGGGACCTGGTGCGCAAGCAGCGCGAGTCGGCTGCCGAGCGGCAGTGCCAGGCCTCGCTGCGGTACTGGGAGCGGTGGCTGCGGGAGATCCCGGCGCGGCGGTTCAACGGGCCCTACAAGGGCAGCGACCCGCGCTGGTGGGACTGCACGTACGACTCGCGCGCGGCGTTCCTGGCGGTCGGCGCGATCAGCGCGCGCACCGGTCTGCACAGCGGACCGGTGCTGCTGGCCGCGTACGCGGTGGCGCTGGAGCGGGTCACCAAGGCCGGGCCGAGCGCGATCCGGATGGTGGTGAGCAACCGGTTCCGGCCGGACTTCGCGGCCTCGGTCAGCGCGGTGGCGCAGCCGGGGCTGTGCGTGTTCGACGTCCGCGACTGCACCTTCGACGAGGCGGTGGTGCGCGCCTGGCACGCGCAGATCGCCACCGGCAAGAACGCGTACTACGACCCGCGGCGGCTGGTGGAGCTCCGGCTTCAGATCGAGAAGGAGCGCGGCGAAGAGCTGGACCTGATGCTCTATTTCAACGACCGCCGCAAGACGCTGGCACAACCGGTGGCCGAGCCCGAAGCGGTGGCGGACGCCGAGCAGATCTGGGACGCGGTGCCGCTGTCCCGCATGACCTGGGGGATCCGGTCGAACTCGCCGGACGTCAAGGCGTACCTGGACGTCAACGGCAGCGCGGACACGCTGAACGTGACGCTGCGCGCGGACACGCAGGCCCTGACGCCGGGCGAGCAGGTGACGGTCCTGCGCTCGATGGAGGAGGTCCTGCTGGCCGCCGCGTTCGACCCGGGATACCCGACCGGGGTCTGAATCCGACGAGCGCGGTGTTTCGGCGGCTCCCTCCCTCCCTCAGGAGCACGAATCAGCCCTCAAGCACGAGCACGAGTAAGGAGTCCGGTGGTGGAGACGACGAGTCTGACGGCGAACCCGACAGCGAGTCCGACGACGTACCCGATGACGATCGGCCAGCTGTCCGTGCACCGCGACGTGGAGCGCATCCCCGCCGACCGGCTGTGGGAGGCCAACCTGCAGCCGGTGGTGTGGGACGTCCGCACGCCGTGCACGGTGGAGGACGTGTGGCGGGCGCTCGGGGCGCTGGCCGAACGGCACGAGTCGCTGCGCACGAACTACCTGTTCGAGACCGACGGCTCCGGGCGCCAGTTCATCGCCGCCCAGGACGCCGCGGAGGTCCTGGCCCGCGTGGACCGCGGCGTCGCCGACATCGAGGAACTGCCGGCGCTACTGGCAAGCAAGTACCAGGAAGTACTCGACATCTACCACGGGATCCCCTGGCGCGCCTGGGTCGTCACCACGGACGGCGTGCCGACGAAGGTGCTGCTGGTGGTGCACCACATCGCCGCCGACGGCGCGGCAGTCCTGATCATGCAGGACGACTTCCACGCCCTGCTCGCCGGCGAGCCGCTGGCGCCACCGGCCGGCCAGCCCATCGCGATGGCACTGGACCAGCAGGGCGCGGGCGCGTTCCGCCTGCGCGCCGCGGAGCGCTACTGGCGGCGCACGCTGGAGGCCGCCCCGCGCCTGCCGGAGGCCGCGGTCGCCAACACCGAGATGCTCGGCGCCGCCCTGCACACCGGCATCCCCCTGGAGCTGGCGCACGCCGGGGCGGAGAAGCTGGACGTGAGCATGGCCTCGATCGTGCTGGCGGCGTACTACCACGCGGTGCGCACGGCCCTGGGCCGCTCGGCATTGCTGCTGATGGCGATCTCGGCCAACCGCTTCGACCCGAACATGGCCGGCGTGGTGACGTCGCTGACGCAGTGGGCCCCGATGCTGCTGGACTTCGACGGCACCGAGCCGTTCGCGGAGCTGGCGGCCAAGGTCAACGGCAAGGCCCTCAACGCCTTCAAGAACAGCATCTGCGACCCCGACTACGTGGTCGGCATCCGCGAGGAGTACTGCGAGAAGGCGGACCCCCCGGTCGACAAGGGCTTCAGCACCAACGTGATCCTGGCGCCGCCCGGCTTCGCCCCGGCGGTGGAGCAGGAACCCCGCACAGTGGATTTCGCGACCCCGGCACGCTCCTTCGGCCCGGGCTTCTACTTCATCGTCAGCGGCCTCGAACGCATCGACGTGGCCGTCCGCAGCAACCGACCCGACGTCGACCACCAGAAGCTGGCGGCGATCCTCGACGTGTTCCAAGAGACACTGCTGGAGGTCGCCGGCCTGCCGGCGATGGGGTGAGGGGGGCGCTGCGGCCCGGGCGCACTAGGGCTGGTGGCGCCCGGGCCGCGGCGGACTTCGGACGGGGAGAACGGGGAGAACGGGAGAACGGGAGAACGGGGAGAGACGACCGACCGCGGCGTCGCCTGAGCCGGAACCCGCAACCGGCTCGGGCGACGCTGCGGTCGGTCTTTACGGCGCCGCTGCTTGAGGTGGGGGTGTGGGTGTGGGTGGCTGGGGTGTGGTGGGTGCGGTTTGTTGGTGGGTTTTAGGAGCTTTTTACGGCTTCGCGTGGGTTTAAGAAGGATCCGCTGGGTGGCGCAGTTCGGTGGTGTGCCGCAGGTTGCGTTGGCGGCCGGCGGTGTTCGTGTGCACGACCGCGCGCGGGTCCGAGTCACTGCGCACGCGTTGCGTAGGCGGCGATCGTCGGGTGTGGTGGGCGCCTGAAAGTCAAAGACAGGGCCTCCGGCGGCGCCTGCGCGGCGAGCGGCACTCGCTCCGGGGAGGGGGGTCGCGCTGTCTGCCGGCGGACGCTGCTTGTGGTCGCCTTGT
>NZ_JBGCCM010000057.1:0-54678 GCF_041262085.1 Catenulispora sp. GAS73
CGTCCTCGCCGGCGTTGCAGCCGGTCAGGCCGGTGACGTTGATGGTCAGGTTCGAGATCGAGCGCCAGAAGTTGTTGGTGGCGTAGCACTGGTTCGAAGCGCCGTTGGTGCACTGGTTCCAGGAGTCGATCGTTCCGTTGATCACGACCTGGCCCGGGTTCTGGCCCAGGCCCTCGACGCTCTCGTAGTACCCGAGCTGGAAGTCCAGCGGCGCCGCGGTGGAACCGTAGGTCCCGGGCTGGAACAGGATCTCGTAGCGCTGGTTGCCGAACTGGTTCGGGGCCTGCTGGGTGCCGATCGCGTTGAGCTGGCTGGCGATCGTGCCGACCGACTCGCTCGGACTGATCACGATCACGTTCGGACCCAGACCGCCGCCGGTGCCGCCGCCGCTGCTGCCGATCGTGTAGGTGGCGCTGGCCACCGCCGAATTCGTCTGGCCCGAGGCGATCGCGATCGCGTTGATCGTGGTCGTCGCCGTGACGCTGATCGGACCCGAGTAAAGGGTCGACGACGCTGTTGGCGTGCTTCCGTCCAGGGTGTAGCGGATGCTCGCACCGGACGTCGAATCGGAGATCGTCACCGACTGGGCTGTCGTGTACGAACCGCCGACCGGACTGAACGTCGGCGTCGCGGCCGTGCCGCCACCGCTGCTCCCGCCTTGTGTGTAGGTGAAGTGCGGCGTGTCGTACTGGGCGCCGTTCTTCTCGTAGGTGAACCAGTACTCCAGCACGGTGCCGGTCGTGAGTGAGCTCACGGTCTGTGTCCAGGTCCCGGCGTTGTTGGTCATGCGGAAGTTCTGCTGACCGCCGCCGTTGACCAGGTAGTGGACGTCGACGTAGGCGGCCGGCGTGGTCGGGGTGATCGAGAGCTGAGCTTGCGTCGCATTCAGCTGCGTCGCACTCTGCGTGTAGTCAGGCGAGGAGGAACCGCCGCTGCCGCTGGTGCCGTAGACCTGGAACTCCCAGAGCGAATAGCCGTACGCGGTGGCTCGGGCGGTTCCGTACATCCGCACGTAGCGGCCGGTGCCGGCGACGGTCAGCGTCTGCACGCCGCCGGTGCCGGTCGTGGTGGAGTAGATCGACGTCCAGTTCACGGCGTCGTTCGAGGTCTGGATCTGGTAACCCGTCGCGTAGGCGGCTTCCCAGTTCAGGACGACCTTGTCGATGGTCGCGGTGGCGCCCAGATCGACCTGGAGCCATTGTGGGTCGCTGAACGCGCTGGACCATCGGGTGGCGGTGTTGCCGTCCACGGCGTTCGAGGCCGGGAAGGTGGAGTTCTCCAGGGACGAAGCGGTCGCGGGGCGGCCCTGGGACAGCAGGGAGTCGGCGGCGTGCGCGGCGGGTGCGACGACGGTGAGGAGCGCGAGGCTCAGCGCGAGCAGTAGGAGGAACGCGGCATGCGCCGAGCGGATCAGAGGTCTCCGGTGAAGCGTTCCACCGAAGGAGGGCGCTTTCATGACATCTCCAGGTTGGTCGAGGTGCACGTTTTCCGATCCGGCGCCTAACTGCCCATGACTTGGAACTCCCACAGGGAGTAGCCATAAGGCGTGGCTCTGGCGGTGCCGTACATCCGCACATAGCGGCCGGACCCGCTGACCGCGAGGGTCTGCACGCCGCCGGTACCGGTCGTCGTCGAGTAGACCGGCGTCCAGGTGGTGCCGTCGTTGGAGGTCTGGATCTGGAAGGCCGTCGCGTAGGCCGCCTCCCAGTTCAGGACCACGCTGGAGATCGAGTGGGTCGCGCCCAGGTCGACCTGGAGCCATTGTGGGTCGCTGAACGCGCTGGACCAACGGGTGGCGGTGTTGCCGTCCACGGCGTTCGAGGCCGGGAAGGTGGAGTTCTCCAGCGACGAAGCGGTCGCGGGATGGCCTTGGGATAGCAGGGTGCCGCCACCGCTGCTGCTCCCGCCTTGGGTGTAGGTGAAGTGCGGCGTGTCGTACTGGGCGCCGTTCTTCTCGTAGGTGAACCAGTACTCCAGTACGGTGCCGGTCGTGAGTGAGCTCACGGCCTGTGTCCAGGTCCCGGCGTTGTTGGTCATGCGGAAGTTCTGCTGACCGCCGCCGTTGACCAGGTAGTGGACGTCGACGTAGGCGGCCGGCGTGGTCGGGGTGATCGAGAGCTGAGCTTGCGTCGCATTCAGCTGCGTCGCACTCTGCGTGTAGTCAGGCGAGGAAGAGCCGATCGTGTACGTCGCGCTCGCCGTCGCGGAGTTCGTCAGACCCGACGCCAGACCGATGGCGTTCACCGTGGTCGTCGCGGCGACGTTGATCGGCCCGGTGTAAAGAGTCGATGCCGCCGTGGGCACCGAACCGTCCAGCGTGTAGCGGATGCTCGACCCCGGCGTCGCGTCCGACAACGTCACCGACTGCGCGGTGGCGTACGTACCGCCGGCCGGACTGAACGTCGGCGTGGCGACGGATTGGCCGCCGCCCTGCTGTGTCGTGTAGACGGCGACGTAGTCCACGGTCATCGGGGCACCGGACGTGGTGGCCGCCGTCGGCTCAGTGCACTGGCACACGTTGAAGGGGTAGACGCCGCCGATGGCCACGTTGAGGATCGCGAAGAATCCGTGGTCGACGGCCGTCGACCAGGTGTTGGCGTCGACCTGGTTCTGGTTGACCGTGTGCTGCAGCACGTTGTCGGTGTAGAACCGCAGCTGCTCGGCGTTGACGTTCGTCCGGTCGATGATGACCGAGTACGTGTGGAACGCGGTCTGGCAGCCACCGCAGGCGAGCAGGCCGCTGCTGATACCGGTGGTCTCGTTGCAGGGGCCGCCCGGATCGACGCCGCAGTGGAACGTGTGCGAGACCTCCGACAGCGCGTTGACGTCCTCCATGATGTCGAACTCGCCGATGCTGGGCCAGTTGGTGGCCCCGACCGGACGGGCGTTCGCACCCATGGCCCAGAAGGCCGGCCAGTAGCCGAGTCCGTTCGCCGGGTTCGGCTGCTGGAGCGAGGCGGTGATCTCCATCTGGCCGCCCGGAGGAGCCGCGAAGTCGGTGCGCGCGGTCTCCACGCGACCAGAAGTCCAGTTGCCCTGCGCGTCCCGGATCGGCTTGATGACCAGGTGGCCGGCGCCGTCCTGGTAGACGTTCTGGGTCGAGTTGGTCTCCGACTCGACCTCGCCGGTGCCCCAGTTGCCGGCCCCGCCCGGATAACTCGTGCCCAGATCGTAGATCCAGTTGCTGTCGATGGGCGTGTTCGCGGCGCCGTTGAAGTCGTCGCTGAAGGTCGTGGTCCAGCCTGCGGGCGGAGCGGGGACGGCGGACGGGATCGCAGCCGGGGCTGCGGCATGAACGGCAGCCGGGGCTGCGGCTGAGGCGGACGTCGGGAACGCGACCGCCACGGTGGCGGCGATCGGCGCCAACGCGGCGACGATCGCGACGACGACGCGTCGCCGTCGGTGGAGAGCAGTACCCATCTTCACTCCTGGGTCGGGGTGCGGGATCCGGATCTGGATCCCGGGCGTTCGACGGTTGCCCCGTATACGTTTCCGGCCTGGCGAGAGAATCCGGACGCTGATGATCTGGCGGGGGTCGCCGGGTGGCGCGTCCGGCGTGGCGGCAAGCGGCCGGAAGCGTTTCCGGCCAAGTTGCGAAATGTTACCTTGCTGTTTCGTCTGTCTGACGCGGATGCTGCACCCGCCGTTTGCCGCTGTCAAGGCTCTGCGGCGTTCGACAACCAGTTCTTTGCCCCAGCCGGGGCGCCGCATGGTCTTCCCACGTGAACGACTACCGGATACGTTTCCAATTGTGGTGGACATCCGCGAGCTGGCCCGCCGTAGCGGGGTATCGCAGGCAACTGTGTCACGCGCGCTCAACGACCGTACGGAAGTGAGCACCGAGACCCGACGCCGCGTCCTGGAACTCGCCGAGGAACTCGGCTACACCCCCAATCAGCCGGCCCGCACCCTGGTCCGGCGCCGCTCGGACATGATCGGCCTGCTCTGGGACACCGGCTACGCGAACGAGGGTCGCCGGCCTGCCTTCCTGCTCGACCTGTTCGTCGGGATCAAGCAGGCGTTGACGGCCAGCGGCTTCCATCTCATGGTCCTGTCGATCGCCGGCGGCGCCGCCGGCGTGGACGCGTACGTGCGTGCGGCCCGGCAGCACAGCCTGGACGGCGTCATCATGATGGGCGTCGACGAAGGGCATCCGGCGATCACGGCGCTCGTCGATTCCGGCATCGCCTGCGTGGCCATCGACCTGCCACTGCAACGCAAACGCACGACGTACGTCACCTCCGACAACCGGACCGGAGCGGCCGGCGCCGTCCGCCACCTCCACTCCCTGGGCCACCGTGCGATCGCGACCATCACCGGCCCGCTCCCCGTGATGCCCGCCGCCGAACGCCTGGCCGGCTACCGCTACCAGATGGCCCGCGTCGGCCTCGATCCCCGGCCGGAGTACGTCGAGCACGGGGACTTCTTCCTGTCCAGCGGCTACGAGTGCGCACAGCGCCTGATCTCATTGCCCGAACCGCCCACCGCCATCTTCGCCGCGGGCGACGAGATGGCCATCGGCGCCATGCAGGCGCTCGCCGACGCCGGCGTCTCGGTGCCTATGGACATGGCGGTCGTGGGCTTCGACGATATCGAGGCCGCGTCGTTGGTGCGTCCCGCGCTGACCACCGTCGCCCAGGATCGGGCCGGCATCGGTGCCGGTGCGGTCGAGACGTTGTTGAACGCCATCGGACCCGGCGATGACGATGGCCGCGGTTCGAAACGGAATACGTACCCTGCGGCCGCGCCGCTTCTCAATCCCACTCAGCTCATCGTGCGCGGCTCGTGCGGGGCGGTTCGGTGAACCCTGCGTTAAGGCAGCCCGCCAGGAGGGGCGACTCGGATCCTCGGCGCGGAGCGGCTCGGGCGCAGCCGGCGACCGGGCTGCCGTGAAACACCAGACACACGAGGACCGATTATTACTGCCGCGCGTCCGGGTCACAGGCCCGTGCGCCGTCAAGAGCGGGAGGCTGGCGTCATGGCGACAGGTACGGCCGGGTCGAGTGCAGCCGCGACCGCGACCGTCTCCATGTCCCTGGCCAGTCCCTCGATCGCGGCGGGTGCCAGGTAGTGGGTGTCTGCGCACATGGTCAGCACGATGGCGTCGGCCGTGTCGTGGATGTGCAAGTAGAGCGGCTCGATGGAGGTGTAGTCCATGGTTCCGGTCTGGGCGCTGAGCCCGGTTACCGGACAGGCGCCGTATGCGTGACCGCAGATGTTGTTTTGGGTTACGTCGACACCATTTTGTGCGTCGGCCATTTGCACTCTCTCGGAGATGTTCGCGCACTGCACTTTGACGTTCGAGCTGTTCTCGCAGAGGAGAACGGCCTGTGCGTTCACGCCGTACGGTAGAGCGGCGCCGGGGCCACCGACGATGATTACGGTGAGTTTCACGCACACCACGGCTTGGTTGCCGTACTGGTCTTTGCCGATCACCTTGCACGAGTGCGCCTGGTTCTGGCTCGGGGTGATGGCATACAGGATGGGAAGGCTGCTGGCCGCGTTGCCGGTACCGGCTCCGGCGGTCGGGATCCCGAGTGTGGTGGTGAGGGCGAGGCCGGTGCCCTTCTCGCCGATGATCCACGCTGGCGCTTCGTCGTTCCGGACGGCGGGCTCTCGCTGTGGCTGCAGTTGACTGCGCGTCGGGCCGGCGATTTGGTGGCCTCCGCGGAGGCAGCCGGGCTGCGGTTCAGCCCCGGCTCCCGCTTTGCCGTGGACGCGACGCTGGCGCGGTTCCTGCGTGTGCCGTTCACACCGCCCGTGGGCGTACTCGACCGTGTCGCTGCGACGTTGCGCGGCCTCGTCTAGGCCGGGGATAGCGCGTTCTTCAGGGTGTGGGTGCGGTGAGGTACCGCTGGATCGTCGGTCCGAGCCAGTCCACGATCTGCTCGGGGGTGAGCGCCACGCTCGCCGGAAACCGCAGCACGTAGCGCGTCAGCGCGAGCCCCAGCACGGTCGAGGAGCATAGCGCCGCCCGCATCGGTGCCTGCTCCGGCTCGGGGCCCACGTGCCGGGCCAGCGGGATCAGCTGGTCGCGGAGCACGCTCTGCATTTGGTCGGCGGCGGCGGGGTCGGTGGCACCGACCCGCATCAGCGCGGTGAGCTCGTCGTTCTCCTCCCACAAGGTGAGGAAGTGGCGCACCAGCGTTCGGCCGATCTCCTCGCGTGGTTCGACGGGCAGGGCGGGGATCTGGGGGTCGATCGAGACGGCCGCCGCGAACAGGCCCGCTTTGTTGCCGTAGTAGCGCATCACCATCGACGGGTCGATCTTCGCGTCGCGCGCGATGGAGCGGATGGTCGCCTTCTCGTAGCCGTCCGCGGCGAACCGCTCGCGGGCCGCGGCGAGGATCGCGGCACGGGTGCCGTCGGAACGTCGCGCGGCCTGGTCGTTCTCCGTGTTGCCGGTCATGCCAACAAATGTAGGCCAACGCGTGTTGACAGTCCAGCGCGCGGGTTCTACGGTTGCCAACAAGCGTTGACCAACAGGCGTTGGCCAACAAGCGTTGGTGAATCGAGAGGACGTGCCGAAGATGGCCGAGCTGATGAGCCTTGACCCGCACACGCCGCTGTTCGCGCAGTTCAAGGGGAAGACCGGGCCCATCGTCCTGGCCAACACCTTCGTAGTCCCGGAGGAGAATGCCGAGTCGTTCCTGGCCCTGTTCCACAGGCAGGCCGAGTTCATGAAGGCCCAGCCGGGCTTCGTCTCCCTGCAGAAGCACCGGGGAACCGCCGGCAGCCAGCTGCTGATGAACGTCGCGGTCTGGGAGTCGACCGAGGCACTGGCCACGGCGTTCGGCAACCCGGAGTTCCAGCGCCTGGCCGCCGAGTCCCCCGACGACGTCGTGTCCTACCCGCACATCTTCGAGCAGATCGACGTCTGACACGGCGCGCAGCCCCATTACTCAAAGGGAGTCACCATGGCCGTCGAACTGAACCACACCATCGTCCCCGCCCACGATCCGGAAGCCTCGGCACAGTTCCTGGCCGACATCCTCGGCCTGGCCGTTGGCGCACTTCACGCCGGTCACGCTGGCCAACCAGGTACGACCAGGCCGACGAGTTCGAGCCGCACCACTACGCGTTCATGGTCAGCGACCAGGAAGTTCGACGCCGTCTTCGCCCGCATTCAGGACGGTGGAATCACCTACTACGGCGATCCCGCATGCCAAAAGGCCGGGCACATCTACACCAGCAAGAGCGTCGAAGGCCGCAGGGGTACCTACTTCCGCGACCCCAACGGGCACCTCATGGAAATCCTCACCGCAGGGGGCGCCGGATCGTGAGGCCGATCCCGCCACCAGCCGCTCACGGCATGGCTGATGGCGGGACGGCACGCGCCCCATCAGCGGTCTTGGCAAAGCCCGAACAGACCCGCGCAACTGAATCACCAAGCTCAACGAAGACTCGCAAGGAGAAGATCAATGTCGCTGAACAAGGTCAACACCATCCTGACCGCTGCCTTCATCCTCTTCATCCTCTGGTTCGGGCTGGAGTTCATCCTCAGCCCGCAGACGGTGGTGCAGGGCTACGGCTTGCCGCACTGGCCGTCCGGCGACGGCGACGGCTTCCTGATAATCAAGGGAATCCGCGACGTCGTCTTGGCTATGGTCCTGGGCATCCTGCTGGTGACGGGCCACCGCCGGGCGCTGGCCTGGGTGCTGCTGGTCGAGGCATTCGCCGCCTACGGCGACATGACCAACGTGCTGGCCCACCACGGCTCCGTGGCCGCCGCGCTCGGCATCCACTGCCTGACCGCGACGCTGATGGTGGTCAACGGCCTGCTGATGATGGCCGAGACCCACAAGGTCACGCCCGATCAGACGACGCCCGCCGCACAACTCGCCTGATCCCCCCGCCGAAGCTCCCGAGCGGAGGAATCCGCGGACTAAGAGGGAACGGCCGAGGGCGATGCGCGCATGCGGGAAGAACGAAATCAGGTGGTTCCTGTGCTCGGCTGGTGTCGCGCTGGTGAAGTGGCGTGTGTGCTGTGCGGGTCGGCCGATCGGCCGACCGATGAGGACGTGATCCCCAAGTGGCTGCTGCGCGCATTCAACGGTGTCTGCAACAACGACGCGTACGTCCGGTGGAGGGCTACGAGCCCAGCATCGCCGAACTGGGCTGGTTGCTGGGCCAGCTTGAGCAGCGGCCAGCTGCCCAGGTCAAACCGCCGCCCAGGTCCTTGCTATGGCTGGCCTGCTGGGACTGCGAGGGGCGGAGCGTGGTCAACTACGCGCCGTCGAGCGCGCCGCTTCGCGCGCCAGGAAATGGCCAGGTCGTCGGGCAATTCGCCACGCTTGCTCTTGGGTTCGTCGCGTTCCAGGTCTTCACAGTCGACTACGTTGAGGCGGACCGACGCGGGGCAGAACCTTGCACTTTCGTGCCTGGGTCAGGACCTGTTCGTTGGCAGGGCTTCTCAGCAGTTCGGTCGTCGGGAAGCGTGGGCGTCTGCGTTCTGTCCTGACGTGACGATGCCTAGTCAGGGCCCTCCTTTGCAATCGGAAGTCGAACAGTCGCAGCGGGCGGCCCACGTCGCCGCAGCGCGTCTCGATGGCGTTCGGGCCGACAGGGCCACCGATCCCTGTTTGAAATGATAACTGTTTTCATTAAGCTTTGGGTGTTCCATCCCCGACCCTTGGGAGACTCCTGTGACCGACGACCGCGTACCCGTCACCGTGCTGACCGGTTTCCTCGGCTCCGGCAAGACCACGCTGCTCAACCGCATCCTCACCGAGAACCACGGGATGCGGATCGCCGTCATCGAGAACGAGTTCGGCGAGGTCGGTGTGGACGACGCGCTGGTGCTCGATGCCCAGGAAGAGATCTTCGAGATGAACAACGGCTGCATCTGCTGCACCGTGCGCGGCGACCTGATCCGCATCCTCGGGGCCCTGATGCGGCGCCGGGACCGCTTCGACCGGATCATCGTGGAGACCACTGGTCTGGCCGATCCCGCGCCGGTCGCGCAGACGTTCTTCGTCGACGAGGAGGTCAAGGCCAAACTGCGACTGGACGCGATCGTGACGCTGGTCGACGCCCGCCACATCCGCGAGCACCTGGACGAGGTCAAGCCCGAGGGCGTGGAGAACGAGGCCATCGAGCAGGTCGCGTTCGCTGACCGGATCGTGCTGAACAAGACCGACCTGGTCGGCGAGTCCGACCTGGATGCGATCGGACATCGGCTGCGCGGGATCAATGCCCTGGCTGAGATCATCCCGGCGCAGCACGCGAAGATCGACCTGGCCGCCGTGCTCGACGTCGGGGCGTTCGACCTGAACCGGGTCCTGCAGGTCGATCCGACGTTCCTGGAACAGACCGAGCATCAGCACGACGCCACCGTCACCTCGGTCGGTATCGAGCTGCCAGGCGCGCTGAGCGTCAAAAAGCTCAACGACTGGCTGGGCGAGCTGCTGGCGTCCAAAGGCGTCGACATCTTCCGCTCCAAGGGGATCCTGTCCCTTTCCGGCAGCGACCGGCAGCAGGTGTTCCAGGGCGTGCACATGCTCTTCGACAGCGACGAGGGCAGGGCCTGGCGCGAGGGGGAGGAACGGGTCAACCGCCTGGTCTTCATCGGTCGCAACCTGGACCGCGAGGCGCTGCACGCCGGGTTCGCCGCTTGCCTCGCCGGGGCCAAGGCATGACCGCCGGCACAATCATCGAGGCCAGCCTGTGGCAGAACCGCATCGATGACGCACCGGTCGCGGTCGCCGCCACCGCCGGGCTGATCGCCGTCGCCGGCGCCGAGGGCGAATGCACCGTGCTGGACGCCGGAACCGGGGAACGCCTGGCCTCCGGACACATGGACGGCGGGCTGCTCAGTGCCGCCTTCGCCCCGGATGGATCGGCTCTCGCGGTGTGCGGCCCGAGCGGATACGTGCTCTGGCGCGCCGGCGGTGAGGCCACCCGGTCGGTGGGCGCCGGCTGGGCGGGCAGCGACGTGAGGCTGCACCGCTTCGACCGCGCCGGTTGGTCCTGCGGTGCGGCCTGGACGGCAGACAGCACGCGGGTCGCCGTGGCGGCCGGGCGCACGATCGTCGTGCACGGCGCCGACGGCGAACAGCTGTGGCGCACCGACGAAGCCCCCAGCACCGTCACCGGCCTGACCTGGATCCGCGACGGCCGCGAGGTCGCCGCCAGCGCCTACGGCGGCGTCTACCGCTACGCCCCGCACAGCGCCGCTCCCACCGGCCACCTGGCCTACCCCGGCTCGCACCTGGCGATCGCCGCGACTCCGGACACCAAGTGGATCTGCACCGGCAACCAGGATCGCAGCGTCCACATCTGGCGCACCCGCGATGCCAGCGAACTGGAGATGGCCGGGTACCCGGACAAGGTCACCCGCCTGGCCTTCGACCCCACCGGCCGCTGGCTGGCCAACAACGGCGCCCCGGACATCACCGTCTGGGACTTCAGCGGCAAAGGCCCCGGCGGCACCTCCCCGCGGCAACTGCGCGGCCACGACGCGGTCACCGATCTGGCCTGGCGGCCCGGCGGTGCGGGCATCCTGGCCAGCGCGGGCGCCGAGGGCGGTGTCTGCGTGTGGAAGCCGGTCACCGGCATCCCGGGCCGCAGCCGCCGCCCGAGGCAGCGCTTCGAACTCGGGGCGCCCGCCACGGCGGTCGCCTGGCTGGACGCAGACCGGATTGTCGCTGCCGACGCAGACGGCGGTATCGCCTGCTTCACGGTCTCCCTATAGCCGCGATATTCATGGGTTCCCGAAAACAGGATTCCATGTTCTGTCCGTCGGCAGGTGACACTGGCTTCTGATATCAAGGTACTGATTGATCGCTCGGCCGCCGCCGACGGTGGCGGCGGCCGAGCGGGATGTTCAGCAGTCTCGCAGCGTGGGGGACTGGTTGAGGATCTGGGCGCGCTGCGAGGTGAACTTGGCGTAGGTGTCGCCGGTCTCGGCGCCGGGGCGGAAGGCGGCGACGCGGTGGCAGTTCTGGAATGCCAGCTTCACGTCGAAGTGCTTCTCCAGGCTGCCGCGGATGGCGTCGGAGGCCAGGGCACGCAGCAGTTGCCCGCGTGCTGCCTCCGACGGCGGCGGCACCTGGTTGTCGGCGAAGGTGGCCGCACCGCCCTTCAGGTCCTGTGCCAGGGAGGCGACCATGTCGTAGGCGTAGGGGAGTGAGGTGCGGACGGTTTCGAGGAACGCGTCCGCGTCCACGTCACCGGACTCGGCCTGGGCCAGCAGCTGCGGGGAGACGTCGAGAGACATCGGGTCCTGCCTTTTCTTGATCGATGCGGGTGTCACACGCTCACGGCCGACAGTGCCTGCGGGCCGTGCACGAATTCGGGGTCGACCTGGGTGGCGAGATCCAGACCGGTGCTGTTGTTCGCCCAGGCGTAGGCGTTGCGCAGGTGGAAGTCGACGGCCTGGTTCTGGAACCGGGTCCAGTCCTTCACTTGGGTGTCGACCTTCTGGCGGAGGACTTCCAGCACGTCGCGGTGTTCGGGCTCCAGCGCGTGCAGCGGTGCCAGGCGGCCCTGCTCGGCGGCGCGGACGTAGCGAGAGGCGCCGAAGCAGGCCAGCAGGTTCTCGCCGACGTGCTCGCGCAGGAAGTCCACATCCTCCGGCCCGGTGACCTTGTTGCCGATCACGGCCAGCGCGACGTCGTAGCCGTCGGCGTAGTCGCGGTACTGGCGGTAGACGGAGGCGCCGCGGACGGTCGGCTCGGCGATCAGGAAGGTGAGGTCGAAGCGGGTGAACAGGCCGGAGGCGAAGCAGTCGGCGCCTGCGGTCATGTCGACGACCACGTACTCGTCCTCGGTGTCGACCAGGTGGTTCAGGTACAGCTCCACTGCGCCGGTTTTGGAGTGGTAGCAGGCCACGCCGAGGTCGTCCTCGTTGAACGGCCCGCTGGCCATCAGGCTCAGTCCGGCGCTGACCGGGATGCTCCAGCGGGTGTGGAACGGGTCGTCGCCGCCGGGGCGGAGCAGGCGGGAACCGCGGCCGGCCGGGGTGGTCTTCACCATGTCGGCAGCGTTTTCGATGCGTGGGTTGTGGCCGCGCAGGTATTCCTTGGCCTCGGAGACGTGGGCGCCGAGGGCCGGGACCGTTGCGGCGGTGTGGTCGTCGAGTCCGAGTGCGACGCCCAGGTGCTGGTTGATGTCGGCGTCGATCGCGACCACGGGGGCTCCGGACGCGGCCAGGTGTCGGGCGAACAGCGCGGACAGAGTGGTCTTGCCGCTGCCGCCTTTGCCCACGAACGCGATCTTCATGTCTTACTCCGCTATCGATGATGAAAACTGTTTTCATTTAACGTAGCAGGGTTCTGCGCCGGGCGCGGGTGGTTCGGGTGCCTTCGAATCGGTGATTCAGTCGTTCGGCCCAGGGCCGTCCTGGCAGTCCGCGCAGATCCCGGACAGCTCGATGACGTGCGCGACGTCGGCGAATCCGAGCTCGCGCGCGGTGTCGTCAGCCCAGCGTTCGATGCGTTGGGAGGTGATCGGGACGCTGCTGCCGCAGGACCGGCACACCAGGTAGTGCTGGTGTTCGGCGGTGGTGCGGGTGCGGTAGTGCTGGACGCCGGCCGCGTCCCGGAAGGTGTCCGCGGCGTGTACGTCGACCAGTGCGTTCAGCGCTCGGTACACCGTGGACAACCCGACCTGGTGTCCCGCCGTGCGCATCGCGTGGTGCAGGTCCTGCACCGTGATGAACTCGCCGTGTTCGGACAAGGCGTCCAGTACCGCCTGGCGTTGTCGCGTGGCATAGCGGTGCAGAGTCGGTGTGGTGGGCCGATCGCCTTCAGCGAGGATGTCTGCCATCGTGGTGCCGCCGTCCTGCTGATCAGACGCTGACCGCGTCCGTCACCCGGACCGGAGCCGCCGCCGGGTCTGGGACAACTTGGCGATGGCAACTGGCCCACCGGAACATCAGGGCCGCGGCATACACCACGGTGGCGGCAGCCGTGATGGAGAAACTCGGCGGCATGCGTGGGATCAGATACGCCGCGATGAGGCCGGCCCACATCTCGGCCACCGCCAGCCCGACCGACAACGTCAGACCACGCCAGGGCCGGTCGGTCAGGACCAGGGCGGTACCGGCCGGGGCGGCGACCAGCCCGAGCAACAGCAGCGCGCCGACCGCTTGTGTCGCCTCGGCGGTGGCCGCGCCGACCAACGCCAGGAACGCGAAGCCCAGTACCCGGACCGGCACACCGCGAGCCGCGGCCACCGCCTCATCGATCGTGGCAAACAGCAGCGGCCGGGCGATCACCACGAGCGCGGCCAGCACCCCGACGCCGATCCACAGCGCGGTCTGCGCCTGCGACGAGGACAGCCCGAGGATCGAGCCGAACAGCACGTTGATGGTCGCCGAGCCGTTGCCGGAGCCGGAGCGGTTGGTGGTGTACAGGGTCAGGAAGAACACGCCAAGGCCCAGGATCCAGGCGAACACATTCCCGATCACCACATCGTCCGCCCGACCCCTTTTACCGAGCGCCCCCAACAGCAGCGCGACGGCGATCGTCGCGGCGAACAACCCGACCCGCAGGTCGATGCCGAACGCCAGGGCCGCCAACGCCCCGGTGAACGCCACGTGGGACAGGGCGTCGCCGGTGAACACCTGCGCGCGCAGCACCAGGAAGAAACCGACCGCTCCGCACGCCGCGGCGATCCCGGTTCCGCCGAGCAGCGCGTAGACCATGAACGGATGGCTGAACATGCTGATCATGAGACCCCCATGGTCCGTGCCGCCCGGCCGGTGAAGTCGCTTCGGCGGGCCACCATCGAATACAGGTTGGCCAGAAGATAGGCACCGAACGCGAAGCTGGTGATCCAGAACCCGATCGGATACGACGAGAAGAACGCCGCGCCCAGCCCGAACCAGGTGACCAACACCGACATCACCACGGCCAGGACGAGACTGATCGCCGGACGTGCGCTGAGCCGCTGCGCCGTGGCCGCGGGCATCACCAGCAGCGCGAACACCAACAGCGACCCGGTGATCTGCGACACCTCCGCGGTGGCGGCGCCCAGCAGCATCAGGAACAGCACGCCGAGCAGCCGGGTCGGCACGCCCCGCGCGGCAGCCACCGTCGGGTCGACGGAGGCGAACAGCAACGGACGGCCGATCACCGCCATCGCGACCAGCACCACCGCGGCGACCACGGCCAGGACAGCGACATCGCCGGGGGTCACGCCCAGAAAGGTGCCGAACAGCAGAGCATTGACACCGTTCAGGAATCCCTTGTACAGCGCGACGAACAGCATGCCGCAGGCCAGGGTGAAGGCCTGCACGACACCGGTGAGTGCGGATTCCTCCGCCAGGCCGCCCCTGCCGTTGCGCGCCAGGACGGCGATCACTGCCGCCGCGCCGATGCAGAACCCGAAGTACCCCCACGAGGCGCTCACGCCGAGAAACACCGCGGCCGCGGCACCGGGGAAGCCGGCCAGAGCCACGGTGTGCCCGGCGAAGGTCTGCCGTCGCAGCACCATGAACCAGCCGACGACGGCGGCCAGGACGGCGACGATCGTGCCGGCTCGGTAGGCGTTGACCATCGAGTCCAGCTGCCACATCTGTTGAACGTCGGACAGCAGGTTCCAGGAGAAGCCGGAGTCAGCGGACATCATCTGCCCCCGAGCGCGTGCCGGTCGATGTGCAGCGCGGGGGCCTCCGGGCCGCCGACCACGACCAGGCGCCCGTCGGACGCGGTCAACACCTCGACCGGCGTCCGGAACAGGCGGGACAGGGTCTCGGTGGTGATGACCTCGGCCGGGGTTCCCGACGCCGCGCCACCCTCAGCCAGGTACACGACCCGGTCCAGGTACGGCAGGATCGGGTTGACGTCGTGGGCGACCATCACGACCGCGACGTCCTCGGACCGCGATATCCGGCCGATCAGGGCCGCGACCGCCGCCTGGTTCGGCAGGTCCAGGGAGTCCAACGGCTCGTCCAGCACCAGCAGCCGGGGCCGGCGGACCAGCGCCTGGGCGATCAGCAACCGCTGCTGCTCGCCACCGGAGCACTCGCCGATCGGACGGCGCGCGTAGGCGGACGCTCCGACCAGATCGATCACCTCGCGAACCCGGGCCTCGGCCGCCCGGCGCTGCGCGCTGAAGCGCGCGGCGCCGGGCAGCGGGATCCCCCAACGATCTCCGTCCATGCCCAGACGCACGACATCGATCCCGCGAATGCGCAGGGAGGCGTCGAAGCTGCGGCGCTGGGGCAGGTAGCCGACGTCGCCGCCGGACGTACCGGGCCGACGACCCAGCACCTCGACGGTGCCCGACGCTGCGGGGAGGACACCGAGCAGAACCTTGACCAGGGTGGATTTGCCGACGCCGTTGGGTCCGAGCACGGCCACGAATTCGCCGCACCGCACGTCCAGGTCGACGCCGCTCCACAGCACGCGGCCGCCGACCGACACCGCCGCACCACGCAGCCCGACGACGGTCTCGTGCCGGGGATGCGCCGCGGCAGCCTCGTCGCTCGCGCCGTGCACCTGCGCGCAGAGCAAGGCGTCGCCCTCGCCGCGGTCGGTCTTGGAATCGGCTATTCCTGCGCTTGTCTCCACCGCCGTCACATCCTCACCGTCAGTCCCCGCCCGTCGCATTGTGAATCAGCTCTGGCCGGTTGCCTGCGCCAACGCGGCCTGCAGCGACGTCAGCTCACTGACCATCCAGTCCTGGAAGGTCGCCGAGGCCGGGGCGAGGGTTTCCGTCACGGTGGTCACCGGGATACCGGCGGCCTTGGCCTCGGTGACCTGAGCGGCGATGTCCGGCGTGGAGTTCTGGGAGTTGTAGACGTAGACCTTGATCTGCTTGCCCTTGATCTGGCCGTCGATCGTGGTCTTGTCGGCCACCGAGGGGTCGTTGCCCTCGGAGATGTCCTTCAGGAACGAGTACGGCGTCAACATCTTCAGTCCGACGGTGTCGGCCAGCGGCGAGACGATCGACTCGCTGGCGCCGATCGGGGTGCCGGCGTACTTGGCCTTGATGTCGGACTCCAGCTGGTTGTATTTCGCCAGCGTGGTGGTCTCGAAGGTCTGCTTCTGGGTGTCGAAGTAGGCCGAGTCGGCCGGGTCCAGCTTCTTGTACTCGGCGACGATCGCGTCGATGACCTTGTAGACGCTGTCGTGGGAGTACCACTGGTGCGGGTTGTCGCCGGCCTTGAGCCCCACCACATCGCCGACGGTCACCACATCCCGGCCAGAGGCCGGGTTCGCCGACACCAGCTTCGGAGCCCACGAGGCGTCGTAGCCGATGCCGTTCTGGATGAACAGCTGCGCACCGGCGATGAGCTTGGCGTCGTTCGGCGTGGCCTCGTAGGAGTGCGGGTCTGTGTCCGGGTTGGTGATGATCGACGTCTCGGCGACGTGCGTCCCACCGAGCTGGGTGGCGATCGAGCCCCAGAAGTTCTCGGCAGCCACCACCACGAGCTTCGTCGACGAACCGCCGGAACCGGTCGAACCCGTCGCCCCGGCAGCCTGCGCGGCGGGCTTGGCCGCCGACTTGGTCGAGCAACCCGCAGTCATCGCGACCCCCAGGCCGACCGCCACCGCGCCGCCGACCACGCGCTTCATGCTCCCGCTCACGGGAACCCCCTCATCGATGATGAAAACCGTTTTCAATACGTCTCTCGAAGAGCATATGAAAATCGTTTCCGATAAGCAAGAGTGAGGCGTGAGGCATGCTTGATCGCCCGTGCGCCTGATGGCCGATGGTCGCCCACCGGTTCAGCAGGCGTTCCACCTCGGCAAGGGTGAAGACGGTCGCCGACCGACGCGAGCCGTCGGTCAGGTCGACGAACGCGTCGATGTTGCACGCCGCCTCGACATCCTTACCATCGCCCGGCAGAAACGAGACCTCGAAGGCCTCGGTGCGCACCCGATACCGGGGACCGTCCCAGAACCGGTCGTTCACGAGCGCTTCGGCGTCGTCGGTCACCGCCGAAGCACCCCAACCCGCAGCGCCCACCGCAAAACCCCCATCCACAGGAAACAGCGCTCCATGGCCGTCGAGATCCCCGCACCGCTGCGGCTAAAAGCCCCGGCCTCGGCCACCGCCGCAGTCTCCGGCACCGCCTTCGACGAGGCGATCGCGCTGACCAAGGCCTTGAAGCTGCCACACATCCGACGGGCGATGGCCCAAACCTGCGGCGCAACGCCCTGAACAGCGAAGCGGCACCCTCCTCGGGAGGGTGCCGCTTTCCACTATGTGGGGCTGATGCGGCGCTACCTGAACACCACTGACGTGCTGAAGGCTCTGCTCACCGACAAGCGGCAAGGACCTCGCGTGACGGGCTGTTGTCTGGTCAGATCAGGCCAGCAGGCGGTGATGCCACCGGCTGCGAGTCGCATTTGCCGGACCTTTTTGCCGTCACTTCCAATCGTGCAGAGCAGAGAATCTTGCGCCCCGGAGGAAGTCGAGCGGGTCGACGGGCAATGGGTTAATTCCCATCGCTATCGCGAGGCTCATGGCCGGAATCGAGAAGGCGCCGGCCCGCCGGAGTACCGCGCACGGGAAAGTTCTATTCTTGATCCTCTTGTACTCGGTCGTCGTGCTGATCCCTAAGGCGTCGGCGGCGACTCCGATGTCGATCATCTCCGGAAGGCTGAATATGTCGGCGAAATCCATCGCTTCATCGTCGAAAATTCTGTGCTCCACTTTCCTGATTGCGGCGCGAAGGCCGAGCTTGTCAGCAAGAGCGCCCAGCCGCTCCCCCTCCAGTCGTTGGGTGGAAGGTGGATTCTTGATGGCGGCGGAGCCGGGGAGGGCCATCCAGATAGTCGCCAACTGCCACGGCTCGCCGACGCGGCGGGCGCGTGCAATCAGCTCCTGCCACCACGCGTTGGCTTCGAAAGTGTCTCCTTGTCGGTCGCAGAGTAGCTTGCGCCCCTCGGCGAGAACTGATCCGAACATTGGCAATTCTGGAATTCCAACCTGTGCTGCATGAATCTCAAGCGACTTGAAGGCGTCGGTCCCGACGAGGCAGGCCAAGGTACCCCTCCTGATTGCGCGAACATCCCGTGGGCCTCTTGGTGATGTGCTGCCGCGAATCGGTGATCGATAAAAGCCTTAGCCTAATCCTCATATCTTGTGCTGGGCCGATATCGGAATTGGGGTGAGAGGAGATCTGATAACGCATGGAGTTGACTCGTATTTGCCGACCGATCCCGGAGGACGTCACGGACCAAATGGGGCGGGAAAAGGTATCTGCGGGTATCCGAAGCGGGGTTGTCGCCGGGCCGGCCAGCACCGACCGTTGATCCATGAGACATCGCGGGCGAGACGCCCCTCCGACGCATCCGCCGTCAATACGCTGATCCGATCGCAGGATCACGAGATGGCCCACTGGCACCACGTCCGGAACGCGCTCATGCCGTGCGACAACCAACGCACCACCACAAGCCACGTCGTCATCAAACAGACGACGCGGACGCCCGTGCAGTGAGGGCATTGCGCCGGACTGGCCTTCGCCCCCTCATCCGCGCGCTCGTCGACACTGCCCCCGATTCGACAAGCATCGACGAATTATCAGGCCGTATCCGACCGGCCCGACGCCCAACGGATCCACGCAAGCTGGCCCGTTCCGAAGTTCTCCGGAGCGGGCCAGCTGATCTTGCGCTACGAGAACACCACAGACTATTCGGTGCCATCTACCAGGCCGGCGGCCGTTCTCGCCTGTGAGGCAAGCGGCGAACGTGCTCCCGGCGTTGGTCGCGTACTACAGGCAGTTCCGGCCCAAGCTGGTCACTCGCAGCCGCCCCAGACCCGTGAGGACGCCGACGGCTGACCCTCAACGAGCCATGGTGCGCCGTCTACCTGGGCTTGTCAGAGCAGACATTCGCCACACTTCAGCAGGGCACCGGCGCCACCAAGCTCAGACAGCACCCTGATACCCGGCCAGCAGGTTCGCGCACCGGATCAGCCCGATATGCGAGTAAGCCTGCGGATGGTTGCCCAGCGAACGCTCGGCGACCGGGTCGTACTGCTCCGGCAGGAGGCCGGTCGGTCCCGCCGCGTCGACGATCTGCGCGAACAGCTCCTCCGCCTCGTCCCGGCGGCCGGCCAGCAGATAAGCCTCGGTCAGCCATGCCGCGCAGATGTGGAAGCCGCCCTCGCCGCCGGGCAGGCCGTCGTCGCGCCGGTACCGGTACACCGTGGAGCCGCTCCGCAGCTCGGCCTCTATCGCCGTTACCGTCTGCTGGAAGCGCTCGTCGGCCGGGTCGAGCAGGCCGGACAAGCCCACGAACAGCGAGGCTGCGTCCAAGTCTGTGCCGTCGTAGGCGGTGGTGAACGCCTGGACTTCGTCGTTCCAGCCGTGCTCCAGGACGTCCGCGCGGATCCTGTCGCGCAGGACGGTCCACTCCGGCGGCACCTTGCGGCCGTACCGCTCGCCGAGCTTGACCCCTCGGTCCATGGTCACCCAGCACATCACCCGCGAGTAGACCCGGTGGCGCGGTACGTGCCGCTCCTCCCAGATCCCGTGGTCGGCCTCGTCCCAGCGCTGCGAGACCGCCTCGGCCATCGCCTGCACCATCTGCCAGTCCTGGTCGCGCAGCTCGCCGCACATCTCGGCCAGCGTGCTGACCAACTCCACCACCGGGCCGAAGACATCCAGCTGGACCTGGTGGTTGGCCAGGTTGCCGACGCGGACCGGTCGCGAGCCGGCGTACCCGGGCAGCGACTCGATCGTCGCCTCGGCGCCGATCACGCTGCCCGACAGGGTGTACAGCGGGTGCAGCCACTCCGGCCCGGCGAGGGTGCCGAGCACGCCGTGCAGCCAGGTGAGGTAGCCCTCCGCCTCCTCGACCGAGCCCAAGTGCACCAGTTCCCGCACCGTCATCGCCGCGTCGCGGATCCAGCAGTAGCGGTAGTCCCAGTTGCGGACCCCGCCGATCTCCTCGGGCAGCGACGTCGTCGCCGCCGCCAGCACGCCGCCGGTGTCGGTGTTGACCAGCCCGCGCAGAGTCAGCGCCGACCGCAGCACCAGCTCGGGCAGCACGCTGGGCAGCTTCAGCGTCGCCGCCCACTCGCTCCAGTATCGGCCCGCGCGCGCCCGTCGCTCCGCCTCGGGCACCTCGTGTTCTTCCAGTTCGGCCGTCCCGCAGCGCAGCTCGAACACGATCGGGTTCCCCGCCGACGGCCGGATCACCGCGGACGCCGTCTCGTGCAGCCCGTCGGAGGTGATGGTCCACTGGACGCCCGGCGAGCGCAGCACGAACGGCTCGGAGGTCCCGTGCACCTGGAGGCCGTCGGCCTCCGCGACCAGGTGCACCGGGACACCGCCGAACTCCGGACGGGGCGCGAACGTCACCAAGGCCTCGGTGTCGCCGGCCACCACCCGGACCAGGTCTGTGCGGTGCGGCGGGGTGTCGAGCTCCAGGTAGTCCGTCACCAGCAGCCGCGACCAGCGGGTCTCCACCGTCATGGTCCTCGGCAGGTAACGCTGGCCCAGCGGCAGGCCGTTGTGCCGGGGGCCGATGCTGAAGTGGCCGGCGCCGGCCCCGCCGAGCAGGTCGGCGAAGACCGCGGGTGCGTCCGCGCCGGGGTGGCACATCCAGGTCAGCTTGGCGTCCGGTGTCACCAGGGCGACCGAGCGTTCGTTGGCCAGCAGGGAGTGCCGCTCGATCGGGTGGGAGGACTGGCCGTACAGCCAGTTCCGGCGCTCCTCCAGCAGGAACGCCAGCACCACCGGGACGTCCGCTGTTCCCGATACACGGTAGGCCGCGAGTGTGTCGCCGGGGCCCACCTTCACGCCGACGTCCGGACCGGACAGCCGGGCGAACGCCTTCTCGTCGGTGACGTCGTCGCCGAGGAAGATCGCCGCGGTGGCGCCGACCTGGTGGCGCAGCACGTCCAGCGCGTGGCCCTTGTCGGTTTCGATCACCGAGAGCTCGATGACCTCCTTGCCGACGGTCGTCGAGACGCCCGGCCAGGTGGCCGGCCCCTCGTGCACCCTGGCGAGCACCTCGCGACCGGCGTCGTGGTCGGCCTGGCGGACGTGCACCGCGATGCTCGCCGGCTTGACCTCCAGGTTCACCCCCGGCACGTCGATGACCAGCCGCTCCAGCTCGGCGCCGAGCTGCCGGTGCAGCGCCAGGGCCTCCGGGGCGAGCTCGTGGACGAAGCCGATGTCGAACTCGGAGCCGTGGCTGCCGACGAGGTTCACCTCGGCGGGCAGCCGGGACAGCGTGGCGAGGTCGCGCAGCGCCCGGCCTGAGATGACCACCGTGGTCGTCTCGTGCAGTGCCGCGAGCGATCTGAGCGCACCCACCGACTCCGGCAGCGGCCTCGCCTCCTCCGGGTTCAGCGTGATCGGGGCCAGCGTGCCGTCGTAGTCGCAGGCGACCAGGAGCCGCGGAGTCCGGGCGATCTGGACGATCGCCCGCCGCAGCTCCGCCGGCAGGGCCTCAGCAGTCAACACTCCTCCTCAAGGAGTTCGGTCATGGGTGTGCGACGTCAGGGTTTTCCGGCGCCGCACCCAGCGCCATGCCCCAGGAACGAGTGCGCCCATCGGTCGAGGTCATGGGTCAGGCTCTGACGCCGCATGGCGCGCATGCGGCGACGGCCCTCTGCGGTATCGAGGGTAACTGCCTCCGCGAGTGCGTCCTTCACGCGGTCCAGATGGTGCTGAAGGGTAGCGTGGCCTGCGACTTTTACACTGATGACCTCCTGGACGGCACGAAGGTGTAAGTGGTGGCCGCTATCGAGCCTGCCACCCGGCGTATCCACATCCTCGGCAGCACGCTGCATGCCACCGGGGAATGGACCGCACAGAGTATGAACATCTTGGCCAGGTCCCGATATCAAATGATCTTTCGACCAACACGGATGGCTTCTCGGCAACGACAGGCGATCCGGCGGCTGACGCTGATGGCGACGACGAGGGACCGACGCTGGCTGCCGGCGGACCGGCGGACCGGCGGACCGGCGACAAAGTCTTGCGCGGGAGCCGCCTGATCGCCGCTCAGCCGACCTCGGAGTCCGGATCCTGCCGGGGTTCGCCGCCGTGTCCGCGGCCGTGATCGGCATCCAATCCGGCGGCGACCGCGTCGTCGCCCTGGCTGAGCTTGAGCATCGCCCGGGCGATACGCGTGGCGAGCATGCCGGAGATCACCGAAGGCGCCAGCAGCGGTCCGCCGTCGACGACTTCAGGTACCGGGGTGTCGGTCGCGGGCCCGAAATCCGCGGGAATCACGGCGACCTGGCGCGCGCCCAACTGCTCGCAGCGCTTGACGCCCTGGGCGACGTCGGGATCGCCGCCGCGGAAGGCGACTTCCACCCACGGAAGGTCGTTTTGGACCCGGACCAAATGGGCGATCCGGAACAGCTCGGCGTCGTCAAACCGGTTCGCTGGGTTCGCAGTCAAAAGCACCGCGAGGTCCGTCGCGCCGAGCCGGCTGGCGGCCCTGGACACCGCGACCCGGAGCCATCCGGCCAGCAGGATCGCGTCGCCGAACGGCTCGGCCAGCATGACCCGGCCGGCCGCCGCGGCGCCGGCCAGCGACGTGAGCGTGCGCGCGGTGTCGGCGACCAGCAGGGGATCGCGCCCCAGCGTCATCGGTACCACGCACACCGGCAAGTCGGTGTTGTCAAGGGCCTTCCTTACGGTCGCCTCCAGAGCCTTCCGTGCCGACGGCGCGCGCAGCACCGGCCCGTGCTCGACCAGCGGATCGACAACCACACCGGCGCCAGCCTCGTGGCCGCCGACGATGACCACAGCGGCTCGCGCCACCCCCACCTCCGCGACCGCCGTCAGACCCCTGACGCCATGCTCAATCGACTTCGCAGGTAGAGGCATCATGCTTCCTCACATTCGGATGGCGCTGTGCCCAGTTCCGGAGCACTCAGACGACGGGGCGTCCAGCCGTCAGCAACGTCTTGGTCGGCGGTGCGCTAATCTCCGCGACAGCAGGTGGTAAACGCCGATGCGTAACTGCACCTGGTCCGGCACACCGAACAACCCAGTTGTCGATCCGCTGGCGGACGTGCAGTGCATCACTCGCGAGGCTTGACGCTGACGGCGCAGCCAGACAGTAATCACCCAATCTGGCGGCCAACGCTCCTGATGGGATGGCGCCGGATCGAATGTCCTCAGCGGCGCGAGCCGCATCGTGCGCTGCGTCGTATTCCGACCTCCATCGACCCTTGCATCGATGCCGTCTTCCGTTGTCGATCTGTGGAGTTGCAAGGCAGAGCCAAGGCCCGCGCAGCCATCCCCGACGAAACCGCGATCGCCGTGATCGCGGTTGGGCTGGTGAACCGAATCCCCACGCCGGTGGGTGACGACTTCTTAGAATCAGGGCGTGCCCGCTTCCAAACCTCGCAAGAAGAAGCCCAAACGTCCGGCCAGCCGCGCGAGCCGTTCGGGGAACCCAGCCGTTCGGCGCCTCGAGGAGGAAGAGATACGGCAGGAGCACGCCGCCAGATCTGCGTGGCCGCACTCAACGAATCCGTTCGCGGAGTATCGGCAGCAGCTCGACCGGGTGCGGACAGGGCACGCGAAAGTAGATGCCAAACCGATCATCGCGGATCTGGCGGCTGCCGACCAGACGGTGTCATGGATCGAGGACGAGTTGTGCCGCCGTCTGGGCCGGGCATTAGCCGCCCAAGACGCTTCGACCGACGCGCGACGAGAATCCGGCGAAGCAGAGATTCTCGACGCCTACAACCCGGACCAACTCCTCGACGCAATCACCGATGCGACCTGCCTGGCGGCGGTCAAAGCCGTCGCTGCCACCGACGAGCCGAGCGACCGCGACGGCACGTGGCGCCTGCTGGTGGCGTTGGCCAGGATCGTCCCGCACCCGGATGCTCGGATCCCCGCCGGAACCGTCGAGGATCTGCGGACCGCGGTCGCTTCGTTTCCCGAGGGCTCGATCGTTGCGGCGCCGACCGCGGCGGCGCAATGGTGCCGGGACGTCTTCGGCACCAGGTTCGCCATAACCGCTCCGTTCGCGGCAGCTGACGGCACCGACCGCTGGTATCTGTGGGACATCGACGTGTGCGGTGGCGAGTCCTACACCGTCGGAGCCGGGTACTTCCGAGATGCCGAGCAGGCGTTCGCCGCGTGGCGCTCGGCGGTCGGGCTGGACGCCACGAGCGGAGCCCAGCTCGAACCAGTGTCCGACGCCCAGCTGGCGGAACGGATTCTCCCAGGGCCGTCCTCCATATTCCGTCCCGGAGGGGAGTCGGAACCGCAGTACGCGGAATTCCACCGGTGCCGCCGGCCGGCACAGGAACTGTGCCGCTCGGAGCATCTGGCCGGCGGCATGTCCACCGCGACGGTTCTGCCGGAACAGGAGGTCGACAAGGACGCCTGGATTGCCGAGTTCATGGCCTGGCGCGCCGAACATCGGCCCGGTCGAAGCGTGGTGCCGGAGGACTTCCCAGCCGAAGACGAACCGCTCACGGAAGCGGAGGTCTACCGTGAGCTTGCCTTCACCTGGCTCAGCGAAGAATTCCCAGAGTTCGCCTACACCTGCTCACCGCACCGGATCGCCTTGACAGCCGTCGGCATCCGCGACCTCTACAACGCCGACTTCGCCGACGTTCTCCTGCGAATCATCCCAGACCTGGCGGCCTGGTTGACCGATCGAGTCGGCTTTCCGGATACCGCGGCCGCCCGAGTCCGGGCGTACGCCGACAGCGTGGTGACTCCCGATACCGATCTGAGAGATCACATCGGGAACCCGACGGCGCAGATCCGGGAGTGAGTCCCACACCCGTGGGCTGATCGCGGATCACTCAAAGCCGGAGCGCGGGTCCGCGACGATATCGAGGAGGGTCTGGATGTCACGCGCAGCGGGAAACTCCTCACGAAGGTGCCACCGAGTATTGCGATCGGGCCAGTACAGCCGCCAAGCCGAGCCGACATGGCGCAATTGGGCAAACGGCCGGGCTGTCCAACCGCCCACTCCGTCCCACGGCGCGCGCCGCTCAAGGAGCGTGATGGACGCTCCTCGCGTTGTGTAGCCGAAGGCAACCTGGTCGCGGACACGGACAGGTACCTGCTGCTCACACCAGGCCGCGACACGGTCCAAGTCGGGCTGCGAGACCGTCATAGCCTCAATATATGTGGCTCGGTGCCGTAAACGCGGATGCCGCCGAACCAGTCGCGGCAGCAGCGGCGCTCCCACAGTGGACGGCTCTCCAGTCCCCTGCGAGCTACGCCGGCCCGGATCAAACGAATCAGCTCGTTCCGGAGATATCCGGAACGAGCTGATTCATACCACTGCGTAGAGCTTAGGGGCGTTAACCTGTAGGCACAAAACTGAGGTCCTGACCTGGTCGTTTACGTTCAGCGGGAAGCAAAGAGCCAAGATCGGTTCGCGTATGGCTCGCGTGAAACGGTGCTGTTTCGCTGGTCGAATTTCCAGGTCACTCTGTAGCGGAGTGGGGTGTGAGGCGCCAGGTTCCACTTATCGCGATCAAGATCCTGAGATGTAGCGCCTTCGTATTCGTCAGAGCTAGGCGCGCAAGAACCGTTCGACTATGCGCGCGATATGAGCCCCTGCGTGTGCGTCGCCGAACGGAGACTCCAGAACGGACAGGCGCTGCAGCTCCGATGACGCGGAAGCGAGCATCGTGAGGGCTTCGTCGGCGATGGGCGTTCCCGGCGGCATGAGCCTGGCGAAGTCGCGCAGCGCTTCTGGACGTTCGGTCGAGCGTCGTACGACGATGAGCGGTCTTTTCAGGACGGTGACTTCCTCCTGTACCCCGCCGGAGTCTGAGACGACCAATGCCGCTTCGGCGGCCAGCGCCAGGAACTCGGCGTAGCCAAGCGGCTCGGTGACGATGAGGCCCGCCAGCAGGTGCTGGCAGTCGGCCGCGTACAGGGCGGCGCGTGTGCGGGGATGAGCGGGGAAGAGTACCGGCCATCCGGCTGTCGTCAGGGCTGCCAACTCGGAGATGACGGTGGTCAGGATGGCCGGATCGTCGGTGTTCTCCGGTCGGTGGATGGTGGCCAGGACGAACCGGTCGGCCTGAAGTCCGTGTTCGGCGAGTACCTTCGCACGCTGTCCTTCGGCGGGCAGCGCCTGGTTCACAGCGTCGACGATGGTGTTCCCCGTCAGGGCGATGCGGTCGGCGGGGATGCCTTCGGCCCTCAGGTTCTCCACGTTGAGCTCGGTGGCTGCGCACAGAACGGTCGCCAGGTGGTCGGCGATGATCCGGTTGTGCTCCTCGGGCATGCGGCGGTCGCGGCTGCGCAGTCCGGCCTCGACGTGGATGAGGGGGATGTCGTGGGCGTTGGCGGCCAGTGCGCCGGCGACCACTGAATTGGTGTCGCCTTGGACCAGCACGACCGCGGGCCGCTGCGCGCCGAACAACTCGTCGAGGGCTTGCACGGCCAGGCCGATCTGTGCACCGCGGGGCTTGCCCCCGATGGCGAGAGTCGTTTCGGGACGGCGCAGTTCGCACTCGTCGAAGAAGATGTCCGACATGTCGTGGTCATAGTGCTGGCCGGTGTGGACGACGCGGACGCGATCAGGGAGGTGGCGCGCGACGGGGGCCAGTTTCACGATCTCCGGCCGAGTTCCCAGGACCAGTACCGCCGTCCCGGTCAGAGAATTCGAACCCGCAGCCATGTCCACCATCCGTTTCTCGCGTCGATCACTTTGGGCGATGCCACTGTGTGGGGTCGGGTGCGTGTCGCCGAAATCCTCAACGCGGTTCTCCGGGAAATTGGCCCTGTCGGCCTAGTAGGTACTTTGTATTACCGCGAAGGGCGATTCTGACCAGTGGGATTCGTGGCTTATTCCGTGGCGTGTTGGGCGGCGGTATCGGGATGCCGAGTGGCTAATCTGAGGCAGGTCGACCACGGATGAGGAGAATTCGGAATGAGTGCTCACGTTGGAGCAATCGGGGGAGCGGGCGGAATGGGCGCCCTGGCGGCGACGGGAGCTCCGAACATCGCCGTCATCGTGGGCTTCGCTGTGGGGGCGGTCGTCGCCGGTGCGTGCTTGGTCCGCTCCACGATGGTTCTGAAGCGGTCGGGCCGTTAGGCGGATGTCCGCCGACTTCCTCGCTGGGGATGGTGCGCTGCGAGCCGCACTGCCCCCGGCGCGTGCCCGCCACGTGGTCCGGTGGCTGTTCGCCGGGCTGATGTGTGGTTCGGCGGCGCTGCTGATCGTCGCCGAAGCGGGCTACCGGGGCTTCGAGTCGAGACTTGCCGCCGGTGCGGTCCACCAGCTGCTGGGATTCTCGGCTGTCGCAGTCACCGACCGGCAGACGTTCTTCTTCGCCTTCCAGACCGGTGGCACGAAGCACATGCTGGGCTTGAACGTGTCGCTGGGGTGCAGCAGCGTGTTCTTGCTGGCCCCCATGCTGATGATCACCGGGATCATGGCCGCGTACAGCGCCAGGCCGTTGGTCAAGCTGGGTTTCGCGGCTGCGGCCGCGGCAGTGGTCTTCATCGCCGTCAATCTGCTGCGGCTGGTGATGATCGCCGGCCTGATGGTCTGGTGGGGTGTTCAGACCGGCTTCGGCTGGGGTCACACCTTGTTCGGTTCGATTCTCACTTTGGTGGGCATGGCGGCAGCTTCGGCTGTCTATTACCTGATTGTTTCGCGGGAATGGCGACCTCGTGTCGGCCGGGATCGGCGATCGCGGTCTTGATCTCGAAGGGTATCTTCACCACATAATGGATCCGCTCGAACTCTGTGTCGTCCTCTCCCTGGTCTTCGGATTCTCCTTCTTGTGGTACGTCATCGCGCTGGTGTTCAGCTTTCTGCACCGCTCGCCGGGATCGCCCGGTGATCCCGCGCATTATCAGTGGCACTTCCTGGTCCCGTGTCGCGACGAAGCAGCCGTTATCGCCGACACGGTGGCCTACCTCCGGGGGACGTTCCCGTCGGCGGTGCTCTGGGTCATCGATGACGCTTCGCAGGACGCCACCGCGTCCATCGTGGAGGAGCTGGGTCGCGATGACGCCGCTGTGCGCCTGGTGCGTCGGACCATGCCGGAAGCGCGCACCGGGAAGGGCGATGCCCTCAATGCCGCCTACCGGGAGCTGTGCCGGACGATGGCGACCGATGCCGACCGAGACAGGGTGCTGGTGTGCGTGGTCGATGCCGACGGCCGTCCCTCGGCGAACTTGTTCGAGGTCTGTGCCGGTAGCGCGGTGTTCGCCGACCGCCGTTACGGTGCGGCGCAAGTCGAAGTGCGCATGTCCAACCGCGACCGGCGCCATCCGCTGCCCGGCAAGGGAATCGTCAGCAACCTGTCGGCCATGCTGCTGGCGCGGTTGCAGGATGTGGAGTTCCGCGGCCCGATCTCCGCCATGCAGATCCTCCGTGAACGGTCGGCGACGGTGAACCTGGGTGGCAACGGCCAACTCGTTCGTCTGTCGGCGTTGGACTCCGCTGCACAGGAAGCCGGTGCGCCGTGGGGCAACGCCCTGTTGGAGGACTACGAGATCGGGCTGCGGCTGATGCTGGCCGGGTGGCGGATCGCGTACACCACGGACGCCTGGGTGGAGCAGGAGGCGCTGTGGAGCCTTCGCGCGCTGCTGGTCCAGCGCACCCGGTGGGCCCAGGGCTCGATGCAGTGCGTCCGGTACCTGCCGCAGATCTGGCAGTCTCCGCAGTTCTCCAACGCAGGGCTCCTGGAAGTCACCTACTTCATGGCGCAGCCCTGGTTACAGATCATCGGCACGGTCGCCTACCCGGCGCCGTTGATCGTGTTGTTCTCCAACGCGGCGCGCTACCCGGCCTTCATGGAGACGTTCCTGCGGGACGGCGGCGCGGCGATGCTGGCGTTGTACTTCGTGATCGGGTTCGGTGAGTTCGCGATCTGGGCCTGGGTCTATCGCCGGCGCTGCGAGCGCGGGCTCAGCGGCCGCCAGGCCTGGGCGATCGGCGTCGGGCTGGTCGGCTATGCCTGGCTGAGCTACGCGATCGCCTGGCGTGCCTTCGCCCGTCTAGTCACCGGGCGCACCGCCTGGCCCAAGACCCGGCGCAATGCGGAGTTGGCACTCCCGACTCCCCGTTCCGCCCAGGCTTCGCGGGACGCCCAGACTCAGGACGCCCAGACTCAGGACGCCCGAACTCAGGTTGCCCAGACTCAGGTTGCCCAGACTCAGGACGCCCAGACTTCGGACGCGATCGCCCGATGACGCGCGCGATGGCGATGCTGGCCGCGGCCGTGCTGACCGCCGGACTCGGTGGCTGTGCCTCTTCTCCGATCTTCGAACACGCCGGCATGGGCGTCGGTACGTTCACCACGGTCTGGGACGTCGGCTCTTGCCACCGGCTGGACCAGCCGGTCCAGACCGACCCGATGATGCTGTCGGACACGTCTCCGGCTGTGCCCTGCCAGTCCGAGCATCAGAGCGAGACGTACGCGGTGGTGCCGATCACCGGCGCCGTCGCCGCCCCCGAGCAGCGGCCCAGCCCGCTGTGGCTCCAGCACGCGGTGGCCGGGGCGTGCAAGTGGTCCGACTTGGGCGCCTACCTCGGCGCGACCGACGTCGACATCTTCCGCGACATCGTCCCGCTGCAGATTCTGCCGAGCGACGACGAGTGGCGCGCCGGAATCCGCGAGGTGCGCTGCGACGCACTCGTCGGGCCCCGGACCACGGCGTCGGTCGCATCGGTCGCCATGCCGTTGAAGCAGATCCTGCGCCGGGCGGCCGGCGCCAGGTTCCGGGTCTGCTCCTTCGGGGATGTCGAGCTCACCTGTGACCAGCCGCACAACTGGGAGCTGGTGTATCCGTACGTCAAGTTCACCGCGACGGAGTTGAAGGCCGATCGCAAGACGAAGGTGGCCAAGGTCGCTGCCGCATGCGTCTCCCCTGTGGCGACGTACCTGGGTACCGCGCTCACCAATCGTCCGGACTTGGTGCTCTACCCCGAACCCCCGCCGGGGGACGGGCCGCACGCCGGCGCCGTCTCAGGGTTCTGCTGGATCGGTCCGAAGGACAAGGACCGACTGGCGACCGGGACACTGCGCACGCTCGGCTCGGTGACGCCGTGAGTGGGATGGATACCGTGGTTGTCCCGGACGAGGCCGTCCTGCCCGAGGCTGCGGCCGGTGTCGCAGCGGTGGCGTCGGACGCGCCCGACAGGCCTGACGCGCCCGACGCGCCCGACGTTGAGGCGATGGTCGTTGCCGCGGTGAACACCGCCAAGAGAATCGTCACAAGCGTTGCACAGCAGCACTGCGCATTGGCTACCGGCCTGGTGTGGGCGCTGGTGATGCTGGTCCGGCTCTACGCTGGCGGAGCCGTCGGGTTCGCCGACAATTTCGACGGCCACCGTCTGCTGTGCCAACTCGGCGTGGCACCGCATCCGCTGCCGGTCACCCAGGCGTTGTGGGCCTATACGACGCCTCGCTATGACTCCTACACCTGGTACGGCGAGGCCTGCTCGGCCGGAGGCAGCGGGCAGGGATATCTGTCCACTGAGATCGTCCCGCTGTGGGCCACCAAGTGGCTCACCGGTCTGTTCGGTCTGCCCGGTGCTCTGGACCTGCGGATGCTGGGGATCGTGTTCACCGCTGTCTTCGCCGCGGGGATCGCGTGGACCGTTCACGAACTCGTCGGTCCGAAGTGGCTGCGGATCCTGATCGCGTCCGGAATCGGGCTGGCCACCTGCGACAGCGCGATCGCGCCGTACTTCAACTCCCCGTTCAGCGAGCCCGCCGCCCTGATCGGAATGCTGCTCCTGATCCCGGCGCTTCTCCGTCTGCTCAGCCAGGCGCGCTACCGCGGTGCCGACATCCTGATCGTCACGGTGCTCACGGCATGGACCATCGGTGCCAAGACGCAGATGGCGAGCCTGCTGATCGTCGTCGTACCGATCCTGCTGATGCGTCCGTCCGCCTCACGCGACCGGCTCGCAGCCGCCGGCAACCGCGTCGGCAGCGCATTGGCCGTTCGGGGTCCGGCGATGGCGGCCTGCGCCGTCCTTTCGTTCGGCACACTGTCGTTCCAACAGGTGCAGCCACGCTGGTTCCACGAGATCGTCGTCTACGACGCCGTCTTCCGGGAGATCCTGGGGCACAGCCCGAATCCGAAGGCGGATCTGCGCGCGCTGGGCCTCGACGAGTCGCTGGCATCGGCGGCGGGAACCTCGATCGTCGACCCCGAGTCCGCCGCCAACCTGCCGGACTATCCCCAGTTCGTCGCGAAGGCATCGCTGGGAAAGGTCCTCGGCTTTTACGTGGGCCACCCGGTCAGGCTCCTGGGCGTCGCAGACCGTGGGCTGGTCGGTGTGACCGCCACCCGCCCCTCCTACTTGGGCAACTACCCGATCACCGCGGGAAAGCCGCCCTACGCACAGGAATGCAGGGTGTGCGTGTCCTCGGCTGTGTTCACTCTGGCCGAGCCGTTCCGCTGGGTCGTGATCCCCGGGCTGTGGGGCGCGGGGCTGGTCGGCGGAGTGTTCCTGTTTCGGCGGCGCACCCTGAGCGTGGCGGCCCGTGGAGTAGGCGTGACGCTGGCCGCGTTCGCCGCCGCGACTGTCGCGCAGTTCTGGGCCGTCATGCTGTCCGAAGGGGAAAGCGATCTGGAGAAGCACATGGTCTTCGTGCTCTACGGAACGATGCTCCTCGGCCCACTGCTGTTGGCCGGGCTGGCCGCGTTGGATAGCACAGCAGTGGACAGCACAGCGGTGGATCCAGAAGCGGAGGAGATGCCGTGAGCCGGGTCGCCGTCCTCGGCCGGGTCGCGGTGTCCGCGGCGGTGCTCGCCACGTTGATCGGCGTCGCCATCGGCGTCTTCGCCGGTGGTCATCCTGCGGCTCCGGACGGCGTCGTGCAGTGCGCGCCGAGCGGAGCCGGAGCCTCGACCGCCGACGGATGCCCGACCACAGCCCCCGGCAATCGGTGAGTGCCGCGGATCATAGGGGCATTGAGATCTTGAACAAACCACATATATCGGTGTTTTCGCGGCCAATGTCCTGATAGCACAGCAAATCGTGTCACGATCTGTGCATGACAACACTTCACGACGTCGATCCCCCCGCCGTCGCCGTGGATTCGGCGTCGCGGAGCGAACCGACGTCGGAGATCGCGCCGCGTGACGCCGGCTACACGGCGGCATACATCGGGATGGCGGCGTGCGCCGCGGTCCTTGTGTTCCTGCTGATCCGGTTCACGGTCGACGACGCCTTCATCTCCTGGCGCTATGGCGTGAGCCTGACGCGCGGCCACTGGAACTGGAACCCGACGTCGCAGGACAAGGTCGAGGCGTACAGCAACCCGCTGTACGCGGCGCTGTCCTTCATTCCGGCCCTGCTCGGTTTCTCGACCGAGCTCTTCTTCAAGATCCTCGCCCTGGGCATCGGCGCGGCCTACCTCCGCGTCGTCTCCCGCCTGGCCGTCCCGCGCATGCAACGCCTCGTCCTGGCCGGGTTCGCCCTGGTGAACCCGTTGTTCTTCGTGCACCTGCTCGACGGGCTGGAGACGACCTCCTTCGCCTTGGGTATCAGCGCCCTGTTCGGCCGCCTGTACCTACGCGGGCGTCTGGACCGGACCGGTCATCTGCTCGCCGTCGCGGTCGCGTTCAGCCGTCCGGAGGGGATCCTGTTCGCCGCCGTGGCGGAGTTCTGGACCTACTACCTCAGCCGTCGCCGCGACGACCTCGTCAACGCCTCTGCTGTCGTCGCCGGACTCGGTGTCTACTGGCTGGCTCGGGCCGAGTACTTCGGCAAGTTCTTCCCCAACCCATTCTATCTCAAGACCGCGGACCAGACCAGCGTGGTCGCCTCCACTGTCAAGATCTTCCATGACCTACAGCTCAAGGTCCTGTTGTTCGTCGCGCTGATCGTGCTGGCCGAGTGGCTGCGGCGCAACCGCGCCGGCGCCCGTTCCGAGCAGGGGCGGCCCCAGCGGCTGTCGCCGGCGCGGGAGGCCACGCCGGTGGTCCTGGCCGCCACCAGTGCCCTGATCATCTTCACGCTGTATCAGGTCTCGAATCTGCAGATGGACTTCGGCAACCGGTTCCGCTGGCAGTTGATCTTCCCCATCGCGGTGGTGCTGCTGGCCCGTCCGCTGTTCGTGCCGCGCACCGGTGCCGAGAAGACGGCCGCGCCGCCGGCCTCGGCGCGGTGGGTGGCGCTCGCGCTGCTGATCGGGGCGGTCGCTGTGCTGGAGGGCGGATCCAGCTTCACCGCGCATCGCACCACCGTCATCGTCGGGGCGTGTGCGGCGTTCCTCGCGGTCCTCATCGCTTGGAGTACCGGACGCACCGCGGCGCTGATCGCCGGCGCGGTCGGCCTGATGACCGCGGTCTCCGCCGTCAGCGCCGGCGAGCTGGTCGGCTGGGCCGTGTACCGCTACCACCTCGAGTACGCCCACCACGCCCTCGGCTCGGCGATCGCCGCGGACCGGAGCCTGGACGGAACGATCGCGGTCATGGACTCCGGAGCGCTTCCCTTCAGCCTGAACGCACATCAGCGCTCCCTGGACCTCGGCGGCCTGGCCGACCCGTTCCTGGACCAGCCGGTCCCTCCCGCAGTACTCGCCGACCTGTCCGCCGTCGTGACTCTGGGCGGCGGCCCGGCCAGAGGCGGCATGTGGTGGGGCGACACCTCCTCAGGGCCCGTCTTCGCCCGTCTGCAGCAGGGCGGCGGCTTCGACTACGCCCAGGGAGTGCCCTACGCCGACGGCTACTGGCTCAACGTCTATGTCAAACACGGTTTGGGAACGCAGCTGTTGCGCGCCCTGCCCGCGATGCGTGAGCGAGCGGTCGCGAACAACTTCGTTCCGGATGACAAGGTCTTGGACGACCACCTGTTCGACTTCCCGTTCCTGCGCGGCCGGCCCGCTCAGATCTCCGGACAGGCGTCGGCTGCCGGGAAGTAGCGGCGCTGACCTCACAAGGCGCGTTCCGACTCGGGGCGCGCCTTGTGCACTGATCGGTTGAGCCATCAGCCTGAATTCCCAATACGACATTTCATGATCGGCATGTCATTGCACGGATGCGGTACACGCACCCGCGATCGTTGAGATCGGACCTCACGGCCATCCCCACGAGAAGAAGGGCTCCACCCCGATGAGTTCACGCAAAGGCCGCCGCCTTTCAGCTGTAGCGGCGCTCGGCCTCGGCACCCTGATGTGCACTGTCGGGCCGGCACAGGCCGTTCTGGCTGCTCCGGTTGCAGATGCCTATGTTGTTTCGGCCGACGCTATCGCCGGCCTGGTGGCCGTGCCCCCCACCCCGCACTCCAACTTCCCCGGGCCGCCCGGACCCGGGCCCGTGACCACGCTCGGTATCGCGGTCGGTCCCTTCGCGAGCAACGCTCTGCTGACCGCCACGACGGCAGGCGACGTGACCGCCGGAACCTCCTCGGCCTCGGCGACGGTGGACAGCCTCAACGTCAACCTGCCGATCCCCACGGCCATCTCGCCGACCACCCTGTCGGTGACCGGCGTCAACTCCACGTGCACCGCACCGGCGGCGCCGGGGAAGGCGACTGGCTCGGGCGTGATCGCCAGCGGAACCGTCACGGTCGACAGCCTCGTCCCGGTCACCCTGCAGGCGAATGCCGCGCCGAACACCTCGGTGTCGGTGCCGGGCCTTGGCACGATCATCCTCAACGAGCAGAGCACTGACGCGAACGGCGTCCTGACAGTCAACGCCGTGCACCTGACGCTCCTGCCGGCTCTCAACGGCCTCAACCTCATCATCGGCCACGCCCAGTGCGGCGGCGCCCCGCCCACCCAGGCCGTCCCCATGGTCAACCCGCAGGTCGGCCTCAGCCTCGGCGCGATGGCCATCGCCGGCACCGCTGTCGTCTACCGGCGTCGCCGCAACGGCACCGACACCGACGGCTGCTGATACCGCTCGGCTCCGAAACAGGCTCCTCGCAGAGTGTGCTCCACACGGCTCCCCTTGTCGCATCTCCATGGTGACGGATGAGGGGAGCCCGTGCGTTCACCCCCGGAGGTCGTGCTCACGGAGCCCCAGTAGCGTTGGGAAGCGACGCAGACGTTCACCCACAGCGAAAGACGCGACATGTCTGTCGTCGAACCGTTCAAGGCCCGTGAATCCGCAAGCGATCGCCCGGCTCAGCCTTCATGCGAGAAGCATGCAATCGTCTCGACCGGCGTGGCATCCAGCGTGCGGCCGAACGCACCGTGGAGCATCAGATTCAGTTGCGCGGCGTTCCACTCGTGATCGTGGCGCGGCGACGGTACGGCATTCGGCGACATGCCCGGCTCAACGGCGTCATCGCTGTGAAGGTCACCGCAATGACGGCCAGGCGTGTCGGACGAGCGAATCGCAGAACCCGTGGAACCTGAGAAACGGTGAGCGCGCTGAGGTCGTGCAGGATCAGCGGCGGGTGTGCGTGGTCCCAGAACAGCGTGCGATTCAGGGGTTCCCGGCGGCCGACCCGATCCAGTGCTGCATGATCGCGTTCATACGTGGGTCCGCGCGTTGCACACATGGTACGGATGCCGGCATCGGCCATGACGGCGTCGAGGGCGGGGGCACACTCGGAGCCGGGGTCGCGGATCGGGAAGTTCACCGTGGCCGCGGGCCCGGCGGGTGGCGTGCTCCATGACGAGCCGCGTCGTGGGGTGGGCTCGATGCCCGGGGTGGCAGGCCTTGGCCACGTACAGGTCGCCGAACCGATCTCCAGTCCCAGTTCGGGTGGACGGTGCCGTCGACGAGGTAGGTGCCGAATGCTCCGCCGATCCGCTGCGGCCGCAAGAGGCAGCAGGTCGTCGCCTTGATGGTCGGCGACCAGTTCAGCAGTCGAGCCCCCTCAGTGTGAACTTGGTTATTCGGCCAGGCAGCAGTCGTGCGCGAGGCTTGAGCTTCAGCGGCTCCTCACCGACCAGTGCCTGGAAGCAAATGATCGAAGCGCAGGTGCAGGTCTCGTCAGAATGCTGATACATCGCTGAGCTGCGTGTATGCGGGTGGATCAGGCCGTCGATTTCGGCGGGCCACGCGGGCGTACTCGGCGGGGCTCTATGAATTCAGCTTCGGGCGTGCCGAGACGCTTCGGGTGATCTGGCGGGTGGTAGCTTTCGCAAAGCGCGGCGATCAGCGCTGCTTGTGCGGACTTCGGTAAGGAATATGGAATGCGCCAACATAGTTTTATCACCCCACTGATCGCGGGGGTGCTCTCGGCGGTGGGTATCGTCGGTCCGGCATCGGCGGCCAATAGCGGTACCACGCATACCACGTTCACTGAGAACGCGCGGAGCACCGCGGCAGCCGTGGTCGATGCCGGCGATCCCCTGTCGATCACGGTCCCCGCCGCGGCGTCGCTGGGCAGCGCTGCCCCAGGGGGGACGATCACCGCAAGCGTGGGGGCGGTCCAAGTCACGCAGTCCGGCATCATCACCCAGGGGTGGACGGCATCGGTGACCTCCACCAGCTTCATCACCGGCACCGGCACGCCCGCCCAAACGATCCCCAACGTCGACGTGTCCTACTGGTCGGGGATCGCCACTGCGACCACTGGCTTGATCCTCAGCAGATTCACCCCCGGTCAGGCCACCGCCGCCAATGCGCAGAGCCTCAGCATGTCCAGAACGGCGTACAGCCTCAGTGGGGTCGGCCTCGTCGCCAATTCCGCGACGTGGAACCCCACCCTCATCATTCACCTGCCGGCCGGTGCGCTGGCCGGCACATACACCGGGACGCTGACGCACTCAGTGTTGTGACACGTGGTGTAACACCGCCCAGCCAGCGTGTTCAGGCTCTTCTTCTGTGTCGGTGATAGGTGAGTGCGGCTACGGCAAGCAGTGCTGCGGCCAGACCGCTGCCCAAGGCGAGTGTCAGATGGTCGCCGCTTCCGTGGAGTGCCCGCTGTGCCGCGGCCGGTACGGCGGAGCCGGCGGAGTTCGGGAAGGCGATCTGTGCCTGGTAGGTCTCGTCGAGCAGTCCGCTCCTCAGCTCGATTTTGGCCTTCCACGGGCCGGCTCCGACCGGGTCGGTCACGGGGATCGTCACCGGCTCGGATTGTCCCGGTGCCAGGGTGGTGCCCAGCCGGGCGGGATAGGGTCCGGCTGACAGCGCGCCCGAGACCTCGGTCAAGGTCAGGCCGCCCGACAGGTCGATGGCTCGTCCGCCCGTGTTGTGGACCATGGCCTGCACCAGTGCCTTGCCCGAGAGGTCACGCTGGGCTGTGAGAGTGTCCACGGTGAAGTTCGACGGGGGAGGGTTGTGTCCCCCGACCGACAGATAGATCCTGGTCCCGACGCGGTTGGCGAGGATGACGCCGCTGGTGCCGGGTGTGTCCACTTCGGCCCAGATCACCGCGTATCGCTCGCCCGGGGCGGCGTCGTCCGGCACCGAGATCGTCATGGTGTCGGCTGCGCGGGCGCCTGGCGGGATGTCCAGGCTGTCTTCGTTCAGCGTCGTCCAGGTGGTCAGGTCGCTGACGGTGTGACCGTCGTCGCCGGTGAAGGACCCGTCAGCGATGTGGGCCGCGTCCGGATACATCTTGACGTGGAGACTGGACTCCGACTTGTTCCACACCTCGACCCGCCGGCGGATGGTCGTACCAGGCATCAGGTGGTCGATGACGTATTGCATCGCTCGGGGGTTGTCCGCTTCCGATACCGGAACGTCCAGCAGGCGGATGCCGAATCCGCCCGCGGGGTCATCGGTGTCGGCCCGGGTCGAGGCGTGGGCGGTCGGGGTGAACGCGGCGATGGCCGCGACCAGGGTCGCAGCCACCAGCGTCGAGTGGGGGAAGAGTTTTCGCACTTCGCCGAAGGTCTCTATCGTGCCAGGGTGTCGTGGTCAGGAGACCGAGTGAGTCAGGGTGCTGGTGTAGGTTCCGGCCAGCGTGTTCGCCGGGATGACGATCGTGATGGTCGGGTTCCAGGTCGCGGTGTTGATTCCGGAGACGGCAGTCGCGACCTGCACGTTGCTCGCGGTGTTCGTCAGGGGATTGACCGATGTGTTGGCCACCGTGGCGGTGCCGGTGACCGTGGCGGTGGGAGTGGTGTAGCTGGCGGCGCCGATGGGGACGGTCGAGGGGCCGACGAAGTTCGTCCCGCTCACGGTCGCCGTCCAGCCGGTGGTCCCGCCGCGGTTGTCCAACACCTCGACGTTCCCCAGCGGGGTGGGGCCGATCGTCTGCGCCGAGGTGCTGGGGGTCACGGTGCCGATGGACACGGGCCCGGCCGGGACGGTGATGTCCAATGTGCCGGCGCTTACCGTGAACGTGATGACCGTGGTGCCGGAGCTGGCCGCCAGCGCCGGACTCGCGGTGCCGAGCACCATCGCCACTCCGGCAGCAAGTACGGCAATGCGGTTCCTGTGCATACTTTCGACCTTCCCAACCCATGGTGACAGCGGAGGTAACCGCTACATGTCAATCTTTACAGAATAAGATGCGCAAAACGTTGAAATTCGTGTGTAGATGAGACTGTTGCTTCGGTTCGAGAGGGTTGCATCCCTGGTCACGGCGGGCGTTTAGGCATCAGGGTTCGTCGGGTCCGATTGGGCCGTTCGAGGGTTGGCAGTCGCCTGCCGGCGTCGTCACGTGGGCTCTCGAAGTAGCCTCCTGATTCTGGAGGCCTAGATGACTGAGCCCTTGGACTCAATCATCTAGGGCGGGGGTACCACGCCACCGATTCCGGCAGCCTCCGCCAGACGATCCCATCGCCTTCCCTCTTCATTGCCCATAACGCAACGCTTCCGGAGGCTTGCCGTTGCGTCGCCATCGGGTTGTTCCGCGTGGCGGGCCTCGCGCGGTCCAGACCTGCTCAGTGACCTGTGGGTGTCAGAGTGGCGGCCGTCCCGATCTCGTGGTGGGTCCCTGAGATGGCGTGACGCCACATGCTCGATGTCTCATTCGGTATCGGCCAGCAGGACCCGCAGTTCCTCCACTCGTGCCCGCACCGCGACCTCATGGGCATCCAGCAGACCATCCACCGAAACCATCACACGCCTCGCCGGCCGAACCCACCCCGAACCGTCACCGCAGGCCCTACCGCCCCCACGCACCGTTCACGCCCCGAAACTCGAACTATTTTCCCAGCTCAAAGAGCATGCTCGGTTGAACAACGGACTCTTACGCAGGCAGGACTGTCTGCTGCCGGAGACGGGCTGGGGCCGGCTCTGTTTCGCGGAATCCAGCCCCTACGTCGGCAGCGCGTGGACCGACAGCGGCGACGACAGTCCTCGAAAGACCCTCAAACACCGCGCCAAACACGAAAGCCGTAGCGTTCCTGCACACCCCGAACTGGTCGCATGCCTGCGCACTCACCTTGCGCAATTCGGCGCCGCGCCTGACGGCCGCCTGTTCGTCCGCGCCGACGGGCAGACCATCCGGTATGCCACCTTCGCTGACCTGTGGTCCAAGGCCCGCAAGGCTGTACTAGCCCCCGATGAGTTCGACTCCCCATTGGGCAAACGGCCCTACGACCTGCGCCATGCCGCCGTCTCGACGTGGCTCAACGCTGGCGTCAGTGCGCCGCAGGTCGCCGAATGGGCCGGTCACAGCGTGGACGTCCTGCTGTCCGTCTACGCCAAATGCATCGACGGACAGGAGGAACGCGACCTACGACGGGTTGAGGAAGCACTCGCTTCGGGATCGAACAACGGGGCTGCTCAGGAGGAACCTCTGCTGTGCCGGCGGACCGAAGACGGCGGGATCGAGTTCTATCGTCCTCCGAACATCGTTGTGTACCGCATGTCGCGTGAAGAACTAGAGGCTGGTGGGCGCTGATCCGCCCCTGCTACTGTCGCCGCGAAATTCCACGGCAAGTTCACTGAGTTCGGTGACGTCAGGTTCGCCCGTGGAACGTGCTGGGCCTGAAGTCTCACCAAGATCAGTTCGCGAATAGTTCGCGATCACCGACAAAGCGTGATCGGCAGCGAACCACAGTGAGACAAACGTCTTCGTGGCGGCGGGGCCGGGAAACGGCCGCGACCTGCGGCGCAACGCCCTGAACAGCGAAGTGGCACCCTCATCGCGAGGGTGCCACTACCCACTATGTGGAGCTTAGGGGACTTGAACCCCTGACCTTTTGTCTGCCAGACAAATGCTCTACCAACTGAGCTAAAGCCCCATCTGGTCCCCCGGTGAGATCGTCCGATCGATCTTCCTGATCTCCCCGGCGGGCGTTGCCTATATTAGCCAGAGCTGCGGCTGGATGGGAAATCGATTCGCTACCTGCGGGTTTTGGGCGTGGCGCGGCCGGGCCCCGGGGGGTTGGGGTCCGGCCGTGGGGTGGTGCTTGGTGCCTTCGTGGCCTCGGTGGTGCTGGGGCCTTTGGGTGTTGCCTGTGGCTTGTTACATCGCGGGTGGGGTGGGGTTGCTGCGGGGCATGGCGGTTTGGGCTGTGCTCGTTGCTGCGTTCTGCGTGTTCTGGGCGGCGCCGGCGACGTTGTCCCTGATGGACTGGGGGTTGGGGAGTTGGCCGTCGGGGGTCATCTTGTCGACCATGCCGGGGAGCTTTTCGGCCATGGTTTGGGCTGCTTGTTCGGGGGTGGTGCCTGCCTGTTGGGCGATCTGCTCCATCTGGTCCTGGCCGATCGCTTGGGTGACCTGGTCGGCGTTGACGGGTTTGTTCTCGCCCTTGCCGATCCAGCTCTGTACCTGCTCGCCGATGCTGCTCTTCTTCAGCTTGTCGAGGGCCTCGCTCATGCCGCCGCCGACGTTGTCGGTCAGCTGCTTCCACAGTTTGCCCAGGTCCGGGGTGTCGGCCATGGCGTTCCGCCTTTCTGAACGGGCCCGGGCCGGGTGGCGCCGGGCCTTGTCTGCGGGCCATGTATGAGCCTTCGGTACCGGCGCTTGGTGTGTGCTGGCGGAGGCAGCCGTTCGGGGCAATGGGGTGCGGTGCTTCGTCCGGACGGCCGGTGGCTGCCCTGTCTCGGGACGCCTCGCGGCGGGCGTCGCGCCAGCCTGACGGCATGAGAGTCGATGTCCACGCGCACCTGTTCCCCGCCCTCTACCTCGACCTGCTCGACGATCTGCGGGGTGACAGGGGTGCTGGGACGCAGGGGGTGCGTGCGCTGGGTGGGGGCGACGGTGAGCGTGAGGTGCGGTTGCGGCTGGCGGCGATGGACGCGGTCGGGGTGGACGTGCAGCTGCTCTCGACGTGTCCGCAGGGCCCCTACACCGGCGACCCGACGGCGGCGGTGGAGGCGGCCAGGTGTGCGAACGTCGCGCTGGCGCACACCGTCGCGCGGCACCCCGAGCGCCTCCGCGCGCTGGCCACGCTGCCGCTTCCGCACATCCTGGCCTCCGTCGACGAGCTCAACCGGGCCATGGAGCAGGACGGCATGCCGGGGGCCGCGGTGGGTACCTCGATCCTGGGCCGGCCGCTCAGCCACCCCGACTTCGATCCGCTCTTCGCGGCGCTGAACCGGCGCAAGGCGGTCCTGTTCGTGCATCCCATCGGTGACTCCGCCGGATCGCCGCTGATGCAGTCCTCCAAGCTCGGACCGGTCATCGGCCACGCGGCGGAGGTCTCGACCGCGATCCTGCAGCTGTTCCAGGCCGGGATCACCGTGAAGTACCCCGATATCCGGATCATCGCCCCGCACATGGGTGGCTACCTGCCGTTCCTCATCCAACGCCTGGATCGGCACCGGGACTGGTACCTCCCGAAGGACGCGCCGAGTGCCGGGCAGCTGATGCGCGGCATCGCCTACGACACCGCCAACCCGCTTCCGGCGGCCCTGCGCCTGACCGCGGAGGTGGTCGGCGCCGAGCGCCTGCTGTTGGGGACCGACTACCCGTTCGAGCAGGGCCCGTCGCTGCGGGACCACATCGAGTTCATCCTCGCGGCGGGATTGTCGGATGATCAGGCGAAGGTGATCGTGGATACGAATGCGGCGGACTATCTGGGAATCGCGAAGTAGCGGCCAGGAAAGGCGACGGGAAACGCACTCGTGTGACTCAGGCCGCATCGGCTTCGGCCTCGCTCCCGTGCGGTGTTACCGTCCACCCATGCCCGCCGACCAGCCCGACCCCGTCCCGACCGCCATCGCCGCCGAGCCCCGCCCGGCGATGCGCGACGCGCTGGTCGAGGCGGCCGTGGCCCTGTTCGCCGAGCATGGCTTCGACGCCACCACCGTCGACGACATCGTGGCCCGTGCCGGCGTCGGCCGCCGCTCCTTCTTCCGCTACTTCCCCTCGAAGGAGTCAGTGGTCTTCCCCGACCACGAGGGCACCCTGGCCCGCATGTCCGACTTCCTCGCCGACGAGTCCGGCTTCGCCCAGGATCCCGTCGCCCGGGTCTGCGACGCCGCCCGCATGGTCCTGGCCATGTACGCGGCCGACCCCGAGTTCTCCCTGGCCCGCTACAGGCTGACCCGCCAGGTCCCGGCCCTGCGCACGCACGAACTGGCCGTCGTCCGCCGCTACGAGAGCGCCCTGGCGGCGTTCCTCCGAGCCCGCTACGCCGGACGCGCCGACGGCGACCTGCGCGCCGACGTCGTCTCGGCGGCCGTCGTCGCCGCCCACAACCACGCCCTGCGCGGCTGGCTTCGCTCCGACGGCAACGGCGACCCCGCCGGACTCGTGGAACACGCCTTGGAATGGGTCCGCGCGACCTACACCGACGACGTCCCCTCCGCCCCGCGCGCCGCGGAGCCGGAAGAGGACGTCATGGTCGTCGTCGCACGCCGCGGCACCCCGATGTGGCGCGTCGTGCAGCGAGTTCAGGAAGTGTTGGACTGAGCCCAAGGCTGAGTCCTAAGCGGCGATGACTGCTGCCGCCGTCCGCCCGCCGTCCACGTCGAGCACAGTCCCGTGCGAGTAAGAAGCCTCATCGCTGGCGAGGTACACCACCGCGTCCGCGATGTACTGCGGCTTCCCGAGGCGGCCGGCGGGAGTGCCGTTCATCATCACCTCGCCGGGGTGCGGCCGGCCCGGCACCGGTTCGAGGATCACGCCCGGCGACACCGCGTTCACCCGCACGCCCTGCGGCCCGAACTCTGCGGCCCACGCGCGCGTCAGCGTCTCCATCGCGCCCTTCGTCGAGGCGTACAACGCGCCGACCGGGACGGCGAGGCGTGCGACCCACGAACCCAGGTTGATGATCGTCCCGCCGCCTGCCGCCGCCATCTGCGGGGCGATCTCCTGCGTCAGGAAGAAGGGCGCCTTGACGTTCACTGCGTACACCCGGTCGAAGGTCTCGTCGTCCGTGGTCACGGTGGTGCCGGCCGGGTAGATGCCGGCGTTGTTGACCAGGATGTCGACCGTGTCGCCGAGGAGGGCTGCGGCTTCCTCGGCCAGCGCGCGGGAGGCTTGGGGGCTCCCGTCGAGGTCGGCACGGACGAAGTCGGCGCGACCGCCCTTCGCCCGGATACCCGCCACGACCTCGGCCCCGCGCGCGGTGTCGCGACCGGACACGATCACGTGCGCCCCTTCGGCGCCGAAGGCCTCCGCGATGGCGCGGCCGATGTTGCTGGTCGAGCCGGTGACCAGCGCGCGCTTACCCTGCAGACGTCCACTCATCTCGCACTCCTGAGTTCTCGTTCCAACCTGCGGAACCCACTCTGCGAGGCGAAAAATGGACCAGCAAGTCCACTCCTGGCCGGGACCTCAGGACGCGGTCAGGGCCTCAGGACGTAGCCAGGCGCCGAAGGTCGGCGACCGCCTGATGCAGGGCAACGCGCAGGTGGTAGACCTCGCCGGTGGCCAGCAGGATCCCCACCCCGCCCTGAATCGCAGCGAGCAGCGCGGCGGCGCGCTCGTCGGCGTCGACCGACGCGGGGAGCCGGCCGGCGTCCTGCAGAGCGCGGACGCCGTCGGCCAGCGCGGCTTGCCACTGCCGCAGCAGCGCCACGACCACGGCGCGCGCACCCGGCGTGCTCCGCCCCAAGTACAGCGACAGCGTCCCCAGCGGGCACCGGTCGCCCTGCTCCTCGTAGCGCTCGACGGTCGCGTCCCGCCACCGCTCCCACGCCTCCCAGGTGTCCAGGCAGCCGAGGTACGGCTCCTGATGTTCCAGCACGCGGTCGGCCTCGTAGCCGGCGACCGCCAGCAGCAGCTCGTCCTTGCCGGCCGGGAAGTAGTGGAACAGCTGGCTCTTGCTGGTGTGGGTGCGGGCCATGACGTCGTCCAGGGTGGCCAGCTCGACGCCGGACTCGCGCAGCACCTCGGCCGCGCCTTCGACGATGCGGGCCCGCGTGGCGCGGCCCTTCGCCGTCAGGGCTGTCCCGGAGGCGCTGCGGAGCACCGGGGTAGCGGCCTCGGCGTCGATTTCAGCCTGGATTTCAGCATCGATCACGAAGCAACTCTAGATCGCCGCCGCCGACGAGTCCCGGTACGTCTCCAGCAACCGCAGCCACACCTCGCTGATGGTCGGGAACGCCGGCACCGCATGCCACAACCGCTCCACCGGCACCTCGCCGACGATCGCGATCGTCGAACCGGCTCCAGCGCCGCATGTCCAGCGGACGTCGATGCGCGCGAGCCGCGATGACGGCTCCGGCGATCCGCGCCTGGTACTTGCCCTGGTGCGTGAACAGCGCGCGCCGGTTGACGTCCCCGACCGCGTACAGCCACGCGCCGGCGACCTCGTCGACGGTGAACATGTCGTCGGTCGCGAGCCAGTCGCCGGGCCGCAGGCCCACGGTCTCCAAGCCGATGTCCTCGGTCCGGGGCGCGGCCGGTCGCCAGCAACAGTTCGTCGAGGACCAGCTCGGTGCCGTCGACCAGCGTGATGTGCACTTCACTTGAATCAGAGCCCGAAGAAGCGCCACTCCATCGCACGGCTGCCGCGATCCCCGAATCGAACCGGAACTCGACCCCTGATTCCCGCAGCCGTTCAGTCACCAGCTCCGCGGCGAACTCCTCCACCCGCGGCAGCAACCCCGGCTCCCGGGCGATCAGCGTCACCCGCGACCCCAGCGGCGGCAGCGCCGCCGCCGTCACCGACCTGAAGCAGTTCGCTGACAGAGGCCACTCGCTGGTCTTCGACAGCGGCTGGCGCGAGATCGCCGACTACGTTCTCACCTGGCTCGCCGACAACCTGTCGGATCAGTTGATGAGAACCGCCGCCGGGCAGCGGCACGGCTCGTGTTACCGTGCTGGAGATCCCGAAACAAGGAGTTCGACATGTTGGGCGACGACGACATCTCGCACTGAGATGCCTGGGTTCCCGAGCGCGTTCTGATCTGTGATCCACGGCTCGGTTCCTTTCGTCGTTCCTCCTCTCCTCCTTCAAGGGCACTGTCATGTCTCAATCCCCTGTTGTCGTTTCCGGGCTGTCCTTCACCTGGCCGGACGACACCCCCGTCTTCCACGACCTCAGCTTCAGCGTCGAGGCCGGACGGGTCGGCCTGGTCGCCCCGAACGGCGCCGGCAAGTCCACGCTGCTGCGGCTGATCAGCGGCGCGCTGACGCCGGCCGCCGGCTCCATCAGCGTCGAGGGCGTCCTCGGCTATTTGCCGCAGGACCTGCCGCTGACCGCCGGCCGCACGGTCGCCGAGGTGCTCGGCATCGCGGACGTGATCGCGGCGCTGGACGCCATCGAGTCCGGCGACACCGACGAGCGGCACTTCACCACCATCGGCGACGCCTGGGACGTCGAGGACCGCGCACGGGCCGAGCTGGATCGGCTCGGCCTCGGGCATGTCCGGCTGCGCGAACCGCTCGGCGCGCTCAGCGGCGGCCAGGTGGTCTCGCTCGGGCTCGCCGCGCTGCTGATTCAGGCCCCTGATGCGCTGCTGCTCGACGAGCCGACGAACAACCTGGACGGCGCCGCGCGGCACAAGCTCTATGACGTCCTGGACAGTCAGCGCGGATGCGTGTTGGTGGTCAGCCACGACCGCGAGCTGCTGGACCGGATGGACCGCATCGCAGAGCTCGAAGGCGGCGAGATCCGGTTCTACGGCGGGAACTACAGCGCCTATGAGGAGGCGGTCGCCGCCGAGCGCGAGTCGGCCGAACGGAACCTGCGCAACGCCGAGCAGGAACTGAAGCGTGAGAAGCGCGAGATGCAGCAGGCGCGCGAGCGGGCCGACCGGCGCGCCAGCACCGCCGCGAAGAACCTCAAGAACGCCGGCCTGCCGAGGATCTTCGCCGGGAACATGAAGCGCGGCGCGGAGAAGGCCGCCGGCAGCGCGCAGACGATGCACGCCTCGCGGGTCACCGAGGCGAAGGAGCGCGCAGACCAGGCGGCCAAGGCTGTGCGTGCCGACCAGAGCATCGCGCTCGACCTGCCGGACACGCAGGTGCCCGCCGGGCGCACGTTGTTCGTGGGGGAGCAGCTGCGCAAGCGGCTCGGCGAGACCGAGATCTTCGCCGGGGACGGCGTCGACCTGACGATCCGCGGGCCGGAGCGCATCGCGCTGTCCGGCGGGAACGGCGCGGGCAAGTCGACGTTGATGCGGCTGATCCACGGCGATCTGGAGCCGGACAGCGGGACGATCCGCCGCGCCGACGGCCGGGTGGCGTACCTGTCCCAGCGGCTGGACCTGCTGGACGACGACAAGACGGTCGCGGAGAACTTCGCCGCGTTCGCGCCGTCGCTGCCCGACAACCAGAGGTTGAACGTCCTGGCGCGGTTCTTGTTCCGTGGCGCACGTATCCACCTGCCGGTGCGCGTGCTGTCCGGGGGCGAGCGGCTGCGCGCGACGTTGGCGTGCGTGCTGTACGCGGAGCCGGCGCCGCACTTGTTGCTGCTGGACGAGCCGACGAACAACCTGGACCTGGTCAGCGTCGGCCAGTTGGAGAACGCGCTGAACGCCTACCAGGGCGCGTTCGTCGTGGTCAGCCACGATGAGCGGTTCCTGGAGGAGATCGGGGTCGATCGGAGGATCGAGCTCCGGGCCGGGGTGCTCGATTCAACCAAATAGTCAGTTGATGGTGCGTTGGCGCCCGCGTGGACCGCATCGCTGGCTGAGCTACCGGTCAGAGTGCCCGAAGCGCGCCAGCTTGCTCAGCATGCTGAGGGCGTCCGGGCGCGCGACCGGGTCGAAGAACGCCGCGTCCGCCGCCTCCACGGCCGCCATCGCGCGCGGGGCGAGGTCGGCGCCGGCGGGCGTGACGCGCAGGCGGCGGGCGCGGGTGTCGGCGGGGTCGACCTCACGGGTGACCAGACCCTTGGCTTCGAGGGTGCGGATCACCTGCGAGGTCATCTTCACGTCGGTGCCGGCCTGCTCGGCGACAGTGGCCTGGTTGGGGGCCAAGCCCTGGTCGTTGAGCCAGAAGGTGCAGGCGAGGAGGACGAACTGGACGTGGGTGAGGTCCAGGGGGGCCAGGACCGCGGCGATCTCACGCTGCCACCGGAGGGTGACGCGCCAGAGGAGGAAGCCGGGCTGGTCTCCGGGGCCGCCTGCACCATCGCTCATCAGGCGCTCGCCGCCAGTGCCAGCAGCTTCGTGACGACGTCGGGGAAGTCGGCGCAGATCTGCGGCCCGATCTCCGGCCCGACCTCGTCGGCCGCCTCGCCGGTGATCTCGGTGCGGTAGGTGACTTTCGTGCGGCCGTCGCCGAGGTCGTCGATCAGATGGTGTGTGGTGATCAGCAGGCCCGGGACCTCGCAGACGTCGATCCACGCCTGGTCCGGGACCACTTCCGTGATCGTCATGTGGATCGTGTCCTCGCCGGGCGGCGTCATCGTGAACGCGGTGCCGGCGGCGAACGGGCCGTGCAGCTCGACCTCGCCGACGCCGTCGTTCCAGGTGTGCCAGCCCAGCGGGTCGGCCCAGAGCGTCCAGACGGCGTTCGGCGTGGCCTCGGCGGTGGCACTGTATTCGTACTCCCACATGGTGTTCCCCTCCCGTGATGAATTGGTCTACGCACAGACTATCTGCGCGCAGGCTATCTCGCAACTGCGAAGTTTTCGCAGGTGAGAGTGGCTGGCAATAGTTGCTCATATTCGTCAATGCGAAGATGGGAAGCTATAGTGGCTGCCGTGAAGACGCTCCCCGCCCTCATGCTCGCCGCCGCTGGAGTCGGGTTCGGCCACGCCGTGCTGCCCGACCACTGGATGCCGCTCGCGGTCCTGTCCCGGACCCGGCGCTACCCGACCCGCCGGACGGTGCGGTTGTCGCTGGCCGCCGGGGTCACGCACGTCCTGGTGTCGCTGCTGATGGGTGCGGTCCTGGTCCTGGTCGGGCTGCAGTTCCGGGACACGGTCTCTCGGCACACCGATCTGGTGATCGGCGGGATTCTGCTGGTCACCGGAGTGGCGTTCCTGATCATGGAGCTGGTCGGGCACGGTCATGGGCACAGCCACGACGGCGAGCACGGACACGGACGCGCGCATGATCACGGCCGGCACGAGCACAGCCACCACGAGGACGGCCGGCACGAGCACGAGCACCACTACCACGACCGCGCCCACGGCGAGCGCGACGCCCGCCGCCTGGCCGCGCTCCTGGTGCCGTTCGGGGCGGCGGCCTCGCCGGATCTGACGATCCTGCCGGTCTTCCTGGCCGCCGGCGCGGTCGGCGTCGCCGCCTCGGTCACCTCGCTGCTCGTGTTCGCGACGGTCACCGTCGCCACGATCGTCGGGCTGACCACCGCCACCGCGGCCGGTGCCAGGCTGCTGACCGCGCCGTGGATCGACCGGGGCGCCAACCTGCTGACCGCCGGGACCTTGCTGCTCGTCGGCGGGCTCGTCGCCGGTGGTGTCATCTAGTTCTAGTTCCCGCACGCGGTCATGTGGTCGACCACGTGCCGGATCGCGAGGTCCTGAGCCCGCAGGTGCGCCTGCAGCCGCTCGCAGGCCCGCAGCACCGCCTCGGCGTCGCGGAACGTCATCTCCGCGCGCCGGTCGGCGGCGCGGCCCAGCACCTGCTGGCCGAGCATGATCACGAACATCAGGAGCAGCTGCGTCAGGCTCGACAGGAACAGCAGGAACGCGAACGGATACGGGTCGAACCGCAGCACCCCGGCCTGCGCCAGGGCGATCCACACCAGCTGGAACAGTGTCGCGACGTAGAAGGCGCCCATGCTGCCGCAGCGCTGCGTGATCCGGGCCGCGAGCCGGGCGTTGACGCCGACGTGCTCGTCCGCCATCGACGGCGGGGTCGCGAAGCGCTCGGCGGCGGCCGTCAGCTGGCCCTGCTCGATCTCGTCGAGGACCACGCAGGACGCCAGGTGCAGGTCCTGGGCGATGAGGTGGTTCTGGATCTGCTCGCAGTCGTGCAGGATCGCCTCGGCGTCCTCGAAGGTCTGCCGCGCGCGGCGGTCGCCGGTCCGGCCCAGGACCTGCTGGCCGAGCAGAATGACGAAGACCAGCAGCAGCTGGACCACGTTGCCCAGGAACAGCATGAACGGATACGGATACGGGTCGAACCCGAAGAACGCCCGCGAGCCCAGCAGCATCCACGCCACGGTGATCGCCATACAGGCGTAGACCGTCCCCATCGACCCCAGCCTGCGCGTGAGCCATGCCGCGAGCCGTCCGCCGGCCCCGGTGTATTCGTGCTCGACGCGGACGTGGCCATGGCGGAGCCGCACGTGGACGTGGGGGTGGCGCATGGACGTGTAGAGGCTCACAAGCGCCTAAAATATCCGAACCCTGGCAAACATCGGTTTCATGGCGTGTCGGCTCAAGTCGACGTGGCTTCAAGCGGTTTGCTGGATCTGTGCACCAACCAACAGCGGGAACGCCGAACGCCGCCGGATCCCACGGTCCCCGCTCCGGGGCCCGGCAGCGGCCCGGGCCCCGACCGCGGCCGCCGGTCCGTCGGAGCCGGCGCTCCCGCTGGCTGTGGGCCACGGCCTCGACGATGTCGATGTCGGTGCTGCTGGTCAGCCTCACCGGGGCCTGGCTGCGGGCCGCGGTGCTGGGCGGCTTCCAGCGCTCGGCGGCGCTCGGCGGCACGATCCCGAAGTCGCACGACGGCTCGGTCAACATCCTGCTGATGGGCCTGGACTCGCGGCGGGACAACCAGGGCCACGACCTGCCGGCCGCGATGCTGGACAAGCTGCACGCCGGCTCCTCCAGCGACGTCGGCGGCTACAACACCAACACCCTGATCCTGCTGCACGTCCCGGCCGACGGCTCGCCGGCCACCGCGGTGTCGGTGCCGCGCGACGATTGGGTCTCCATCCCGAATCTGGGCTGGCACAAGATCAAGGAGGCCTACGGCCGGGCCAAGGCGGCCGAGGAGGCGGCGCTGGCGAAAGCCGGCAGCGGGCCCACCGGCGACGCGCTGGAGGCGGCGGGCCGCGAGGCCGGGCGGGCCGCGGCGATCGCGGCGGTGCAGGGGCTGCTGAACGTGCCGATCGACCACTTCGCCGAGGTGAACCTGGCCGGGTTCTACGACGTCGCGGTGGCGCTCGGCGGGGTGACCGTGTGCTTGAACAAGGCGGTGCAGGACGACTACTCCGGCGCCGACTTCCCGGCCGGCGTGCAGACCCTGGACGGGTCGAAGGCGCTGGCGTTCGTCCGGCAACGGCACGGGCTGCCCGGCGGCGACCTGGACCGGACGCGGCGGCAGCAGGCGTTCCTGGCGGCGGTGCAGCGGAAGCTGTCGGACGACGGGGTGCTGACCGACGTCGGCAGGCTGTCCGGGCTGATCGGCGCGGTGAAACGGGACGTCGTGGTCGACGACAGCTTCGACGTGCTGTCGCTGATCTCCAAGGCCGGGAGCTTGAAGGCCGGCCGGATCCAGTTCCACACGCTGCCCATCGAGGGGTTCGCGACTCACGACGGGGAGGACGTGAACTTGGTCGATCCGGCGAAGGTGCGGGCGGCGATGAAGGCGTACTTGTCGGACGCCAAGGCCGGACCGGGAAAGGTGGCGGCGTTTTCGGGGAACGCCGGCGAGACGCGTCAGGCGTCGGTCGCGCGGGCCGGCCTGGCTGCGCTGCCGCAGTCGGACGGGACGGCTTCCGACGGGACGACGGAGGACGGGATCGCCTGCGTGAACTGACTCGGCGCGCCGATCAGTTCGCTGCGACGTTGTTCGGCTGGGGCAGGTTGGAGCAGATGTCGGTGTCGGCCGGCCGGTCTTTGAGGTCGGTCGGCGCCGCCGCGGACGGTACCGGGCTCGGTGATCCGGACGGCTGGGCAACAGTGTTCGGTGCCGGAGAGGTGGTCGGCGACGGAGTCGCAGGGCTGGTCGTCGCCGCCGCCGAAGCCCCCTCCAAGCTCTGATCGGCGTTGATCAGATTCCACACCGTCTGCGCCGACGGCGCCGGATCCACCCGGTTCGGATCGTTCGGGTCCTGCACCGTCGGCAAGGTGATGAAGTTGATGTCGTGCGGCTTCAGCCCCTGCACCTGGCCGGCCAGGTCGAGCAGCGCCGAGACCGAGCCCAGCGCCTGGTCGGTGGTGATCGACGAGGTCGTGATGTCCGCCAGCTGGTAGAGCTTGCCGACGTCGCTCAGCGTGCCGCTGTCCTCGATCTTGGTGATCAGCGAGGTCAGGAACATCTTCTGCATCTCGATGCGGCCCAGGTCGCTGCCGTCGCCGATGCCGTGCCGGTCGCGGACGAAGGCCAGCGCCTCGTCGCCGGTGACCACGTGCCGGCCGGCAGGCAGGTCGAGGTGGCTGTAGGGGTCGTCGATGCCGCCGGGCGGGACGCAGACCTCGACGCCGCCGAGGTAGGTGACGATCTTGCGGAAGCCGTTGAAGTCCAGCCGGACGAAGTGGTCCACGCGCACGCCGAAGAACTGTTCGACGGTCGCCGCCGTGCACAGCGGCCCGCCCAGGCTCATGGAGGCGTCGAACATCGCGCCGTCCTGGCCGGGGATGGTGCCGGTGCCGTCGCGGGTCGGGCAGGGCGGCCGGTTCACGATGGTGTCGCGGGGGATGGACACCACCAGGGCGTGCTTCCGGTCGCCGGAGACGTGCAGCAGCATCGAGGTGTCCGACAGGTCGGTGCCGTTGGCGCCGCCGAAGCTGCCGGTGGAGTCGGAGCCGCCGAACTGTCCGGTCTGGCCGTCGCGGGTCTGGGAGCCCAGCAGCAGGATGTTGACCGGCGGGCCGGCTTTGGGGCGGCCGGTCAGCGTGTTCAGGTCGCCGGCGGTCTTGATGTTGCCGTTGAGGTGCAGGTAGACGTAGCTCGCCGCGCCGCCGACCGTGAGCAGCAGGGAGGCCGAGCAGAGGGCGATGATGATCTTGATCTGTGCTGCCCGGCCCGCTGCCATTCATTGACCCCTTCGCGACTACTGTCCCTGTATGGTCGCCGGGACAAGGCCGCTTCACACCGCAAAACCGCCGGTCACGGCTCCATGTCGCCTAAATGGAGCCGAACCGGCGATCAGCGCGGCGTCTGGTTAGTTCCGGCGACCACCGCCGCCGAACAGGCTGAGGAAGAACAAGAACACGTTCAGGATGTCCAGGAAGATCGACGCGGCGAGCAGCGGCGCCGAGGCGATGTTCTGGGTCCGGCGCAGCCGCTGGAAGTCCACGAGCGTGAACCCGGCGAAGATCACCAGGCCGGCCACGCTGTAGATCACCGAGGCGTGCGGGATGTTCACGAAGATCGCGACCACCCCGAAGACCAGCAGCGCCACCAGGGCCCAGAAGCTGGCGCGGGCCACCCCGGACAGGTCGCGCTCGGTGGCGTACCCGGCCGAGCCCAGCGCGCCGATGAACAGCGCGGTCGCGGCGCCCGCCTGCCACAGCGCCTTGGGGTTCACGGTCGCGTAGTAGACCAGCGTCGGGGACATCGCGATGCCCATCAGCAGCCCGAAGGCGCCGAGGAGCACGACGGTGGCCTGCGGCGAGCGCGCGGCGGTGAAGCGCATCGCGATCAGGCAGACGAAGGCCGCGATGAAGCCGATGAACACCGCGGCGTTCGAAAGGTTCCGGCCGGCGTAGGCGCCGAGCGCGAACAGTGCCGCCGTGGCGGCGACGAAGCCCATGGTCCGGGCGAACAGGGTGTTCGTCGAGATCCCATAGCCCCGTCGGGACATTGTCGTGTCGTACACGGTCACCTCCTACCCCCGGTCGGGGGCGTTCAGTACTTCCTGGAAGGCACAGTCAGCGCTGGCCCGATAGCGTTACAGCATTGGATTCTGGCGTTTCCGGGTGGAGGTTGCATGACGAACTCACAGCAGGAGACGCCCCCGGAGATCCTGGACCTCCCGGTGGGCATCGAAGCGGCCGGGACGCGGCGGGAAACCGACGCCATGGGGGCGGTCGACGTGGCCGCCGACAAGTACTGGGGCGCCCAGACGCAGCGCTCGTTGGAGCACTTCACGGTCGGCGACGACCACATGCCGCAGGAGATCCACCACGCCTACGGCTACGTGAAGATGGCCGCCGCCCTGGTCAACGGCGAAGCCGGCCGGCTGCCGCGATGGATGGCCGACCTGATCGCCCGGGTCGCCTCCGAGGTGATCGCCGGCGACCTCGACGAGCACTTCCCGCTCTACGTCTGGCAGACCGGCTCCGGCACGCAGACCAACATGAACGTCAACGAGGTCATCAGCAACCGAGCGATCCAACTGGTCGGCGGCACCCTCGGCACCAAGTCCCCGGTCCACCCCAACGACCACGTCAACCTCGGCCAGTCCTCCAACGACAGCTTCCCGACCGCGACCCACGTAGCCGCGGTGCTGACGCTGCAGAACCACGTGCTCCCCGAACTCCGCAACCTGCACGCGGTCCTAGACGACAAGGCCCGGCAGTGGGCCGACGTCCCCAAAACCGGCCGCACGCACCTGCAGGACGCCGTCCCCCTCACCGTCGGCCAGGAATGGTCCGGCTACGCCGCCCAGATCGCCGCCGCCACCGACCACCTGGAATCCGCACTCCCGGGCCTGCACGAACTCGCCGCCGGCGGCACGGCAGTCGGCACCGGCCTGAACGCCCCACCCGGATTCGCCGAACGCTTCGCCTCCGAACTCACCGAACTCACCGGCCAACCCTTCGTCACAGCACCGAACAAGTTCGCCGCCCTGGCCGGCGCCGAGGCGATGGTCGCAGCCTCAGCCGGCCTACGCGGCGTCGCAGCACCCCTACTGAAGATCGCCAACGACATCCGCTTCCTCGGCTCCGGCCCCCGCAACGGCCTCGGCGAACTCCGCCTCCCAGAGAACGAACCCGGCAGCTCAATCATGCCGGGCAAGGTCAACCCGACCCAGTGCGAAGCCACGATGATGGTCTGCCTGAAGGTGATGGCCGACGACAGCGCCCTGGCCACCGCCGCCGGCATGGGCAACTTCGAACTCAACACCATGCGCCCCCTGATCGCCTCCTCATTCCTGCACTCAGCCCGCATCCTCACCGACGCCATCCGGAACCTCCGGGTCTTCTGCATCGAAGGCATCGAGCTGGACCGCGAACGCATCGACCACGACCTGGGGCGCTCCCTGATGCTGGTGACCGCGCTGACCCCGGAGATCGGCTACGACCGCGCCGCGCAGATCGCGCACACCGCCGACGCCGAGGGCACGACGCTCCGCGACGCCGCGGTGCGCAGCGGCTGGCTGACGGCGGAGGAGTTCGACGCGATCGTGGACCCGCGGGCGATGACGGGGCAGGACGGCTGGCGCGCCGGGGGGTGACGGCGAGGCGGCGGTCTTCGGGGAGCGGCGAGCGGCGGTGCGGCGCACGGCGACTGGCGACCGGCGATGCCGCGGTACAGAAGGCGGCAAGCGGCGGTGCGGCAGCGACCGGCGCCGGGCGGGAGCTCAAGCGCAGCAAGTCGCACCGCCGGGGCGGTTCGCAGCGGCAAGGGGGCAAGTAGGGCCGGGGCAGCCGGGATGTCGGTTCCGGTGAGGACTGGTGCTTTGGTGGCTGCGGGTGGTGACGGGTCAGCGCGGCCGGCCCCGTGGTGAGGGGGTCCGAAGGACCATGCGGGGTGTTGGTTCTGGGTCCCTCGCCGCGTCGGCGGGCGCAGCCAACCTGGTCGGGCCGGTGGTGTCAAGCCGGGCGAAACCGGAC
>NZ_JBGCCM010000058.1:0-51913 GCF_041262085.1 Catenulispora sp. GAS73
ACGGACAGCACCCACACCGGTCATTTTCGCGCCGCCACGACGGCGCGGCAACGCCGTGCCAGGACTACTCAACCGAACTGCGTCCCCCCGCGAGGTCATCAAACCGTGCGCGAAGCCGTAAAAATCGCCTGTACCCCAAGAACACACCGCCGCCTGCCGACAAACAGCAGTGGCGCCTGACCCGCAGTGTGCGACTCGGGCATGCCGGCATTTTGTTAGGGAATTATCGCCCCTTATACACAGATATAGCACGCGCCGCCGACAAAGATCGCCTGCAAAACCGCCGAGCAACCCCACCCCGGCAGCACCGCCCAGCACCGCCCCTACCCCGGCAGCACCGCCCAGCACCGCCCCCAAGCCAGAACCGCCCCCAAGCCAGAAGCACCCCCCTTCACCCCACCTTCGCACCAAGAATCGACACAAACCCCACCATCTCCCCCGGATACCCCCCAAGATTATGCGTCAGCGCAAGCTCCCGCCGCCCGAACGTCCCAATCCGCCGCTCCTCCGGCGCCTCACCGCGCAGCTGGAGCCAGGCCTCATACATCATCCGTAGCCCCGAAGCCCCGACCGGGTGTCCGAAGGACTTCAGCCCGCCGTCGGGGTTGACCGGAAGGTCTCCGTCGAGCTCGAACGCCCCGGACAGAACGTCCTGCCACGCCTTCCCACGCTCGCAGAAGCCCAGGTCCTCCATCAGAACGAGCTCGGTGGGGGTGAAACAGTCGTGCACCTCGGCCATCGCCAGCTCGCGACGCGGGTCGGTCAGTCCCGCCTGGCGGTACGCGTCCTCGGCGGCGGCGACGATCTCCGGGAAGGTCGTGTAGTCGTAGGCCGGGTCGCCCAGAGCCAAGCCGTTGCCAGCGACCAGCGACAGGGCTTTGATATACAGCGGCCTGTCGGTATACCGCAGCGCGTCCTCCGCACGAACCACGATCGCCGCCGCCGCCCCATCAGCCACGCCGGCGCAGTCGAACACCGACAACTCCCCAGCCACACGCGGCATCGCGAGCAGCTGCTCGACCGACCACTCCTTACGGAACTGTGCCTTGGGATTGCGAGCGCCGTTGGCGTGGTTCTTGGACGCGATGCGGGCCAAGACCTCGCGCATCTCCTGCGCACCGACGCCGTATTTCGCCCCATACGCAGGCACGACCATGGAGAACATCGCGGCAGCGGTGACCGTGCGGGCGGTGCCGTCGCCCGGAATCGGGAACGCGTTCAGACCCTGGTAGCCAGAGTCCTTCACCTTCTCAACCCCGACAGCCATCGCGACGTCGTAAGCGCCCGACGCGACCGCGTACGCAGCCTGGCGCAGCGCCTCAGAGCCCGTCGCGCAGTAGTTCTCGACGCGGGTGACGGGCTTGCCCTCCAGCTCCAGCGGCCGAGCCAGCGTGATGCCGCTCATCCCGGACTGCGCGGTGCCGAGCCAGTACGCGTCGATTTCCTCCTTCGCCAGGCCAGCCCCGGTGAACGCCTCAGACGTCGCCGACAACAGAAGCTCGTCAGCCCCGCTGTCCCAATGCTCTGCGAAGCGCGTGCAGCCCATGCCGACGATCGCGACGCGGTCCTTGATGCCGTGCGAGGCCATCAGCAGCTCTCCCTTTCCGTGCGGCCGCCAGTGCGGCGGACGGGCCGCGCTTTCCAGAAGTAGTTGTGGACGCCGTCGGCGCTGCTCAGACGACGGAACGTCGCCTCAACGCGCATCCCGATCGCGACCTCCTCAGCGTCAACATCAGTGAGCTCGATCGGCAGGCGCCCCCCACCATCGAAGTCGACGACGGCGAAGACCACCGGCGGACTAGGCGAGTACGCGAGCCGATCGACGGTGAACGTCACGATCGTCCCCTCACTGCCCGCCGCCGGGTGCGGAGCCGTGTCGAACGAGGACGGCGGGAGATGAACGGTGGCCCCGTCCGCACTCTCGCTGCCAACGAGCGCGAACTTCCACTCCGCAGCGCGCGCGGCAGCCGCCGCGGAGGTGCGTGCCGGTTCAGGACGGCGCGGCGGCTCGACGGCCAGGAACCCGCGCCAGGCTAGGTAGCGGCCGTAGGACACGCTGCCAGACTCTGCGAGCTGGTCCGCAACGGGGCGTGCGGGGCGGTAGAACGCAAGAGCTTCTGTCGTGCGCCACAGAAAGGCATCGGCGCCATCCGCCAGAACCAGGAGCACGATGGTCTGGCCTGGCTGCGCGACTTCGAGGGCTGATGCAAGCAACAGCGCAGGATGGGCCGCGCCCGAGTTGCCGACCGTTCTCGTGAACGGGTCGTGGTGACGTGCGGCCGACACGCCGGTCTTCTTCAGAACGGACTTCACAGCGCGCTCGTGGGTGCCGGCCACAAGCAGGATGTCGATGTCATCCGAAACCTTGCCGTCCGCCGCGAGCACGGCATCCCAGGCTTCAGTGGCGAGCGTGGCGTAGCGCGTCTCCCCGAAGCGGTCCTCCCAGGTCTTCGAGGTCTGATCGCCGGGCGTGCGCCAGCGGTCGAGGAACTCCTCGGTAGTACTGGTGTGCGCGAGGAGTTCGGCCAAGACGGGAGCGCCGTCGGTTCCATCACCGACGAGCAAGCCCGCGGCCGCGTCGCCGCCGGCCGACTCGTCGGCGCTGCCGGGGCGGCCGGTGCGGAGGTCGGAGGCGACGACGAGGTGTGTTCCGGTCCCGGTCAGGGCGGCGTCGAGCGCGGCGGTCGTCGAGCGGACGGCTCCGGTGGCGTCGTAAGCGGCGGTGGTGCGGGGGAGGCGGAGGGCGGCGTGCAGGGCGGTGGCGTTGGTGCGGTCCTGGTACGCGGGGGCGGTGGTGGTGAGCCACAGGGTTCTGATGGTGTCGGCGAGCCGGCCGCGGTCGCCCCTGCTGCTTTCGCCTTCCCGGTGCAGCGCGGCGCGGGCGGCGGCGACGGCCATGGTCGTCGTGTCCTCGTCGTAGGAGGCCACGGCGCGGGTGCCGGTTCCGCCTCCGGCGCCGGCCACGGGTGCGATGGCGGTGCGGTCCAGGCGGCGGTACGGCAGGTGGACGCCCCACCCCAGGATTCCTCGCATGGCGGCATCGTAGCGGAAATCTGATGGGGCGTCAGATTGCTGGGAGGGGCGCCGGGATGACCAGGATTACCGGGATCAGGGCACTTCCCCGGCCAACTCCTCCAACCCGAGCCGGATGAGCTCGCCAGACACGTCACGCTCCAGATCGCGATGACAGGCGCAGCGCCGCAGCGGCACGTTCAGCGCCATGCAGATCGCCGCACCGTAGAGGCGGACGGTGCGTGCCTGGTTCGCGGAGGTCGCGCCGGCCGGATGCGAGATGGCGCCGGCGACCAGATCCGCCAGCATCTCGCGCTCCCGCGCCACCCCCAGCCACCGCATACCGGCCCCGGCGGTGGAGCGGACCGCCGCGCTGGCCGAGGGCGCGAGGCCGTCGACGTTGCGTGCGATGCGCGCCAGCGCGGTGCAGTGCGCCGGACTCCACTCGACGTAGCAGCGTTGCCACAGCTCGGGGCCGAGGACGGTGGACAGGACGGTGCGCAGCGGCGGCTCCGGCGCCGGCTCGGTGAAGCCCGGGACGATGAAGTCGGGGACCGCGATGTCGTTGGCCGCTGCGGCTGGGGTCGCAGCCGGGGGCGTGGGCACGACAGCAGGGGCCGGAGCAGGAGCAGGAGCAGGAGCCGGAGCAGGAACAGGAATCGGAGCAGGAGCCGGAGTCGGAATCGGAGCAGCCCGTGGCTTGCGCTTGCGCTGCGGCAGCGGCGGCCGGTTCGGCGACGGATGCATCGGACGCTCGGGCGGAACGAAGTCGGCACGCAGGAATTCGGGAACCACCAGATCATCAGGATCGATCGGCGGCATGCGATCGATGAGCGTCGGCGGATCAGGGTCCGGCTCGGCAACAGCCTGATCCGCCTGCGCACCGAGCACGACGCTGCGCATCGGCCCGATGCGTGGCGTTCTGCGGGGCGGCGCGGGGTCGGCACCCTCAGACGTCTCAGAGGGCTCGAACTCGATCCGCGGCAGCGGCCGGGTCGGAGCCTCGTCGCGGAAGAGCGGACGCGCACCGATCCAGTCGGGATCCAGCGCACGCTCCCTCCGCAACAACGGACGCTGCTCCGCAGGGCGCGCCTCGGCCTCATCGGCGACTTCCTCCACGCGACGCTTGCGATCAGCACGCTCGCGGTCAAGGTAGGACTTCTGGCTGACCGGCATGGCAGGCACGCGCGCCGGTTCAGCGGGCTCGGCCTCCGGCACGGTGTCCGAAGGCTTCCGGACCGACGCGCCCGACATGCGCGCCGGCTCAGGATCGCCCTCTTGCGCAGGCCCAAGCTCAAGCGTCGACTCGGGCCCTGATACGCCAGCCTCGGGCTCGACCTCAAGCGCGACTTCCGGCTCGCCAGCCTCGGGCTCCTGCCCAGCATCGCCCTGCTCTTGCCCGGCATCGCCCTGCTCTTGCTCAGTATCAGGCATATGCTCCGATTCCGGCTCGGCCTGCTCGTGCTGCGCCGCGCCAGCCCCGCGCGCCTGCACCAGCTCCTGCTCCGGTTCAGCCGCAGCCCCCGCCCCGGCGTGCTCTACCTCAGCATCCACCTCGGCGCGCTCCAACTCAGCCCGCTCCACCTCGGCCCGCTCCACCACGCCAGCTCCCGCCGCCCGCGCACGCCGGCTCCGCTCGCGGTCCAGGTACGACAGCGGCCCGACCGGGCCGGCGTCCGGCTCCGGCCCCGCCTCCGGCTGCGCGTTCTCCGTCATCAGCTCCTCGTCAGCGAGGGTTCCCGCTGCGGAGTCCTGCGACTCCTGGCCCGCCCCTGGCGTCACCCGGGCGCGGAGTTCGCTGGCTCGCGCCATCAGGTCCGCGCGGGCGGTGGTCCAGGCGGTGGGGGCGCTGGTCAGCCTCGGGTCGGCGAGGGTGATGATGCGCATTGCGTGGCGCGGGGGGTGCAGGGCGGTGCCGCCCAGGTTGCGGTGCTGGGGGCAGCGGGTGCCCGGTTCGCGGACGTGGCGTTGGCACGGGCTTCCGTCGCGTGTCGGCGCGCCGCAGTGAAATGCCATGGAGGCAGTTTCCCGATTCCGGCTCGGGTCTGTCATGCGGTTCGTACCAGATCGTTAACACGGGAATCCCGCAGTGGGCGGCCGGCGGCCCTTCGCGTCCTTACGCGCGCCATACACGGACCCTGCGATGATCGCCCCGGAAGCCATGTCAGCGCGTCATCAGTGCGTCTCAGTGCTCCCCAATATCGCCGACGTCATCTGCCCCATGTCGCTGAAGTGCACGGCCGCCCCGCCGGTGACCGCCGTGATCTTGTTCAGCAGGGTCAGGTCCACGTCCGCCCCCAGCGCCACCACGAACACCCGCACCGGCCGCGCCGGATCGACCGCGGCCTGCAGCTTCGCTATCAGCTGGTCCGAACTCATGCTGTTGAGGTTGTCGTCCTTCCCGTCGGTGAACACCGCGACCGTGTTCACCCGCGCGGGATCCCAGCCCTTCTGCACCGCCTGGTACGCCGCCAGCAGCGCGTCGTACAGCCCGTTGCGCGACCCCGGCTTGTCCGCCAGCGCCCCGTACGCCGCGGTCATCCGCTGCCCGTGCGTGGCCCCGCCGGCGTCCGCCGAGCCCAGCTCCGCGATCGGCAGCACCTGGTCGATGACGGTCGAGCCGGCCGTGTCGCGGCTGGTGGTGAACGTCCACAGCCCCATCGCCGCGTGGCTGCCGAACAGCGTCATCGCCTTCTCACTCGCCCCCGCCGTCAGCTCCAGCCGCGTCTGCCCGGTCCCGACGACCGTCTGCGCCATCGACCCCGACACGTCCACCACCGCCAGCATCCGCAGCTGCCGCGTCAACGTCGCCCACAGCGCCAAAGCCTGCGGCGCCTGCCCGTAATCGGCCCGCGTGGCCGCCGCCAGCTGGCTCCCGTGCAGCTCCGGATCCGCGGCCAGCACCTGCGACGGCGCCCCGTCCGGCGACCGGAAACCCTGCTGCCGCAACGCGTCCTGAGCCGTCGTCCGCAAGTACGTCAGCAGGGCGTTCGCCGCCATCGCGTGCGCGTTGTCCGCGCCGTTGAGCACCACCAACGGATAGTCCAGCGACGCCGAACCGTCCGACGGATACAGCGCGGCCAAAGGCACCGCGGGCTTGCGGCTGTTGTACCGGAACACCTCCTGCTCCGACGCCGGGAACGCCGCGACGTTCGCGGCCGGCTTCGCCATCAGCGCCGTCATCGAGCCCGCGGCATTGTCCGCCATCCCCTTGACGAACCCGGTGATCCCGACCTTCAGCTGCGGATCGTTCACCGCCTGGGTCAACATCCCGTCCAGCACGATCAGCGCCGACAGCCCCGCGCCGTCGTGCGTCGGATCAGCGATCGCCACCACCGGCGGTGCACCGGCCTTCGGGTTCTGAGTGCTCGGCGCCCCCTGGCTCTGCGTCAGCGCCAGCTTCACGAACTGCTCCCAGCTGAACGCCCCCGAAGCCCCCGCGCCGCCCAACAACCCCGCCACCGGCTTCGGGGACGCCACCACCGTCGGCGAATCCGCCACCGAGTTCCCGGTCTGCGGCAGCAGCGCCTGCCCGGCCCCGGTCGCCCGGGCCAGCTCCAGCCACAGCGACGTGTCCGGGATCCACACGTCCGGCCGACTCTTCACCCCCGCCGGCGCCGCCCCGCTCCCGGCCAGGTAGTGCGCCGTGTCCGCCGAGTCGGCCGACGTCATCACCACCCGCACGCACGGCACGGGCTGCGACGTCAGCACCGGCGCCAGCACCCCGGCCAGGTCCGGGGCGACCGCCGCCGAGATCGTCGTCGGCCCCGTCACCGGGCACGAGACCTGGCCGCCGCCCGCTCCGCCGGCTCCGTCGGCTCCGGACGGGTGCCGGTGTCCCGCCGCGTACCAGGCGGCCCCGCCGGCGGACGCGCCCAGCACCAGGAGGACGACCAGCGTGATCGGCACCGACATCCGGGCGCCACGCTGCGGGGCGGAACGGTGATGGTGCCCATGCGCCATGGCGGCGGTTCCTTCCGTGCGGCCTGCGCTACTCCCGATGTGACCTGTGACACTCGCGGAACGCGCGCAGGCTAGTAGCTCAGGGCTCGAATTTCCAGACGCCGGGTGCCGGCGGTCGTTACCGCACTCCCGGAAGAACCCCGGACGAGCCCCGACCGCGCTCCCGCGTGTCGGCGCAGGCCCGGGCGATTCGTCCAGGAAGATTGCGATATGCAGTTCGACGACGACGCCCAGCTGGACTCCGGCCAGGTCCGCGACGAGCGCGGCTCCGGGCCCTCCCGGGGCGGTGGCCTCGGCGGGGGATTCGGCGGCGGCTTCGGTCTGCCCGGCGGCCGCGGCGGCCTGGTCGGGCTGATCCTGGCGCTGATCGCCGCGGTGGTCGGCGTGCCGCTGGCGCTCACCGACGGCTCCGGGACGTCCTCGAACTCCCTGTCCTCCGCCGGCAGCGGGAACGCCGCCGGCCCCGTCACCAGCGGCTCGCTGGCCGCCAAGTGCCGCACCGGCGCCGACGCCAACGTCAGCGACGACTGCCGCGCGGTGGCCGTGGTGAACTCCGTGCAGAACTACTGGACCGGCTTCTTCGCCCGCAACAACCAGAAGTACCCGCCGGCCCAGACCGTCATCTTCAGCGGCGCCACCCGCACCGCCTGCGGCAGCGCGACCTCCGCCGTCGGGCCGTTCTACTGCCCGGGCGATCGCACGGTCTATCTCGACCTCGGTTTCTGGCAGGAGCTCAAAACGAAGTTCGGCGCGCGCGGCGGTCCGTTCGCACAGGCCTACGTCATCGCGCACGAGTACGGCCACCACGTCCAGAACCTCACCGGCGCGCTTCGCAACAGCCAGTCGTCCCAGCAGGGCGCGAACAGTGGTGCGGTCCGGGTCGAGCTCCAGGCAGACTGTTACGCCGGGCTGTGGGCGCACTCCGCGACGACGACGAAGGACGCCGGCGGCAGGGTTCTGATCAAGGACCTCACGAAGCAGGACATCTCCGACGGACTGGACGCCGCGGCCGCGGTCGGCGACGACCGGATCCAGGCTCAATTCCAGCACCGGGTGACCCCCGAGACCTGGACGCACGGCTCGGCGGCGCAGCGTCAGCAGTGGTTCCTCACCGGTTACCAGACGGGGGACTTCCAGTCCTGCGATACTTTCTCCGGCGCGCTTTGAACCTCCGTGCGATATTCCGTCCTTGTCCCGGCGTTGCTCAAAGCGTGGATGCGTCACAGGCCGAACGCGGTCGTGACCGATACCTCGGCGCGCCCTAATGCCGGTTCGGGCAAACGTATCTGACGCGATATCAGGGGCATGACGAGTTGATTCGAGCCCTGAATTCCACCACGAATTACGCCGGACTCGCCCCCTTTTCGCCGGGTTTGCACACCGGTCCAGCTCACGAGAAGCGCCGATCCCCTCTCCTTGCCCCCGACTACGGGTGTACGCTGCGGATTCGTTCCACCAGTTGTATCCGCGGGACTCGTCCGCCAGGTGAGGTCCCGTATGTCTTGGGGGAGTTCGAGGCATGCCATAGGCCTCGGTCGAACTCGGACAAGTCCACCGACAGTACTCGAAGTCCAGAGGTGAACAGGCGTGGCTCTTCCGCCCCTCACTCCAGAACAGCGTGCGGCCGCACTTCAGAAGGCAGCCGAAGCGCGGCGTGAGCGCGCCGCTTTGAAGCTCCGTCTCAAGGCGGGCGGCGTGACGTTGTCCGATGTCGTGCGCGAAGGCCAGAAGAACGAGATCATCGGCAAGATGAAGGTCTCGGCTCTTCTGGAATCGATGCCCGGCATCGGAAAGGTCCGGGCCAAGCAGATCATGGAGCGTCTCGACATTTCCGAGACGCGCCGTATCCGTGGGCTCGGCGCCAATCAGATCGCATCGCTGGAGCGTGAATTCGGCGCGTGACGTCAGCCGAGCCCCGGCGCCTCATCTGAGACGCCGAGGCAAGGCGACGCGGTTCAACCGTCGGAATCGCGGCCCTGCGGCCCGGTACGATCTTCTCTCATGAGCGATCGCGCCGGAACGGACGGCCACGGTTCCGACACCACCGCCCCCGCACTGTTGACAGTGCTTTCGGGCCCGTCGGGCGTCGGCAAGACAACCCTTGCCAAGCACGTCCGCGAGGTTCACCCCGAGGTGTGGCTGTCGGTTTCGGCCACCACCCGCACGCCCCGGCCCGGCGAGGTCGACGGGGTGCACTACTTCTTCTACGACCGGCCTGCTTTCGAGGACCTGATCGCCAAGGGCGAGTTCCTGGAGTACGCCGAGTACGCCGGCAACATGTACGGAACCCCGCGCCACGCCGTCGAGCAGCGCCTGGACGCCGGCCAGCCGGTCCTTCTGGAGATCGAACTGCAGGGCGCGCGCCAGATCCGCGCGGCGATGCCCGCCGCCCGCCTGGTCTTCCTGGCCCCGCCCTCGTGGGAGGTGCTGGAGCAGCGGCTGCGCGGCCGCGGCACCGAGCCGGAGGACGTCATCGAGCGGCGTCTGGCGACCGGCCGCGTGGAGCTGGCGGCGGAGAGCGAGTTCGACGTGACGATCGTGAACACCACGGTCGAGGCCGCCGCCGCCGAACTGGTCGAGCTGGTGACCGCCGGGACGAACGCCTGATCGGCAGGTCGGGGCTCCGCAAACTGGTATCCTTGTGCGTCTGGGCCGTGCAGACCCAGAAATGATCTTGCTGCGACAGGAGTCCTCACGCGTGTCCGCCACTGAGCCCGAAGGCATCATCAATCCGCCGATCGACGAGCTGCTCGACGCCGCCGGCTCCAAGTACAGCCTGGTGATCTACGCGGCCAAGCGCGCTCGGCAGATCAACGCCTACTACTCCCAGCTGTCCGAGGGCCTGCTGGAGTATGTCGGCCCGCTCGTCGACACCCACGTCCACGAGAAGCCGCTGTCGATCGCGCTGCGCGAGATCAACGCCGGCCTGCTGACCGCGGAGCCGATCGAGGCCGGTGCGCCCGGCTCGGTCATCCAGTAGCGGCTTCATTCCGGCGCCGACCCCAGGTCGGCCGTCGCGCGCTGATCCCATTAGGGTCGAAGCGTGACTGAAGAATCTTCGATGCCGTCGCCCAACGTCGTTCTCGGCGTGGGCGGCGGCATCGCCGCGTACAAGGCCTGCGAGCTCCTGCGGCTGTTCACCGAGTCCGGGCACGCGGTCACCGTGGTCCCGACCGCCTCCGCGCTGCACTTCGTCGGCGAGCCGACGTGGGCCGCGCTGTCCGGGCGGCCGGTGGCCGCCGAGGTGTGGGAGCGCGTGCACGAGGTGCCGCACGTGCGCCTCGGCCGGCACGCGGACCTGGTCGTCGTCGCCCCGGCCACCGCCGACCTGCTGGCCAGGGCGGCGCACGGCCTGGCCGACGACCTGCTCACCAACACCCTGCTGACCGCCACCTGCCCGGTGGTCTTCGCGCCGGCCATGCACACCGAGATGTGGGAGAACGCCGCCACCGTCGAGAACGTCGCGACGCTGCGCCGCCGGGGCCTGTACGTCATCGAGCCCGCCGTCGGCCGGCTCACCGGCGCCGACACCGGCAAGGGCCGGCTGCCCGACCCCTCGGCGATCTTCGAGTACTGCCGCTCGCTGCTGGCGCGCGGGACCGCCGAGGCCGATCTGACCGGGCTGCACGTCGTGGTCTCGGCCGGCGGCACGCGCGAGCCGGTCGACCCGGTGCGCTACATCGGCAACCGATCTTCCGGCAAGCAGGGCTACGCGCTGGCGAGCACGGCGGCCGCGCGGGGCGCGCGCGTCACGCTCGTCGCGGCCAACACCGCGCTGCCGGACCCCGCCGGGGTCGATGTGGTGCGGGTGTCGACGACTTCGGAATTGCGCGATGCGGTGCGCGCGGCGGCCCGGGACGCGGACATCGTGGTGATGGCCGCGGCGGTCGCGGACTTCCGGCCCGCCGAACCCGCGGATTCGAAGATCAAGAAGGCCGACGACCTCTCAGCACCCGAGATTCGCCTGGTCCAGAACCCGCACGTGCTCCGTGAGCTCGGTCACGCGCGGTCGCGGCCGGGGCAGACGGTGGTCGGGTTCGCTGCCGAGACCGGTGATGCGCAGGGGACGTGGCTGGAGCACGGCCGCGCCAAGCTCGCGAAATACGGCGTCGACCTGCTGGTCGTCAACGAGGTCGGGGTGGCCCTGACCTTCGGCGCGGACCACAGCGCGGCCGTCGTGATCGGCGCGGACGGCTCGGAGGACCCGATTCCGGACGGTCCGAAGGAGCGGCTCGCGGACGTCATCTGGGACCGGGTACTTAAGCTGCGGACTCCCACCGACTAAACTGGTGGCGCGGTCGTTTCGATCTTCGTGACAGGCACGCGCCGACCAGGCGCGTGCGTGTCGTTCCAGGACCGGGGCGTCGCGTCGACCTGTAGTCAGCAGCCGCTGCGAACTGAGGAGTACCCATGTCCGGTACCGTCCGCCGCCTGTTCACCTCCGAATCGGTGACCGAGGGGCACCCCGACAAGATCGCCGACCAGATCAGCGACGCGATCCTCGACTCCCTGCTCAAGGACGACCCGAAGTCCCGGGTCGCCGTCGAGACCCTGCTCACCACCGGCCAGGTGCACATCGCCGGCGAGGTGACCACCACCGCGTACGCCGACATCGCGCGCCTGGTCCGCGAGACGATCCTGGCCATCGGGTACGACTCGTCCAAGAAGGGCTTCGACGGCGCCTCCTGCGGCGTGTCGGTGTCCATCGGCTCGCAGTCCCCGGACATCGCCCAGGGTGTCGACGACGCCTACGAGGCCCGCGTCGAGGGTGACACCGATGAGCTCGACCGCCAGGGCGCCGGCGACCAGGGGCTGATGTTCGGCTACGCCTGCACCGACACCCCGGAGCTGATGCCGCTGCCGATCGCGCTGGCGCACCGCCTGTCGAGCCGGCTGGCGGCGGTCCGCAAGGACGGCACCGTGCCGTACCTGCGGCCGGACGGCAAGACCCAGGTGACCATCGAGTACGACGGGCACAAGGCGGTCCGGCTGGACACCGTGGTCCTGTCCACCCAGCACGCCTCCGACATCGACCTGGACAACCTGCTCACCCCGGACATCCGCGAGCAGGTGGTGGCGCCGGAGATCGCCGCGCTGGAGCTGGACACCTCCGACTACCGGCTGCTGGTGAACCCGACCGGGCGCTTCGAGATCGGCGGGCCGATGGGCGACGCCGGCCTGACCGGCCGCAAGATCATCGTGGACACCTACGGCGGCATGGCCCGGCACGGCGGTGGCGCGTTCTCCGGCAAGGACCCGTCGAAGGTGGACCGCTCGGCCGCGTACGCGATGCGGTGGGTGGCCAAGAACGTGGTCGCCGCCGGGCTGGCGGAGCGTTGCGAGGTGCAGGTCGCGTACGCGATCGGCAAGGCTGAGCCGGTGGGCCTGTTCGTGGAGACGTTCGGGACCGGGCTGGTCGAGGACGTGAAGATCCAGGAGGCGGTGCTGCGGGTGTTCGACCTGCGGCCGGCTGCGATCATCCGCGACCTGGACCTGCTGCGGCCGATTTACCTGCAGACCGCGGCTTACGGGCACTTCGGGCGCGATCTGCCGGACTTCACGTGGGAGCGGACCGACCGTGCCGAAGCGCTGAAGAAGGCTGTCGCGTAGCGGGTTTGTTTTTGGGCCCCGGCTTCCCGTTTTTGGGGGCCGGGGCTTTTGCGTGGGCTGATGCCGGGGGCGCCGGGCGGTGTGCGATCGGCACCGATCGGTACCGTTTGATGTCAATGCGTTGTGGTCAATACGGTACCGTTCGATTCCGTTCCACACTTCAGCGCTGGCGCTCCGGCGGAACCGATCGATACCATTGACGGCCATGGCGGTACAGGCGCGCGAGCGATTGCTGACGGCGGCCGAGGACCTGTTCTACGCAGAGGGAATCCGCGCCGTGGGCGTGGAGCGGATCCTGACGGTGTCGGGAGTGGGGCGGGCTTCGTTCTACCGGCACTTCGCGAGCAAGGACGAGCTGGTGATCGCCGTCCTGACCCGCACCGACGAACGCTGGCGCGCATGGCTGCGGGAGACCATCACCGGATACGGGCTCCCGGCGGGCGAACGCCCCATCGCGGTGTTCGACGCGCTGGGGGAGTGGCTCGACGGCGCGGGCTACCGCGGCTGCGCCTTCATCAACGCCATGGTCGAGGCCGCCGACCGCACCAGCCCCGTCCACGAAGTAGCGGTCGCGCACAAGGACGCGGTCACGGACTACCTCGACCGCCTGCTGGCCGAAGCGGGCCGCGACGACCACGAGAACCTCGCCCCGGAGCTGATGCTGCTGGTCGAGGGCGCGCTGGTGACCTCGCTGCGTGAGGGCACGTCGGAGGGCGCGGCGCGGGCCGGGCGGATCGCCCGCGTGCTGCTGGCGCGGCAGCCGGATCCGCGGGACGCGGTACGGCGGCGGCTGCGGGTGGTGACGGGCGGGATTCGGTAGCCGGCTGGTTTCCGGGCCGGGTGGTTCCGGCGGCGCTGGTCACGGCATTCTGTTAGGGAATAATCACCCCTTATCGATATGTATACCGGCTGCTGCCGACAACTCGGTCGACTGCGAGCATGTGCATGCTCCGGCAACTCGGCAACTCGGCAACTCGGCAACCCGGCAACCCGGCCACTCGGCAACCTGGCAACCTGGCAACCTGGCAACCTGGCAACCCACGACCACGCGCCGCCATCGCCCTGAAGCGAGGCGGCGCGCGTCGGGTGCAGGTGCGGGCGCTTAGAGCGTCGCCTCCAGGGGGTCCCAGGCCTCCGGCAGGGTTTCCAGCTTCTCCGTCCAGGCCGGTACGTCCTCGAACGCCGCGGTCTGCGCCGAGGTCGCGATCGCCGCCATCACGTCCAGTACGTGCAGTGCCAGTTCGCCGGACGCGCGGTGGGCCGTGCCGGTGCGCAGGGCGCGGGCCATGTCCAGGACGCCGATGCCGCGGCCGATCGAGGTGCCGGTGGCCGGGATCTCCTCGGTGTCCTTGGAGCCCCGTCGGCGCAGGTGCAGGCTGCCGTCGAAGTTGTTCGGGTCCGGGACCAGGAGGGTGGCTTCGGTGCCGGTGATCTCGATGCTCTGTCGGGGCAGTGGTGAGTCGAAGCTGAGCGTGGTCGTGGCGCCCGCTCCGTCCCGGAACTCCAGCAGGGCCGTGACGTGCGTCGGGACCTCGACCGGGAATACCGTTCCGGCCTTGGGTCCGGAGCCGATCACGCGCGTCTCGCGTGCCTTGTGCCCGGCGGCGGCGACGGTGCGGACCGGGCCGAGCAGCGCCACCAGCGCCGTCAGGTAGTACGGGCCCATGTCGAACAGCGGCCCCGCGCCGTGGGCGAACAGGAACTCCGGGCTCGGGTGCCAGCTCTCGGGCCCCGGGCTCTGGAACGCCGCCGCTGCCGCGACCGGCGTGCCGATCAGGCCCGAGCCCACCGCGCGCAGTGCCGACTGCAGGCCCGCGCCGAGGAACGTGTCCGGTGCGTTGCCGACGCGCACGCCGTGCGCCGCCGCCTCGGTCAACACCTGGCGGGCTGCCGCCGGGTTCAGCGCCAGCGGCTTCTCGCCGTAGACGTGCTTGCCGGCGGCCACCGCGGCCAGGGCCACCTCGGCGTGCGCCGCCGGGATGGTCAGGTTCACGGCCAGTTCGACCTCGGGCAGCGCCAGGACGTCCGGAACCGATCCCGAGATCGGGACGCCGAACTCCGCTGCCGCCGCAGCAGCCCGTGCGGCGTCGATGTCGGCGATCGCCACGACGAACAGGTCCGGGAAGCGGGTCAGGTTGCGCAGATACTGCGAGCTGATGTTGCCGGCGCCGATGACCGCGACGCCGACCGGACCGGACCGCGCCGAGCCGCCGCCGCCCCCGCCGCCCCCGCTGGCCTCGCCCCCGCTGTTGTCGCTCACGCCGCCTCCAGACCGTTCACGTAGGCCAGGCTCGCGGCCAGCGCCTCGAAGATGTCCGTGGCGCACTCGTCGAACTCGATGACGCGCCAGGCGTCGCGCGGCGCGGCGGCCAGCACGGCCGGGACCGGCATCGCGCCGGTGCCGACGGCCACGTTCGGCTCGCCCTTGACGGTCGGGCCGTCCTTCACGTGCAGGGCCACCACGCGCTCGCCGAGGCGCTCCAGGACCGCCGGGGTGTCGGCGCCGCCGACGGTGGACCAGTAGGTGTCGATCTCGAACACCACCGCCGGGTCGACCAGGTCGACCAGGATCTCCAGGGCGTGCCGGCCGTCGAGGACGGGCTCGAACTCCCAGTAGTGGTTGTGGTAGCCGAAGCGCAGTCCGGCCTCGGCGGCCTTGGCCGCCAGCGCGTTCAGGGTGTCGGCGGCGTGCTTGAGGCCGTCGTGCGTCTTGAAGTCGTCCTCCGGGATGCCGGCCGGCAGGATCGCCAGGTCGGTGCCGATGGTGGCCAGGGCCTCGAACACCGGCGCCGGGTCCGGCTCGCGCAGCAGCGCCATGGCGTGCGCGCCGGAGACGCTCAGGCCCAGGTCGTCGGCCAGGGCGCGGAATCCCGCCGGGTCGTTCGTCGGATCGTAGGGCTCGACGGCGGTGAAGCCGATGTCGGCGAGGCGCTTCAGGGTGCTCTCGCGCTGGGTCGAGTCAGTCAGGTGGTCGCGGACGGAGTAGAGCTGCACGCTCGGGTTGCGGGTCATGGCCTGGCCTCGGTTAGAAGTGTTCGGCGGTTAAGCGGTTCAGCGATGGACGGCGGCGTACGCCGCGCCGGAGGTGGCGGTGGCGGCCCGGCTATCCGACGATGAGGGGCGACAGCGTGCGGTGGGCGATCTGCAGGCCCTGCTTGACCTTCTCCTCGGTGCCGCCCCACACCGGGTCCTCGTGCTCCACGCTCAGCACCCCGGTGAACCCGCCCTCGTACAGCGTGTCCACCACCCCGCTCCAGTCCACCTGGCCCAGGCCCGGGACGCGGTAGCGCCACCAGCCCTCGTCCCAGGGGTGCTCGCGGCTCAGGGTCTTGCCGAAGAAGCCGTAGCGGTCGCGCGCCAGCGGGTCCAGCTGCGTGTCCTTGGCCTGCGCGTGCGGGATGCGGTCGACGTAGGGCTTGAGCGCGGTCACCGGGTCGATGCCGATCCACAGCAGGTGCGAGGGGTCGTAGTTCAGGTACAGCCCGAGGGAGAACATCCACTCCCACAGCTCGGGGGAGTACGCCAGGTTGCCGGGGTACCCGTCGGGGTGCCAGCCCTCCATGACGCAGTTCTCGATGATGATCTTCACGCCGCGCTCGCCGGCGTAGTCGACCAGCCGCGGGAAGGTCTGCTCGGCGAGCGCGGCGTTCTCCTTCACGCTCAGTCCCGGGTGCCGGCCGATGAAGGTGCCGACGGTCTCCACGCCGAGCAGTGCCGCGGCGTCGATCGCGTGCAGCACGTGCGCGGCGATCTCCTGCCGGCGCTCCTCGTCCGGGTGGAGGTTGTTCTCGTAGTAGGCCAGCGAGGACAGCGTCAGGCCGTGCTTGGCGAACAGTTCGGTGACCTCGCCGGCCTGGCCCTCGTCGAAGTGCGCCACATCGATGTGGCTGGCCTCGAACTCCCGGCCGCCGACCTTCGGCCAGACCGCGACCTCCAGGGCGGCGTAATCGTTTTCGGCCGCCCAGGCGGCGATGTCCGCGAGCGGGACTTGGGGCAGGCAGGCGGTGAGAAAGCCGAGCTTCATCGTCAGGACACCTCGATCCAGGAGCGGTGTGCGGCCGAGGCCAGGACGGCGTCGGTGATGTGGGCGGTGCGGGCGGCGTCGGCGAAGGTCGGGAACGCCGGGACGGCCTGCGCGTCGGTCTCGGCACCCTCGGCGAACGCCCGCGGGTCCCGGATCGCGGCGTAGACGTCCGCGGTGAAGGCCGCGAAGCAGTCGCGGTAGCCCCAGGGGTGGCCGGCGGGGACCGCGTTGATCCGGTTCGCCGGCTCCGACAGCGCGTCGCGGCGGACGATCTCGGTGCGGTCCCGGCCGCCGAGCAGCAGGGACTCGGGGTTCTCGCCGTCGTAGGACACGCTGCGCTCGGCGCCGTCGATCTCGAACCAGAGCCGGTTCTTGCGGCCCGGCGAGACCTGGGAGACGACCAGGGCGCCGGTGGCGCCGCGATCGGTGCGGAACAGGACCTGGACGGCGTCTTCGGTGGTGACGGCGATCCGCTCCGTTTCCGCTGATTCCGGCGGGCTTTCGTCCCCGGATCCGGTGAAAGTCTCGCGGCCGGCCGCCGAACGCTGCGCCAGCACCGTCTGGGTGGCGGCCGTCAGCTCGCTGATCCGGTGCCCGCTGATCCATTCGACCAGGTCGCACCAGTGCGAACCGATGTCGGCGAACGCCCGGGAGGCCCCGCCGACGGCCGGGTCCACGCGCCAGTTGTTGTCCTCCGGGCGGGCCAGCCAGTCCTGCAGGTAGTGGCCGTGGATGAGCCGGATCGGGCCGAGCTCGTCGCGCCGGACCCGCTCGCGGGCCTCCACGGTCATCGGGTGGTAGCGGTAGACCAGCGGGACGGCGTTCACCAGTCCGGTGCTCGCGGCCAGCTCGACCAGGGCCTCGGAGTCCGCGCCGGTCAGCGACAGCGGCTTCTCGCAGACCACGTGCTTGCCAGCCGACAGCGCCGCCCGGACCAGGGGGCCGTGCAGGGCGTTCGGGGTGCAGACGTGGAGCACGTCGATCTCGTCGGACACCGCCAGTTCCTCGGCGGAGTCGAAGGCGCGGCCCGCTCCCACTCTGGGGGCCGCCGCCTTCGACCGCTCCGGCGTCGAGGCGGCGACGCCCACGACCGAGGCCCCGGCGCGGCGGATCGCGTCGGCGTGGACCGCCGCGACCATTCCCGCTCCGGCAATGCCCGCCCGTACCGTCATCTGCCCTCCCGAGCGCCGTTTTCCCGCCACAGGGGCCGACCCTCACCGGCCCCGGGATCGACGATATGACCGCCCTTTACGACTGACAAGAGTCATCATTAGGCTTAGTTCTGTCATAAAGAAGCGGTCGGGGATCATGGGCCGGCGGCGGTCGGGAGGGGTCTGATGAACAGTGCGGCCAGGCGGCGCATGGCGTCGCTCAGTGAGCTCGCCGGGCTGGTCGCGGACGGTGCGGCGACCACGCGCTCGGCGATCGTCGGGGCCACCGGGCTGTCCCGGGCGGCCATAGCGCAGCGCGTGGATCTGCTCATCGAGCGCGGGCTGCTGGTCGAGACCGAACCGGCGGTCACCGACCGCGGCCGGCCGCCGCTGGCGCTGGACCTGTCGGACGCGCGGATCGTCGTCGCCGGCTGCGACTTGGGGGCCACGCACAGCCGGCTCGCGGTCGCCACGCTCTCCGGGCGGGTGCTGGCCGAACGGGCCCGCTCGATCGACATCAACACCGGGCCCGACGCCGTGCTGGCCGGCGTGCGCGCCGATCTGGAGGAACTGCTCGCCGAAGCCGGGCGCCCGGCCGCGCACCTGCGGGCGGTCGGGATCGGCGTCCCGGGCCCGGTGGAGTTCGCCAGCGGCACCGTGGTGCGTCCGCCGATCATGGCCGGCTGGGACGGCTGCCGGGTGCCGGCGTTCTTCGAAGGCCGCTACGCCGCGCCGGTGCTGGTGGACAACGACGTCAACGCGATGGCCCTCGGCGAGTACACGCACCGCCAGGCCAGCCGGCACCTGCTGTACGTGAAGGTCGGGACCGGCATCGGCTGCGGCATCGTCTCCGACGGCGTCCTGCACCGCGGCGCCTCCGGCGCGGCCGGCGACATCGGGCACATCCAGCTGCCGGGGCACGAGGACGTGCTCTGCCACTGCGGAAACACCGGCTGCGTGGAGGCGGTGGCCTCCGGCGCGGCGATCGCGGCGGCGCTGCGCGCGCAGGGCGCGGACGCGGCGCGCGCCGCCGACGTGGTCCGCCTGGTCTCCGAGGGGCACGCGGCGGCCCGGCGGCAGGTGCGGCTGGCCGGGCAGCGGATCGGGGAGGTACTGGCCTCGCTGGTGTCGTTCCACAACCCGGACACGATCGTCATCGGCGGCATCCTCGCGCAGCTGCACGAGGACCTGCTCGCCGACGTCCGCGCGGTGATCTACCGGCGCGCGCTGCCCCTGGCCACGCGGAGTCTGGCGATCGAGACCTCGGTGCTGGGCGAGCGCGCCGGGATGCTGGGAGCGGTGCGGCTGGCGGCGCGGCATCTGCTGTCGGCGGAGGGGATGGCCGGGATCATCGGGGAGGTCTGAGCGGCAGGTGTGAGCGGCTGGCGTGAGCGGCTGGCGTGAGTGGCCCGCGTGAGCGGCAAATATGATCGGCCTTCGCGATCACTCGTCGGGCATACTGCCGCCATGGCAAGCCAGGGGATGTCGGAGCCGGCGCGACTGGCGGTGGCGCACGTGGCGGCGCGGTCCACGGGACCGGCGCTCGACCCGGCGCTACGCGTCACATTGAACTTCCACCCGGACCGCGGCGAGCCCCCGATCCTGGCGGCGCTGGCGGCGGCCGGGGTGTACCGCTCGCAGTTCGTCACCGGCACAAGCAACGGCGGCCTCACCGCCCACCCCGGCGGCGACCGCTGGCGCTGGGAGAGCCGCATCTTCGGCGGTGCGTACGATCGGGCCCCGGCCGAGGAACGGCCGGTCTACGGCGCGCTGAACTTCCGCGGCAAGCCGGTCGGGGCCGCACCGCGGTTCGGATCTGCGCACTTCGTCCTCAGCGCGGAGGCGGTGGAGCGCGCGACGTTCTGCTATCCGGACAGCTATCTGGAACCGGAGAACTTCGGCGTCGCGACTGCCATGGACCTGATCGGGCCGGCGCTCGCCGACACCGAGGCCGACGCCCTCGACGACTACATCGAGGCGCAGGTCCACGGCCTGGTGCGGCTCGACCAGGACGTGGAGGCGCTGGTGCTCGACCCCTGCTATCAGGGCACGGAGGTCGAGGAACTGGCGATGAAGCTGCCGTGCCGTCTGGAATGGCACCCGGGCTTCCGCCTGACACTGGAGGAGATGGCGCGCCACCCGGACTACCGCGGCCCCGAATTCGTCGAGCTGGCCCGTGAGATCGCCCCGGAAGGCCTGCTGACGCCGCGCGTGATCGGCGAGGCCGCCGCGACCGGGAAGTACGATCCGCAGGCGCTCAAGCGGGTCTGGCACTACGTCGCGCGCTTCGGGGCGCCGACCTCAGCAACCTGACAGCCCCCCCGCACGCCGATCACGCAGATCATGCTGAATCACACCGATCACGCCGAGGCCCGCACCACCAAAGCGTTCGGCAGCACCACCGACTCCGGCGCGTGCTCGCCGGCGATCTGCGCCAGCAGCGAGGCGACCATCGCGCGTGCCAGGTCTGGGAGCGGTTGGTGGATCGTGGTCAGTGGCGGCTCGGTGAGTTCGGCGACGTCCAAGTCGTCGTAGCCGACCAGCGCGACGTCCTCCGGGACCCGCCTGCCGGCTGCGCGGAGCGCTCGCAGCGCTCCGGCGGCCATCAGGTCGCTGGCGGCGAAGACGCCGTCGAGGTCTGGTTCGCGGCGCAGCAGCTCCGTCATCGCGGCTTCGCCGGAGGCCATGCTGAAGTCGCCGTGGGCGACGATGCCGGGGGCGCCGTCCAGCGCCTCGACGTAGCCCAGCAGGCGGTCCACGCCGGCGCACATGTCCGCGGGGCCGGCGATGGTGGCGATCTTCGTGCGGCCGAGGGCGCGCAGGTGCGCGGTGGCCTGGCGGGCGCCGTCGACGCTGTCGGAGTCCACGTGCGGGATCGGCAGGGGGCTCATCGGCCGGCCCATCAGGACCACCGGGAGCGCGGCCTGCGCCAGCTGCTTCAGCAACGGCTCGTCGCCGTGCAGGGACATCAGCAGCACGCCGTCGACGTGGCCGCCGAGCAGGTACCGGGTCAGACGGCGGCGCGCCGCGCCGGCCGGGGCCATCATCAGGACCAGGTGCAGGTCGGTCTCGGCCAGCGCCTTGCCGATGGCGCGGGTGATGCCGGCCAGCATCGGGTCGCTGAAGACTCGCGCCTCCGGCTCGCTGACCACCAGCGCCACCGAGCCGGTGCGGCGGGTCACCAGGGAGCGCGCGGCGCGGTTGGGGGAGTAGCCGAGTTCGGCGATGGCCGCCTCCACGGCGGCGCGGATCTCCGGGGAGACCCGCGTGCCGCCGTTGACCACCCGGGACACCGTCGCGCGGGACACCCCGGCGGCCGCCGCGACCGTCTCCAGCGTCGGCGAGGACGTGCCCCCGCCGCGCTTCTGACTCCCGGCGCTGCCCCGGCCCCCCACGCTCACATAACGCTCCCGTTGTCTTCGACGGATGCCTCGACGATCCGGCGATCCTAACGCCCACCGGCCTTCGCAGCGTGCTGCTTGGAGCTACTGGAGCTGCGCGAACAGATCCACACCGCTGCCGTCCGGATCGATGACCGACGCATAACGCTGACCCCACGGCGCGTCCCACGGCCCGCGCAGCCCGTGATACCCGGCCTCCATCAGCTCGGCGAACTTGGCGTCCACGTCGTGCGGCGCCTCGAACTGGAAACACACGGTCGTGCGCGGGCTGCCGAACGGCCGGGTCCACGCGGAGGTGAAGGACTGGATGGACTCCTCGGTGTCGAGGATCAGGCGCAGGCCCGGGCCGAGCTCGGCCTCGGCGTGGCCGTGCGCGGCGTCGGAGCCGGGGTCGAAGCCGGTGAACGTGAGGCCGAAGTGCTCATAGAAGGCGACGGACACGGGCAGGTCTGCGACGACGATGCCGATCGCGGCTGCATTCGCGCTCATGAGGCCGACGATAGTCGCGGCATGAAAGGCTGTCGCGGTGGCGAGCGGCATACGGTGGCGATGGCGGGGGCGGCAGCCGGAGCGGTGGACCGGGCTGCCGACGGCGGCGAAGACGGCGCTCGCGGTGTACGCGATCGGCTTCCTCGAAGGCGCCGCCTCGCACGTCCAGGACCTCGTCGCCGGCGGCGTCGACGCCTACGACTGGGTCTCCGGGCCGGTCCAGGTGCTCTTCTACTCGCTGGTCGTCCTGGACTCGCTCGCGGTGTACCTCGCGGTCCGGGCGCACCCCGCCGTCGTCCCGTTCGGCGTGGCGATCATGGCGGCGGACCTGCCGGCCAACTGGCACTACAACTGGGCCGGGGTCACCGCTCACCCCGCGCACATCCTCTATCTCACCCCGATGTCGCTGTTCGGCCTGTTCGTGGCCGCGGCCGCCGTGCCGCTGTGGCAGGTGTTACGTCGGCGCGCGCCCTGGCGAGCCACGCCGGACATCTCCTGATTCCTCCGCATCGATGGAACTCCGCGCGGCCACTATCCTGGCCCTCGTGACACACCACACACATGATCTGACCGACCGCCTCGCCCGCGCCCAAAAGGCTGCCGCCGAGTCCGGTATGGACGCCCTCCTGATCAGCCCTGGTGCCGACCTGCGCTACCTGACCGGGTACGAGGCGTTGCCGCTGGAGCGTCTGACCTGCCTGGTCCTGCCCGCGAGCGGCGACCCCCTGATGGTCGTGCCGGCGCTGGAGAAGCCCGCGGCCGAGGCCTCCCCGCTGGGCGGGCTCGGCCTGGACATCCTGGCCTGGGCCGAGACCGACGACCCCTATGCGCTGGTCGCCTCCCGCCTGCCCGCGGGGCTGCGGACCGTCGGCCTGGACAACCACATGTGGGCCGAGAAGGTCCTGAACTTCCGCCGGGTGCTGCCCGGCGCCGAGCAGACGCTGGCCGGCCAGGTGCTCGGCGACCTGCGGATGCGCAAGACCGCGGCGGAGGTGGAGTCCCTGCGTGCGGCGGCGGCCGCCATCGACGCCGTGCACCGCGGCGTGCCCGAGTGGCTGCGCCCGGGGCGGACCGAGCGCGAGGTGGGCCAGGACATCGCCGACGCGATCCTGGCCGCCGGGCACGCGACCGTCGACTTCGTCATCGTCGGCTCCGGCCCGAACGGCGCCTCCCCGCACCACGAGCTGTCCGACCGCGTGATCCAGGCCGGCGACCAGGTCGTCGTGGACATCGGCGGGGCCATGCCCGACGGCTACTGCTCGGACTCCACCCGCAACTACAGCCTCGGCGCGCCCTCGGCGGAGTACGCCGAGTACTTCGCGGTGCTGCTGGCCGCACAGACCGCGCAGTGCGAGGCGATCCGCCCCGGCATCACCGCCGAGGAACTGGACGCGGTCGGCCGCGACCTGATCACCGCCGCCGGCTACGGCGAGAAGTTCATCCACCGCACCGGCCACGGCATCGGCCTGGAGACGCACGAGGAGCCGTACATCGTCGCCGGCTCCGCGCGGCCCCTGGAGCCCGGCATGGCCTTCTCCGTCGAGCCCGGCATCTATCTGGCGGGCAAGCACGGCGCGCGCATCGAGGACATCGCGGTGTGCACCGCCGACGGCGGCGAGCGCCTCAACCTGACCACGCGCGAGCTCGTGGTGGTGGACATCTGATGGTCGCCGTGGAGCGGACTCTCCCCACCGATGAGTCGAGTGCCCTATTTGAGCTGGTTCAGGATCTTTGCGCCAAGGAGCTCGCGCCGCGCGCGGCCGAGTACGAGGCCGCCGAGCGCTTCCCGCGCGAGGTGTTCCGGACCCTCGGCCACGCGGGCCTGCTGGGCCTGCCGTACGACGAGCAGTACGGCGGCGGCGGTCAGCCGTATGAGGTCTATCTGCAGGTGGTCGAGGAGCTGGCGCGCCACTGGCTCACCATCGGTCTCGGCGTGTCGGTGCACTCCCTGGCCTGCTACGGCCTGGCGAACTTCGGGACCGAGGAGCAGAAGGAGAAGTGGCTGCCGGGCATGCTCGGCGGCGACCAGCTCGGCGCCTACTGCCTGTCCGAGCCGCAGTCCGGGTCCGACGCCGCGGCGCTGACCACCCGCGCGGTGCGGGACAGGGACAACAGCGGCGAGGCCTATACCGTCACCGGCACCAAAGCCTGGATCACGCACTCCGGCCACGCCGACTTCTACACCCTGATGGTGCGTACCTCCGACGACGGCGCCAAGGGTGTCAGCGCCCTGCTGGCCGAGGCCGGTACCCCGGGAATGTCGTTCGGCAAGCCCGAGAACAAGATGGGCATGCGGGGCTCGGTGACCGCGCAGGTCCTGCTGGACGGCGCGCGGGTCCCGGCCGAGCGGCTGATCGGCGTGGAGGGCCAGGGCTTCTCTATCGCGCTGTCGGCGCTGGAGGCCGGGCGGCTGGGGATCGCGGCGTGCGCGGTCGGCCTGGCGCAGGCGGCGCTGGACGCGGCGGTGGAGTACGCCAAGTCGCGGCAGCAGTTCGGGCACCCGATCGCCGAGTTCCAGGGCGTCGGCTTCATGCTCGCCGACATGGCCACCTCGGTGGCCGTCGGGCGCGCGGCCTACCTGACGGCGGCGCGGCGCCGGGACGCGGGGCTGCCGTACGGGACCGAGGCGGCGATGGCGAAGCTGTTCTGCACCGACATGGCGATGAAGGTGACCACTGACGCCGTGCAGGTCTTCGGGGGCTACGGTTACACCGCGGACTTCCCCGTCGAGCGCTATATGCGCGAGGCGAAGGTGTTGCAGATCGTCGAGGGAACCAATCAGGTGCAGCGTCTCGTTATCAGTAGGACGCTGACCCGGGCGTGACGGGCCTGATGGCGGAGTCGATGACAGGCACCGTACAAGGGAATACGTAAAAAGGCGGGCCCCGAGGAAAATCCCGGCATTCCCAGACCGGGACGAATCGGGGCCAACTGACATCTGGTCGCGGATCGTCTTATCAGTACATCGGCGGACCATGTACCGTGCTGCCCATGACGCAGCAGCCGAATCAGAACTACCCCCAGCCCGGGGGATGGGGACAGCAGCCGCCCGCGCAGCAACCGGGTGGCTGGGGACAGCAGCAGCCGGCCCAGCAGGGCGGGCAATGGGGGGGCGCTCAGCAGCCCCAGTACGGGCAGGCGCAGCCGGCCCAGCAGTACGGAGGCGGCGCCTCGTACAGCGGCGGCACCGCCGGTGGCGGGGGCTCCGCGGTCTGGGGCAAGGTCTGGGGCTTCTACGCGGCCGGCGGCCTGGCCGTGATCGCGGCCGTCGGCGTGTTCCTGGCCTGGGTCAGCGTCAAGCTGACGCTGCCGGCGGCGCTCGGCGGCCAGTCCGTCACCGACACGCTCAACGCGATCGGCTCGGCCTCGTCCTCGAAGGGCGGCTCCTCCAGCGGCGACAACGGTGTCACTCCGATCTGGGGCTGGCTGCTCCTGATCTCCGCGGTGGTGGCCGTCGCCGGCGTGGTGATGGTGGTCGTGATGAAGACCCCGCTGGCCGGCTGGATCACGGTCGGCGGCTCCGGCGGCGCACTGCTGTTCGCGGTCATCGCCACGATCTACTTCAACGGCAAGGCCGGCGACGCCAAGAAGGCCATCCTCGCCGAGAGCCCGGAGGCGGGCACCAAGTACTCGATCGGCCTGGGCATCGGCGCCTACATCGCGCTGGGCGCCGCGCTGATCGCCGTGGTGCTGGCCGTGCTGGCGCAGCTGTCGATCAACTCCGGCGGGGCCGCGGCCTCCGCGACGCCGGCCTACAACCAGCAGGCGTACCAGCAGCAGGGCTACCAGCAGCCGGCCGGCTACGCGCAGCCGGGCCAGCCGCAGGGCTACCAGGCGCCGCAGCAGCAGCCGCCGCAGCCGCAGGGCGGCTGGGGCCAGCCGCAGCCGCAGCAGGGCCAGCAGCCGCCGCAGCAGGGGCAGCAGCAGTGGGGCAACCCGCAGCCGCCGCAGCAGGGCCAGCAGCAGTGGGGCGGTTACGACCCGGCGGCCAACCAGCCGACGCAGGCGGTGCAGCCCGGCTACATGCCCGGCCAGCAGCCGCCTCAGCAGCAGTAACCACGCCAGCGCACGGGGTACCTTCAGCAGCGGCTGCTGAATCCTGCGTTTAGCACATAGGGGAGCGGCGGTCCGTGGAGTCAATCCACGGGCCGCCGCAGTTTTTTGTTTTCAGCCTTCGACGTTCTCGTCGAGTTCGACGTCTTCCTCGCGCCGTTGGCGCTCGGTGACCGCTCGCCGCAATTGCTCGAAGCGCACCGGCAGCGGGATCCAGCCGGGGGAGCCGGCCAGGTTCATGTTCGCCTCGACGACCGCGCGCGTGTAAGCGCGCTGCATGCCGCGCGGCATGAGCGGCATGCCCGGGGGTCGGCGGACGGCCTCGCCCTCGACGTTGAGGCGGCCGGCGTGGTTGGGCATGACCGAGACCCACAGTGCCTTCGGGCTGCCGTGGAGCGGTTGGACCAGCGTCTCCCGTACCTCAAGCCAGGCTTTGAGGGCGGCGCGGGTGCCGTCGGAGAGCTTGACCGTGTCGTGGACCGCTTCGCTGACCGTGCGGGCCTGCGGGCGGCGCACGACTCGCAGGGTGCTGAGGTCGTCGGCGAGGTCGGCCAGGGTCAGGGCCGCGAGTTCGCCGACGCGCGCTCCGGTGTCGAGCTCGACGCCGATCAGCGCGAACAGCCGGACCCGCGCGGCCGGCGCCCCGGCGGTCTCGGCCCGGCGGGCGAGGTAGTCGCGCAGCTGGGAGCGGGAGGGGCCGTCCACGGTCTCGCGCAGCTCCGGCAGGCCCGGGCGGTCGGCGACGGCGACCAGGATGCCGGCGTGTTCGCCGAGGATCTTCAGGCAGTCGGCGCGGATGCGCATGGAGGCGGTGGTGGCGTGCGCGTCGCCGGCCTTGGCGCGGCGCCGCAGCTCGCCGCGCGCGGCCAGGTCGAGGTAGGCCGTTATCGGGCCGGGCTGGAGCAGGTCGGCGGCGCTGTCGGCGGCGCGGAAGGGGAAGTCCTCATGGTTGCGGACCAGCGCCAGCTCCCCGGCCACCCAGCGGAGCTGGCGGGCGCGGGACTTGCTGACCTCGCGCTCGGTGATGACGCGTTCGGTCCAGGCCTCGATCGAGGCGGTGGCCGCCGGGCTCGCTTGCGGCTTCTGCGGCACGGCCGTGATCCTCTCGGGGGTTCGGTGATCAGGTGATCCGGTGGTTCGACGACTGGGTGACTCGGTGATTGGACAGATAACTGGCCCTCAGCCTGCCACATCGTGCGGCCCGACGGACGCGTGACTCACCGTAGAGCAGGGGTCTGACAGGTACCGGACACACGTGAGTGACTGCCGGGACGCACGTGAGGCTCGGTCGCCTGGCGCACCCGGGCGGACGGTGGCGCGATCCGCCGCTTCGGCTGGCATTCTGAGGACACTGACATACCGTGGTCAGTATGAGCGCGCCGCTGCTGTTCCTGGACGTCGACGGGGTCGTGCTGCCCTTCGGCGCGGAACTGGACGATATCGGAGTCGATCTCGGGGTGCGGCTGGCCGCGCTTCCCGGGGAACTGGTCTGGGCCACCGCGTGGGAACACGGAGCGAACGACGAGATCGCGCCCCGCCTGGGGCTGCCGCGGCTGCCGGTGGTGGAGTGGCAGGCCACGACGCTGGCCGAGGACGCCGTGGACATGCACTTCAACCTGCACTGGAAGACGCGGCAGATCGTGCAGTGGGCCGGCGGCCGGGACTTCGCCTGGGCCGACGACGAGGTCACCGCCGCCGACCGGGAGTGGGTCGCGGACAACCATCCGGGGCGCGCGCTGGTGCACCACGTGCGGGCGCTGCTCGGGCTGACCGGGGTGGACTTCGACGTGCTGGCGCGGTGGCTGCGGACGGTGCGGGGCGGTGAGCCGGAGCAGAGCGGTGAGCCGGAGCGGGGCGGTGATCCTGAGCAGAGCGGCGAGCCTGACGACCGCCGCCCCGCCGCGTCCTGAAACCCGCCGTGTCCTGAAGGAGCGCCTCCGGCTCCGGCCACCGGTTGCGCGGTAGCCGGCCGGGGTGCGGCCGGTTTCCGGATGGAGACTCAAGCGTCTTTCAGCAACGCGTCGATGTCGTGCCAGGAGTCTGCGACGATCCGCGGGTTGGTGCCCAGCCGCGTGTAGTACGGCAGCGCCACGAGCGCGATCGACAGGGCCCAGCCGCGTCCGCGCTCCCAGGTGTCGTCGTCCACGCCGAGCGCCGCACGGAACGCGGCCCGCGCGTCGCCCTCGAACAGGTTCCACGCCGGCAGCAGGTCGACGGCCGGGTCGCCGAGCGACGGCGCGAAGTCGATGACCGCGGCCAGCCGGCCGTCGCGGGCCAGGAGGTTGCCGCCCTGCAGGTCCGCGTGGATCCAGACCGGGGCACCGGACCAGGCCGGGGTGGCCATGACCCGGTCCCATGCCGCCAGCACCGCCGGGGCGTCGAGCGGCGCACCGAGGTCGCCGAGCTCCGCGACCATGGCGCGCACCGTCTCGTCGCGGCCGGTGATCGGGCTCCCGCGCCGTCCGGCGACCGGGGCCGGGGCGCCGGCGGTGTCGGCGGCGTGGAGAGACTTGAGGAATCCGGCGAGATCCACAGCGGCCGCCACCGGGTCGATCAGCCCCTCGGCGAGCCGCTGCCGGGTGGCGGGTTCACCGGCGATCCACGGCAGCACCGACCACGGGTACGGATACTCCGCGCTCGGTTCCCCGACCGCGAGCGGCACCGGCACGGCCAGCGGCACCCGCGCCGCGAGCCGCGGCAGCCACCGCTGTTCCCGCCGCAGCGAACCCACCGCGCCGTCGATGCGCGGCAGTCGCACGCACAGTTCCCCTCCGATGCGGAACATCGCGTTGTCCGTGCCGGTGGACTCCACGCGCCGGATCGCCAGATCGGCCCACTGCGGGAACTGTTCCGCCAGCAGCTGTCCTACCAGGGCCGCATCGATGTCGGCTTCGTCCGCATGCATCTTCGGATCAGGCATGATCCGCAGGGTATGCCGTGTAGGCGGCCGGGTGCCGCAGGATTTACGGTAAGCGCGTGGATGATATCGACAGGCACATCGTGGCGGCCCTGGTCGCCGACGGCCGGATGAGCTACACCGACCTCGGCAAGTTGATCGGGTTGTCGACCTCGGCGGTGCACCAGCGGGTGCAGAAGCTGGAGGAGCGCGGGGTGCTGCGGGGGTTCCGGGCCGTGGTGGACCCCGAGGCGCTGGGGCTGAGCCTGACGGCGTTCATCTCGGTGAAGCCGATCGACCCGGCGGCGCCGGACGACGTGCCGGACCGGCTCAAGGGCCTGGAAGAGGTCGAGGACTGCTACAGCGTGGCCGGCGACGAGAACTACATCCTGAAGGTGCGCGTCGGGACGCCCGGGCAGCTGGAGTCGCTGCTGTCCCGGATCCGGACCGCCGCCGAGGTGTCCACGCGGACCACGGTCGTGCTCTCGACGCCGTTCGAGGCGCGGATGCGGGGGACGACGCCGGCCTGAGCGGGCATACGAGACACTGTTCCGCATGACGAACACCGCCCCGTCCGACCCCGCCCTGCCCGACCCGGACCGTCCGCTCCCGGCGCGCGTGCTGCTGCGCGGCGGCGTCATCCACTCGCCGGAGGAGCCCTTCGCGACGGCGATGCTGGTCGAGGACGGCGCGGTGGCCTGGCTGGGCTCGGACAGCGCCGCGGACGTGGCGCACGCGGACTCCGTCGATGAGATCGTCGAGCTGCGCGGTGCGCTGGTGACGCCGGCGTTCGTGGACGCCCACGTGCACCTGACCTCCACCGGCCTGAACCTGCTCAGCCTGGACCTGAACGGCGCGGAGTCGCTGGCCGACGCGCTGGACCGCATCGCCGCCTTCGCCCGCGGCCTCCCGGCCGGCGCGATCTTGCGCGGCCAGGGCTGGGACGACTCGAAATGGCCTGAGCGGCGCGCGCCGACGCTGGAGGAACTGGATCGTGCGGTGGACGGCCGGCCGGCGTATCTGTCGCGGGTCGACGTGCACAGTGCGCTGGCGTCCTCGGCGCTGCTCGCCGCGGTGCCGCAGGTGCGCGGCGCGGTCGGGTTCGACGGATCGGCGCAGCTGCGGCAGCAGGCGCACCACCTGGTGCGCAAGGCCGCGTTCGACTTGATGGACGCTGCGGAGCGCGGCGCGTACCAGTCGGCGGCGCTGCGGCGGGCCGCGGAGCTGGGCATCGGCGCGGTGCACGAGTGTGGCGGCCCGGACATCAGCGGCGAGGCGGACTTCCTGCAGGCGCTGGCGGCGGGGCTGGAGCTGCGCGGCCCCGAGGTGTTCGGGTACTGGGGCGAGTTCGGCGCGGTGGAGAAGGCCTCGTTCCTCGGCGCGGTCGGCGCCGGCGGCGACCTGTTCCTGGACGGCGCGATCGGCTCGCACACCGCCTGCCTGAGCCACGCCTACGCGGACAAGGACACGCTCGGCGCCGCGTATGCGAGTGCTGAGCAGGTGGCCGCGCACGTGGTGGAGTGCACGCAGGCCGGGACGCAGGCCGGCTTCCACGTGATCGGCGACGCGGCGATGGCAACGCTGCTGGACGGCTTCGACACGGCGGCGGCGAAGGTCGGGCGGGACGCGCTGTACCGGATCGGGCACCGCGTGGAGCACGCCGAGATGATCCCGGCCGGCGGCGTCCAGCGGCTGCTGGACTTCGGGATCGTGGCCAGCGTGCAGCCGGCGTTCGACGCCGCGTGGGGCGGCGCCGCCGGCATGTATGTGGAGCGCCTGGGCGCCGAGCGCGCCCGGGCGATGAACCCCTTCGCGGAGCTGCAGAAGGCCGGCGTGCCACTGGCGTTCGGCTCCGACGCGCCGGTGACGCCGCTGGACCCCTGGGGCACGGTGCGCGCGGCGGCGTTCCACCAGACCCCGGAGCAGCGCATCTCGGTACGGGCGGCCTTCGCCGCGCACACTCGCGGCGGCTGGCGCGCGCTGGGCTCACGGGCCACGGCGACCGGCGTCCTGCGGGTCGGCGAGCCGGCGACGTACGCGGTGTGGGACGTGGCGCCGGAGGACGTGGTGGTGCAGGCCGCGGACGAGCGGCTGTCGGCGTGGTCCACGGACCCGCGCTCGGGCGTGCCGGGGCTGCCCGACCTGACGCCGGGGCGGCCGCTGCCGGCTGCTGCGCGGACGGTGGTGCGGGGGCGGATGGTGTTCGATTCGGGGCGGCTGGGGGAGGGGTAGGGCGGGGTGGGTGCGGCGGGGGTCCGGCGGGGTACGGCGCGGGTGCGGTGCTGTGGTGCTGCGGTGCTGCGGTGCTGCTGGGCGGCTGGGCGGCTGAGCTGCTGAGCTGTGGTTGGCTGGGCGGTGGGCTGCGGTTTGTTTGTAGGTTTTAAGAGCTTTTTACGGCTTCGCACGGGTTTAAGAAGGATCCGCTGGGTGGCGCAGTTCGGTTGAGCGTGGTGCGTTGCGTTGGCGGCCGCCGGTGTCCGCGTACACGACCGCGCACCGGTCCGAGTCACTGCGCACGCGTTGCGTAGGCGGCAATCGTCGGGCGTGGTGGGTGCCTGAAGTCAAGGGCAGGCGCCTCCGGCGGGGGCACTCCAGACTCTGAGGGATCCCCAACCCCCCGCGTCGGCGGCGGTCCGTGTGTTGGTCGCCGAGTCCCGGATCCCTCGTCGCTGACGTCGCCCGGAGGGAACCATCCCGGCCTGGCGGGGTAAAGCCGCATCACACGCTGCTGTGGTGCGGTCTCGTCCGGCTTGACCCCGCCAGTCCGGGCTGGTTGGCAGAGCCCGCCGACAGCGACGAGGGATCCGGGACAACCCCCACTATGTTGAAAACCGTTCACGAGGTGTCGTGTGGATGATTGAGGCTGGCCGCGATCGTCGCGTAGCTGCGGATCTGCTGCCTAGCGAGGTCGCCAGGCCCGACCGGCGGTCGGACAGCACGTGCCAGGGGCCGGATGCCCGATGTCGGACGCTGATGCCTGGTTGTCGGCTGTCTGCTGTCAGCTGAAGTTCGACGAAGGCTGAGCCGCCGAGTCAGTCCCGCGCCCAGTCACAGCTGCATCGCAGCCGCAGCGACCGGCGCTGCTAACCCGGCTACACGGCACCTCGTGAACGGTTTTCAACTAGTGGGGGTTGTCCCGGATCCCTCGTCGCTGTCGGCGGTGCTTGCACAACCAGCCCGGACTGGCGGTGTCCAGCCGGGCGTTTCGCAAGGCCAGCAGGTGTGATCCGGCTGGACACCGCCAGGCCGGGCTGGTTCCCTCCGGGCGACGTCAGCGACGAGGGATCCGGGACTCGGCGACCAACACACGGACCGCCGCCGACGCGGGGGGTTGGGGATCCCTCAGAGTCTGGAGTGCCCCCGCCGGAGGCGCCTGCCCTTGACTTCAGGCACCCACCACGCCCGACGATTGCCGCCTACGCAACGCGTGCGCAGTGACTCGGACCGGTGCGCGGTCGTGGACACGAACACCGGCGGCCGCCAACGCAGCGCACCACGCTCAACCGAACTGCGCCACCCAGCGGATCCTAATGACTTCTGGGAGTCGGCTATCGGGCAGACTCCCGGATGAACAGCCGCCGACGGGTGAGCACTCGTGGATCCAGGACATCAAGTCCTGTTAGAAGATCGTGCCCTTGTCGGTTGGCCGGGAGAGTTGATCGCTGATGGGATGTCGTGCCCGCCTGTGTGGGGCGTGAGCACTGGTTCATTAGGTCGCTGATAGTTCTCCCGCAGGCTGATGATCGGTATCGGAGCGTGGAGGGGCGATGCGACTGTTCGTTGGGGATGACTGGGCCGAGGACCATCACGATGTGGAGCTGATGGACGAGCGCGGCAAGCGGCTGGCCAAGGCCCGGCTGCCCGAGGGCGTGGCCGGAATCGCCAGATTGCACCGGATGGTTGCCGAGCAGATCGGCGAACGGGGCGAAGACGACGACACCGAAGTCGTGGTCGGGATCGAGACCGACCGCGGCCCATGGGTGCTGGCGCTGCTGGCCGCCGGATACACGGTGCTGGCAGTGAACCCGCTGGCCGCGGCTCGTTACCGGCAGCGGCGGGCGGTGTCCGGGGCCAAGAGCGACACGGCGGACGCGCACATGCTGGCCGACATGGTCCGCACTGACGGCCACCAGCTGCGGCCGGTGGCCGGCGACTCCGAACAGGCCGAGGCGATCAAGGTGGTCACCCGAGCGCACAAGACGCTGATCTGGGAACGCACCCGGCACACCCAACGGCTGCGGCACGCGTTGCGGGACTTCTTCCCCGCCGCACTGGCGGCCTTCGAGGACCTCGACGCCCCGGACACCCTGGAGCTGCTGGCCAAGGCACCGGACCCGGTCTCGGCTGCGCGACTGTCCCGGTCACAGATCGCCGCCGCGCTCAAACGGGCCCGGCGCCGCGACGTGGAGGCCAAGGCGGTCCGGATCCAGGAAGCACTGCGGGCTGCGCACCTGGGCCAGCCGCCGGCGGTCACCGCCGCCTACGCCGCCACCGTGCGCGCCCTGACCGCCGTGATCGCGACCGTCGACGCGCAGGTGGCAGCCCTGACTCAGGAGATCGACTCCCATTTTGGGCAGCACCCGGCCGCTAGGATCATCGTCTCCCAGCCCGGGCTGGGACCGATCATCGGCGCCCGGGTGCTGGCAGAGTTCGGCGATGACCCTGACCGCTACGCCAGCGCCAAGGCCCGTAGAAACTACGCGGCGACCTCCCCGATCACCCGCGCTTCAGGCAAGAAACGCGTGGTCGCCGCCCGCTACGTGCACAACGACCGGCTCATCGACGCGTTGATGTCCCAAGCATCCAAGGCCATCAACTGCTCGCCCGGCGCCCGCGCCTACTACAACAAGCAGCGCAGCCGCGGCGCCGGTTACAACGCCGCACTGCGCCAGGTCGCCAACCGGCTCGTCGGCATCCTGCACGGCTGCCTGAAGACCGGCACCCTCTACGACGAAACCACCGCCTGGGCAAACCATGCCGAAACCACCGCTTCTTGACACCACCAACTCCAGGGATGTCTTCTTAAACCAGTGCGAAGCCGTAAAAAAGCCTGTAAACCACAGACAAACCGCCACCTGCCCACGACAGTTCCCCCAGCTCACACCCGGAATCGCTCAGTCGCATCCTCACGAACCCGACGCCACAGCCGAACCACATCCTCCGCCGCCGCCCCGCCGCCCCGCCGCCCCGCCGCCCCGCCGCCATGTCGTGCCGATGTCTCGTGGCCCCGTGGCCCCGTCGCCGTCTCCCGCCGTCGCCGTGTCGCGCCGTCACCCCGCCGCCCAGCCATCCCGCCCAGCCATCCCGCCGCCCCGCCCGCCCCCCCGCCGCGTTGAGGTGTCCCCCCACCGCCCCGCCGCACCACACCCCGCCCCTTCGCCACAGTTCGCCCGCAAATATCCCCCACGCCCTTCCGAGTGATCGTCGCCGCCCGCGCCCGCATTCGCCGCCCCCGCCTGACCTGCGCCTTTGTCGCGTTCGCGCAGGCCACGACTGGTCGGATCACTGGTTGACAGGAGTCCCTGGAGTCCGGGTAGCGTCGGTGACCACGTCCACCGGCCGCACGCGTCGCACGGTGTTCTTGTCTCGCCGCGGTGCGATCCGGCGCCGGGGCGACTCGACGGGGGCACGGCGGCGGATGCGGCGAAAGATGGTGGGTCTTCACCGGGAACCCGGCGGATCCAGTAGACAACGGCGTGCGGGACTCGCAACCAACGGGTCCGCAGCCGGTCCGAAGGGTGCCGCCGGGTTTTCGCGTGCCCGGGCCCGGACGTGCACCCAGAGCGCCTGCTCTGCCTGCTTCTTGATGCTCACCGCCGAAGATGTCCTCCAGCTTTCAAGCAGGTTACGACTGTTTCCCGAACCCCCCAACCTTGAGACCCTGGACTCACACGCCCCTCGTATAGGGTGCGCACAAGGTGTGTCCGCAGATCTTTTCTAGGGTGGGTCCTGGGTGGCGAACGAGGATGAGGCCGGTGAGGCCGGTACCCGCCGGCGGCGGTTGCGGCGGCCGGGCCGGCCGAGCGCCGAGGCGGTGCGCCTGGCGGCGCTCGCGCTGCTGGCCGGGGCCGCGCTGAACCTGGCCTTCGCGCCGGTCGGCTGGTGGCCGGTGGCGCCGCTGGCGGTGGCCGCGTTCTCGGCGATGCTCTGTGTTGACGGTCGGAAGGCGGGTGGCCGGACGGGCCGCCGCGGCATGCTCGTCGGCTTCTGGTTCGGGACCGGCTTCTGCTGGGTGATGTTCCAGTGGCTGCGGGTCTTCGGGCCCGGCGCGCAGGAAGCCGTCGGCATCGTCGAGTCGCTCTACTTCATCCCGTTCGGGTGGGGCATGGCGCGGGTGTCGATGATGCGCTTCGCGCCGCTGTGGCAGGCCTGCCTGTGGGTCACCGAGGAGTTCGGCCGCTCGCGCTGGCCCTTCGGCGGCTTCTCCTGGGGCCGGCTGGCGTTCTCCCAGCCCGACTCGCCGTTCACCCCGCTCGCGGCGGTCGGCGGGGCGCCGCTGGTGACCTTCCTGGTGGCGCTGTCCGGCACGCTGCTGTGGCGCGCGGTGGTGATCCTGCGCCGCGACCGGCAGGCCGCGGCGATCAGATGGGCCGCGCTGACGGTCGTCGGGGCCCTGGCGATCCCGGCCGCCGGCTTCGCGGTGCCGTTGCAGTCCCCGGACACCGGGACGCCGGTGCGCATCGCGCTGATCCAGGGCAACGTGCCGCGCGTCGGCTTCGGCCGCGACGAGCAGGAGGCCGCGGTCCTGGACAACCACGTCAAGGAGACCGAGGTCCTGGCCGCCGACATCCGCTCGGGCAAGGCCGTGAAGCCGGACCTGGTGGTCTGGCCGGAGAACGGCTCGGACATGGACCCCTACTCCGACCCCGGCGTGGCCGCCGAGATCCAGCAGGCGGTCGACGACGTCGGGGTCCCGGTGCTGGTCGGCGCGGTGATCAACGCCAACGCGGCGGGCACCAACGTGCTGAACCGGCTGATCGTCTGGACCCCCGGCCCCGGCGGCGGCATGGGCGCCACCTACGACAAGACGCACCTGGTGCCCTTCGGCGAGTACCTGCCCTTCCGCGGCATCCTGACCAAGATGATCACGCGGTTCAACATGATCCCGCGTGACTTCGTGCCCGGCCACGGCAAGGGCGTGCTGACCCTCGGCGGGGTCACCGTGGCCGCCGTCATCTGCTTCGAGGTCGCCTACGACGACGTGGTCCGCAACGCCGTCAACGGCGGCGGCCAGGTCCTGCTGGTCCCCAGCAACAACGCCTCCTACATGGGCACCGGCCAGACCTACCAGCAGCTGGCGATCGCCCGCTTCCGCGCCGTCGAGCACGGCCGCTGGACCATGGAGGCCGCCACCTCCGGCGTCTCGGCGGTCATCGACCCGCACGGCAGGATCCTCGCCCAGACCGGCGAGTACCAGGCCCGCTACCTGGACATGCAGGTCCGCCGCAACACCTCGATCACCCTGGCCGACCGCCTCGGCGCCTGGCCGGAGTACGTCCTGGCGCTGCTCGGGCTGCTCGCCGCGATCGGACTGAGCGGCGCCGCGACGACACTCCGACGTACTCGTGCCCTGATTCCGGCTTTCAGAACTCCAGCCGATACCCTGCCCCGTGCCCCGGACGGCGAGGGGGTCCCGAGCGGACCCGCCAGCGACGCCGACCTCCAGACCGCTGTGAAAGGCCGAGCACGTTGACGAACCTGCGCGTCCTGGTGATCATCCCGACGTACAACGAGGCGGAGAATCTGGCCAAGATCGTCGCCCGCGTGCACGCCGCGAACCCGGACGTGGACGTGCTGGTGGCCGACGACAACTCCCCGGACGGCACCGGCAAGCTCGCCGACGAACTCGCCGAGGCCGACGAGCGGGTCAAGGTGCTGCACCGGGCCGGCAAGGAGGGCCTGGGCAAGGCCTACCTGGCCGGGTTCGCCTGGGGGATCGAGCACGAATACGACGTCATCTGCGAGATGGACGCCGACGGCTCGCACCGCCCCGAGGACTTCCCGGCGATGCTCAAGGCCCTGGTCGACCAGAACGCCGACCTGGTCCTGGGATCGCGCTACGTCCCCGGCGGCAAGACCGTGGGCTGGCCCAAGCACCGCGAGATCCTGTCCAAGGGCGGCAACACCTGGGTCCGCCTGGTCACCGGCATGAAGCTGGCCGACGCCACCGGCGGCTACCGGCTGTTCCGCCGCGAGACGCTGGAGCGCATAGAGCTTTCCACCGTCGCCAGCGCCGGCTACACCTTCCAGGTCGACCTGGCCTGGCGCACGGTGCGGGCCGGGATGAAGGTCGTGGAGGTCCCGATCACCTTCGTCGAACGCGAGCTCGGCGCGTCGAAGATGAGCACGAACATCGTCGCCGAGGCCCTGTGGCGCACCACGGTGTGGGGGATGCAGTATCGCCTGCGCCGGCTGCTGGGACGTCGCTGAGCTTTGACATCGCCGGCCGGATCCGGCCGCGAATTCAACTGCGGTTGGTCCCCGGTTCAGCTGTGAGTTTGTCAGGCCCGGACTATACTCGCCACAGGCCCGGACCGGTGCCGGGGCTCGACCTGGGCACAAAAAGGCCCGAGCCGCACTGTCGGGGGGATGCAGTGCGGCTCGGGGATCGTGGGCGCGTCACACCCAAGGGGTGACTGCGCTGTTCCTACTGTAGTCGTAACGATGGGTTCTGTGCGCGGATGACGCTCTCGCGCCTTCGCACAGAGCCTCCCGCTCAGTCGGATCAGTCGGACGTGTGCGCGGCGGCCTTGCGCGCGCCGGAGCGCGCCGCGGTGGTCTTCGGCTTGCCCGCCGGGGCGGCCGGGGTCTTGACCGAGGACGCCTTGGCGGCGGCCGCCGACTTCTTGGCCCGGCCGGCGATGGTGCGCGCCGGGGCGGGGCGGATGACCTCGTGGTTGGCGATGCCGCCGTCACGCAGCACGGCCAGCCGCTCGGCCAGCACTTCCTCCAGGTCGGCCACCGTGCGCCGCTCCAGAAGCATGTCCCAGTGGGTCCGGGCCGGCTTGCCGGCCTTCTCCTCCGGCGGGGTGCCGTCCACGATCAGGGCCACGGCCCCGCAGACCTTGCACTCCCACGTCGGCGGCACGTCGGCCTCCACCGAGAACGGCATCACGAAGCGGTGCTCGTTCGGGCACACGTACTCGATGTCCTGGCGGGGGGCGAAGTCGATCCCCGCGTCGCTTTCATAGCTGGTCGCGCCGAGGCGCGTCCCGCGCAGTGCCCGCTCGCTCATTGGTGTTCCCTCCAGATCGTCTCACCCGCTCACAACGCGTCGCGGCGCACGTTTTGTTCCGGGGCCGTGGCCGGTCGGCGCGGGCGGGTGTGCTCCCCGAGCCTCCCACGGAACGGTTCCACCGGGCAAAAACGGGCAAACGTCTTGAGTCAGCTCATAGGAGTAGTGCGACGTGGGGTTTATCACACAGGGTGATGACGACCTGGGGAAAGCCCCGAGCTACAGACGCTCGGGCACCGGATTGCCGGCGGTGCGGATCGCCGTGCGCAGATCGGTCCGCGCCAGCAGCACCAGCCCCAGGACGAAGAACGCCACCAGCGAGATGATCGCCAGCCGGTAGGACCCGGTGAACTGGATCGCCAGCGCCACGGTCAGCGACCCGATCCAGGCCACGCCGTTCTGGCTGACCTCGTAGAGCCCGAAGTACTCGCTCTCCTGCCCGGCCGGGATGATCTGCGCGAACAGCGAGCGCGACAGCGCCTGCGTGCCGCCGAGCACCAGCCCGATCGCGCAGCCCAGGACGTAGAACTGCCACGCGGCGTGCTTGGTCATCGCGAACGCCGAGGCCAGCAGCACGATCCACACCAGCAGCGAGCCGCTGATGGTGCGCCGTGTGCCGTGCCGCGCGGCCAGCCGCCCCATCCACAGCGCCCCGCCGAAGGCCACGAACTGCACCACCAGGATCGCGCTGGCCAGCACCGACTGGCCCAGGTCCAGCTCCTTGGTGCCGTAGGTGGAAGCGAAGGAGATGACCGTCTGCACGCCCTCGTTGTAGGCCATGTACGCCAGCAGGAACAGCAACGCGTTGCGGTTGCGCGACAGCGCCGCCAGCGTCCGGCCCAACTGCCGGTAGCCGGTCCCGGACTGTGCTTGCTGCTTAACCCCCGGGCGCTGGGCCTGCGGCAGCCGGGAGGTGCCGGCGGTCAGCCGCCGCACGCCGGCGGTGCCGAAGACCAGCCACCACAGACCCGCCGAGGCCAGCGCGACCCGGGCGGCGTGCGACTGGCTCAGGCCCAGGGGGCTGTGCGCGGTGTAGATGACGAGGTTGACGGTGAGCAGCACGGCGCCGCCGAGGTAGCCCACGGCCCACCCCTTGGAGCTGATCGCGTCGCGCTCGTCGGGCGCGGCCAGCGTCGGCAGATAGCCGTTGGCCAGCACGTTGGCGGTGGAGTACCCGAGCGAGGCCGCGAGGAACAGCGCCCCGCCCCACAGATACGCGCCGCCGGTCACGGTGTAGAAGAGCAGCGTGGCCACCACCCCGAGGCCCATCGCGGCGGCCAGCAGCCCGCGGGTCCGGCCGGAGCGGTCGGCGGCGGCACCGACCAACGGCAGCACCGCGGCCTGCAGGAGCGCGGCGGCGGTGACGGCGAAGGGGTAGAACGACTCGGCGCGCACACTCACGCCGGCCAGGTGCAGGTAGTGGTTCTCCCCGCCGGCGGCGTTGCGCGCGATGTCGGTGAGGTAGGGGCCGAGGAAGACCGCGGTGACGGTGGTCGGGAAGGCGTGGGCGCCCCAGGCGTAGCGGTACCAGCCTTTGCGGCGGGAGATCTGGGCCGGGTCGGGGAGGTCTGCGGCTGGGTCGGCCTGCGTCGGGGCGGTGCCGGCCGCGGCCGGCACGGCGGCGAGCGCCTGGGCGCCACCCGCGGCCGCGGCGCCGTCGGCGGTGAACGCGTCGGCGGTGTCGTCGATCGGCATCAGGACCAGGTCCCTCGTTTCGTCAGCACGGTTTTCAGCGTGTCCAGCCGGTCGGTCATGATGCCGTCCGCGCCCAGGTCGAGCAACCGTTCCATGTCAGCGGCCTCGTTCACGGTCCAGACGTGGACCGGCAGCCCGGCCGCGTGCGCCGTGGCCAGCAGCCGGTCGTCGACGACCACGATCCGGCCCAGCGCCGGCGGTACCTGCAGGCAGGCCGCCGCCACCTGCGGGAGCGCGGCCGGGTCCGGCGTCTCGCCGATCTTGAGCTTGCGCGAGGCGCGCCAGATCCGGAACGCCTCGCGCGGGCCGGCGCTGGTGCACAGCTCGGGCCCGAAGGCCGCGCGCATCGCGTTCAGCCGGGTGTCGGAGAAGGAGCTGACGCAGACCCGCTCCACCGCGCCGGTGCTCCGGAGCAGCGCGGTCAGCGGGACGATCGCGTTGGGCTCCTTGACGTCGATGTTGAACCGCGCCTCGGGGAACGCCTCCAGCAGGTCCGCCATCGTCGGGATCGGCTCGTCGCCGACGCGCGCCGTGGCGACCTCGGCGGCGGTGAGGGTGCTGATCCGGCCGCGGGTGTCGGTGACGCGCTGCAGCCGCCGGTCGTGGAAGGCCAGCAGGACGCCGTCGGCCGTGGCGTGGACGTCGGTCTCCAGGTACCGGTAGCCGGTGTCGACGGCGATCTTGAAGGCGGACATCGTGTTCTCGCCGGCCGGGCCGTCCGCGCCGCCCCGGTGCGCGAACGGGATGGGCCCGGGGTGGTCGAGGAAGGCGTGGTGCGGGTGAGCGGCGGACATGGCGGCAAGTATCCCAATCCGCGGGTCACAACTTCATCAAACTGCGCGTGGCGGGCTGCACAGTCGGCCGGTAGTCCATACTCTGATGCGATCGCAGCCCGGGGGGAGCGCGGTTCATGATTTGCTTCAGGGCGCGAGGGCGCGAGCGAGCGTGGGGAGTGCGGGTTGAAGGCGGCGGGCCGGGCGGCGGACGGTGCTGGGTCGGCCGGAGGTGACGGCGCCGAGCCGGGAGCCGGTGAGCCGGAAGGCGGCGAGTCCGCAGGCAATGAGCCCGAGACCGGCGAGCCCGAGGGCGGTGGATCCGAAACCCGATCAGGCGAGGCCGGCCGGTTACGCCGCGCCTCCGACATCCTCGGCGAGGTCCTGTTCGGGGGCGGAGCACGGGCCAGAGCCACCGAGACAGCCCGCGAGAGCCGCCCGGGGTCTGGCTCCGACCCGGCCTCCGGCAGCGATTCCAGCGACGGCTCCGGCCCAGCCGCCTCTGACCTGACCAGTGCCGACCAGACCAGTGCCGACCAGACCAGTGCCGACTCGACCAGCGCCGACCTGACGGGCTCCGACCGGACCAGTACCGCCCTGACCGGCTCCGACCCGGCCGGCACCGCGCACGCCACCGCCGCTGCCACTCCGCACGACACCGCCGCGCCGCACGACACCGCCGCGCCGCACGACACCACCACCGTCCCCACCACCCCGCCGCCGCGCCGCCCGACCGCCCCGACAGCTGCGGCCGCCCCGCCCCCGCCGCCGCCCCGCCCGACCACCCCGACAGCCGCCGCCGCCCCGCCGCCGGCACCTGCCCTGACCGCCCCGGCCGCCCCCACCCCGCCACCCACGCCACCCGCCCCCACCTGGTCCGCCCCCGCCCCCGGCGACGAAGCCACCCGCTACCTCTGCGCGGCCGTCCACCTCGACGCCGCCCTGACCCGCCGCGCCCTGAAGGAGTTCGTCTTCGACGAAGGCCGCGCCCCGGCCCCCTCCACCGGCGTCGACGAGGTCCTGGTGCTCCGGCACGCCCTGGCCGCGCGCACCCGCCGCCTGCACCGCGACCTGGCCCTCGTGGCGCTGATCGTCGTCGCCCTGCTGGTGTCGGTCTGGACGGTCGGCGTCTGGTTGGTCTGGGGCGCCGGCCTGCGCCTGCTGCTCTCCGGCGCCGGCGGCACCGCGCGCGGCGGCAGCGGGAGCGACGGCACCGGCCCGGAGAGCACCGAGGCGCGGCCCCAGTCGCTGTCTCCGTCCCCTGCCATCACCCCCGCGTTCGCCCCGCTGGCCCGCTTCGTGGCCCTGGTCTGGGGCGTCGCCGGCGCCGGCGCGATCGCTTCGGCCGCCGGCCTGGCCCGGCCCTTCGGCCTCGCCGTCCCGGCGCGCTTCCACGACGCCGGACCCGGGAGCCCGTTCGTGGCGTGGATCTTCGTGCCGCTGGCCGGGATCCTCACGGCCTGGCTGATCGTCGTCGCCGAACGTCTGGCGACCCGGCACGTCCTGGTCGACAAGCTGCGCCGGGACCGCTTCGGCACGCACCGCTGGGTCACCACCGAGACCGTCTGGGCCCGCCGCGCCCTGGCCGAACTCGCGGCGCGCGCCGCCTCCGACCGCCAGGTCCTCGCCGACCCCGCGCGCCCCTTCGCCGGCTCCGGCCGCCAGGTCCTGCGCCGCCGCTGGCTCCTGGAGACCGGCCCGATCCGCTACGACGTCGAGGACCTGATCGAGCGCGTCACCGAGGCGCTGGCCGACGGCGTGCCGGGCCTGGGCCCGGAGGGCCTGCTGGACAAGGTGGCCTGGGACGACTTCGTGGTCGCCACCGGCCCGGTCCTGGCCGTCGGCCAGACCACCGACGCCTCCCTGCGCCTGCTGCCCTCCCCGCGCGGCACCGCCAACCCCCGCGTCTTCCGCCGCTTCCGCATCCTGTCGAACCCGGCCGAGACCGTGGTCACCGTCTACCTGTCCGCCTCGGCCGCCCCGGGCCTGGCGCTGGTCGAGATCCACGGCCTGGTCCTGGAGCCGGTGGCGGCCGGCTACCGCGGCGTGGACCGCCTGCCGGGCCTGGGCGTCTCCGCGGCCCTCGTCGAGGGCTGGCACGCCGCGGCGGCCGTCCCGCGCCTGCTTTTCGCCGCCCCCCACGCCGCCGCCGGAGCCGCCGCGGACCCCTGGCGCTGGCGCCACCGCCGGGCCACCCTCGACCGCGCCGCGGCCGGCGGTCTCCCTGCCGCCAACGGCGCCCGCACGTCGCTGCGCGAACTCGGCGTGGCCGGCGGCTGGCCCGGCACCCGCGGCCCGCTGGTGGACCGCGAGGGCGCCCCGTTCGCCCGCGAGGACGCCAACCTGGCGCTCGCGGTGGTCGAACGCCGGGTGCGCGAGGAACTTCGGCCCTTGCTGTAGGCGCGCGTGTAGCCTGCGGGACATGGAGTTCTTCAAGCGGCTTCGCAGGGCCTTCCGCGCGGCCAAGGCGCCGATCTACACGGACCTCGGCACGACGGTCGCGCAGGCCGCCTCGACCACGTCGATCGCGGCCGGGATCAGCGGCGGGGCGCCGCTGGCCAAGGAGAAGAAGCAGAAGAAGGCCAAGCAGAAGCAGGAAACAGAGCAGGGCTGAGCTTCGGACTTCGGCGCGGGGCAGCCCGGCCCCGCTGAAACTGTCTTCTCAGCTTGACGCGTAACGCAGCCGCGCTACTCCGCCTCGCCCTCACTCATCTCGGCCCACACGATCTTCCCGCGGTCCGTCGGCCGCACTCCCCAGCGCTGCGACAGCTGCGCGACTATCAGCAGCCCCCGGTGCCGCTCGTCCATCGCCTGCGTCACGGCCGGCCGCGGGATCCGGCCGTCGCAGTCGGCGACCTCCACCATCAGCCGCCCCGGGTGCGAGCGCAGCGCCAGCTGGCTGGTCGTCGCGGCGTGCTGGGTGGCGTTCGTGACCAGCTCCGTCACCACCGACAGCACGTCGTCGGTGAGGTGCTCCAGGTCCCACTCGGCCAGCGTGGAGGTCACGAAGCGCCGCGCCGCGCGCGCCGCCATCGGGTCCGGGTCCAGGTCCAGCGCGGCCTTGCGGATGCGCGTCGGCCGGGTCCGGACCATCAGCAGCGCCACGTCGTCGTGCTCGTCGCCGGACAGCATCGCGTGCAGCAGCCGGTCGCAGGTCCGCTGCACCGTCTCCGAGCCCAGCGGCGCGGAGGACGTCGCCAGCGGTCCGTCGTCGGTGCGGACGAGCTCGGTCGAGAGCCGGTTCAGCCGCTCCGTCAGCGGCGCGTTGTGGCACTCCACCAGGCCGTCGGTGTACAGCAGCAGCCTGCTGCCGCCGGCCAGCGGCTGGATCTTCTCGTCGAACACCGCCTCCTCGATGCCCAGCGGCATCCCGAGGTCGTCCTCCAGCAGGCTCGCCGTGCCCTGCGGGGTGATCAGCGCCGGCGGCATGTGCCCGGCGCTGGCCCAGGTCAGCACCTCCTCGGCCGGGTCGTAGACCGCGTACACGCAGGTCGCGATCTGCTCGGCGACCCCGTCGTCGGCAGGCCCCAGCGCCCCGATCCCGGCCGGGTGCGACCCGGTCGCGTTCAGTGCGTTCAGCGCCGCCGAACTGCTCGCCGCCGAGGCCGGCATCTCGCACACCAGCCGGTTCAGCAGGTGCATGATCTGCCCCGGCGGCAGGTCCATCACCGCGTAGGCGCGCACCGCCGTCCGCAGCTGCCCCATGATCGCCGCGGCCCGGATCCCGCGCCCCATCACGTCCCCGATGACCAGCGCCACCCGGCCGCCGGCCAGCGGGATCACGTCGAACCAGTCGCCGCCGACCTGCGTGCCCTGCGCCCCGGGCAGGTACGTGAACGCGATCTCCAGCTCCGCCAGCTGCGGCGGATAGGCCGGCAGCAGCGAGTTCTGCAGCTCCACCGCCGTCTCGCGCTCCAGCCGGTACAGCCGCGCGTTGTCCATCGCCGAGGCCGCCTGGCCGGCGATGCCCTTCACGATCTGCTCGTCGCGCTCGGTGAACCGGTTCGGCTCGGAGTGCCCGAAGTACATCGAGCCCAGCACCGTGCCGCCGATCGTGGTGATCGGCAGTGCCAGGAACGACTTCACCGGCGGATGGCCCGGCGGCAGGCCGTGGAACGGCGCACGCTGGCCGTAGCGGGGGTCGGCGGTGACGTCGCCGGAGCGGATCGGCGCCGTGCCCGGGAACGCCGCGCCCACCAGCGAGGTGGGCCGCGGCATCGGCAGGTTCTCGAAGCGCTCGGCCGGGATCGTGCCGGCCAGTGCGAACCGGGTCTGGGCCTGGCCGTTGGTCGAGGTCAGGGTGTAGAAGCAGGTCCCGAACTCGGCGTCGATCGCGGTGGTGGCGGCATCCGTGGCGAGCTTGGCGATCTTGCGGGTGTCCAGCTCCCGGTGCAGGGACTGCCCGATCATGTAGAGCGTCTCGACGATCCGGGTCTCCTGCGTCAGCCGCCGCTGCGAGGCCCGCAGCTCGGCCTCGGCGGCCAGCGCCGCGGCGCCGCCGTCGCCGGGCGAGGCCGGCATCGAGGAGGACGACGGAGGCGGCGCGGAGGCCTGCTGCGGCACCAGCGTCACCGACGGCCGGTGCCCGTTCCCGTTGCCGTTCCCCGAAGGCCCGGGCGCCGGGATGCCGTTCCCGGCCGGGGCGGCGTTCGCGCCGCCCCCGATGGCGGGGCTCGTCCCGTTCCCGTTGCGCGCCCCGAACACCTGGTGCCCGGCCGCCGGGGGAGAAGGCGCGAACAAGGGCACTGCCAGCAGCGGCGTCAGCGCCAGCCGGATCGCCGCGGCCAGCGTCCGGAAAAGCGCCGCGGTCTCGGCCGGGATCCGCACCCGCGAATACAGCAGCGCTGTGTAGAGGGACGTGTTCCGCACTCCCGGCAGATCCGGATGGTCCGGCCCGCCGGAGTCCAGCACCGCGCCCAGCGCGATCGCCGAGCGGATCTGGTAGTCCCGGACGAACTCCGGCGTCGGCACATAAGGGCTGCCCAACGCCTCGGGCACATGGAAGACGTCGAACCGGTCCCGCAGCCGTGCCGACAGGCCCGAGCCCTCACCGCCGACACCGCCGCCGACGCCGTGCGGCCGCGACGGCACCGGCTCGGCCTGCTGCAGGCCCAGCAGCCGGTCCAGCAGCGCCAGCGCCAGCGGCGCGCGCCGCACCACGTCCGAGGCGGACAGCGGGATCGCCTGGTGGTCGCGGCTGTTGCGGCGGTCCGCCCAGTGCGGGTGGTCGCCGGAGGTGGCCAGCAGCGTCAGGTAGGGCAGGCCGTCGTCGTTGGCGGCCGCGGCCGGGTCCCGGGTGTTGACGTAGGAGCGCAGGTCGGGGGTGAGGCGGTCCCAGGTGACGGTGTGGAACATGCGGGCCAGGGCGAACGCCGGCCGGCCGGTCGCGGGGTCGGTGAAGGCGTGCCGCAGCCAGTCCACGATGGCCGCGGAGCCCTCCTCCATGGTGGCGGCCCCGGCGGTGGCGGCGCGCAGTTCGCCGGAGGCGACGACCATGTCGGTGACCGAGAAACCGGAGAGGTCGAACGCCGACGCCATTCCCGCCGTCCTGTGGGTGGTCCGTGCGGACCCCGGCGGGGGCCCAGACACAATCATGCCGACACATCCTCACCGTGCGCGGTCGTTTGCCCCATCCGGCGCGGCGCTTCCGCCCGGTCGGGTGGCCGTGCGACCAGCGGCCCAGCCTTGGACGTCGTACCCCGGGGCGGACGCGGCGATAGCCGGTGCCCCCGATCGTGGCATCGGGACCTGAAGATCAGGGAAATGCTGTTCACGGCGGGGCCGGACGGGGCAGCACGGCAGCGCCCCACCGCCGGCCCGATCCGCCGCGTCATCCTCCGCTCCCGTCTCAGCCTCCGCACTCGTGCAGTTCAAGGTAGCCAGTCAACAGCGCGACGGCTATCGCGCCGGGGTGCGGAAACCGAACGTGGTACCAGAACCATGATTCCGCAGCCGGCAGGAATGTCAAACCACTGACAAAGATGGGGCTGCGGGGGTTGGTGGGGTTTGACAGGGCCTCATCTGCCCGGATCAGTGCTTTCCGAGTCCGCCGAGCAGTGTGTTGGTCACCGTTCCGAGCGTGCCCAGCACCTCGCCGAGCAGACCGCCCAAGCCGCCGTCGCCTCCGCCGTTTCCGCCGCCATGCCCGCCGCCGGGCTGCGAGGGTGAGGACGTCGGTGTCGAGGTCGGGCTGCCGGGCGTACTGACGGGGCTGCTCGGGGTCTGCGTCGGCTGGCTGGGCTGGCCGGGCTGGCTCGGCTGGCTCGGTTCGCCGGGCGGCGGCGTCCAGGGCCGCGAGCGCGTCTCCGGCGGCGGCGTGGTCATGCCCTGCGAGGTCGGCAGCGGGTCGTTCGTCCCGTAGGTGCGCGACGTCGAGGGAGCCGCGTGGGTGGGCTCGTACTGTATGCGCGGATCGGTGCCGCCGGCGTCCGAGGGCGTCACCGACCCGCTCGCGCTGGGCGCCGGGTCTCCGGGCGCCGCCGTGTCCGCGACCGGCGTGTCGCCGGCCACCGCCACCGCGGGATCGGCGCCGCCGGACGTCGCCGCCCCGGGCCGCGCCGGAACGGAGTGCGCGGACGTGCCCGCCGCGGCGGGGGCGCCCGCGCCGGTGTGCAGCACGGTGGCCACCGCGGTCACCGCCCCGATGCCCGCGGCACCGCCCAGCAGCGTCTCAGCGGTCTTGCGTATCGGACCGGGTTTCCTGTGCCGGGTCGCCACGCGTCCCCACCTCCCCATCTCGCCGCGCCCCGCTGGGCTGCGGATCTGACGGTCAGTGTGCTGCCGACGGCGGGGAGTACGCGCCGCGCCAACCCCTTGTTCCCCCGAAAGAGCGATCAAAAGACCCCGGAAAGTCCGGCTCCGGCTCTCGCATGCGCCGCAGCGAGGGCCGGAGCCGGGGAAAGGGGGCGTGATGCGCTCAGTTCGAGGTCGGCGCGAGGTCGGCGCGAGGCCCTGTGCGAGTTCAGATCAAGCTCAGCCGGACCTCAGGCGGACCTCAGATCGAGCTCAGTTCGGGCTCGGTTTCGAGCTCGGTTTCGAGCTCGGCTCAGCCGTTCACGCAGTGATTGTCCTCGGCCCCGGTGGCGAAGCTGCCCACCGACACCGCGTCGCCGCACAGCTGCACCGGCGCGTTCACCGACGCCTGCACCACGTCGCCGGACACCGCGCCGGGGTCGTTGGACGTCGCGGCGACGGCCTTCGCGGAGGTGTCCAGGTCGTCGCAGGAGTTCCCGGCGACCTCGGACTGCACGCCGGCGGCCGTCCCGGCCAGGCCGCAGCCCTGCACCGGGGTGTTCAGCGCGCCGCCGACGACGTCGCCGGACACCGCGCCCGGGTCGTTCGCGGCCTCGCCCCGGACCGAGGCGCGGTTGTACCAGGTGGTGCAGCGGTTCTCCAGGGCGTTGTCCACCGCCCCGCCGAGGGTCCCGGCGTCCCCGCACACCTGCACCGGCACGTCGCCCGCGGCCTGCGCGACGTTGCCGGTGGCCAGCCCGGGGCTGTCGGCGGCGGCGCCCTCGGTGGTGGCCGAGTCGGCCGCCGCGGCCGCGCCGGCGCTGCCGACCATCAGCGAGCCGGCGGCCAGCGAGAGCAGCAGACCCTTCTTCACGAACCCGTGCATGGATGTCCTTGAGGAGTCGACGAAATCACGAATCGGGGCGAACACGACGCCCCTTCGGTGATCGTCAACGAACATCCAGGCCGCGGGTTGCGGCACAGCGCGGGCCGACGGCCCGGATGTCAGCCATCCGGACCAGTCGGCCCACCATCGCACGATCTGAACAGCGCCTCGAAGGGTCCCTTGGTCCCTTCAGAGCGCCCCAGGCTCGCCGGCGCCTACCGGGTCAGCTTCGGCAGCACCTCGCGCCCGAAGACCTCGATCCACTCGGCCTGGTTGCGGCCCACGTTGTGCAGGTAGATCCGGTCCACGCCGAGGTCCAGGAAGGCCTGGATGGAGGCGCGGTGCACGTCGGGGTCGGAGGAGATGACCATCCGGCCCTCGAAGTCCTCCGGCCGCACCAGCTTGGCCATCTGCTCGAAGTCGAACGGCGAGCGGATGTCCTGCTTGGGGAACTTCATCCCGCCGTTGGGCCACTCGGTCACCGCGTTGGCCAGCGCCTCCTCGTCGGTCGGCGCCCACGACAGGTGCAGCTGCAGGATCTTCGGCATGGTGTCCGGGTCCTTGCCGGCCTTGCGCGCGCCCTCGGCGAAGTTCCGGAACACGCCCTCGACCTTGGAGTGCGCCGCGCCCGGGGTGATGATGCCGTCGCACAGCTCGCCGGTCTTGCGCGAGGTGTAGGGGCCGGCGGCGGCGATGTAGATCGGCGGCGGCGCGGCCGGCAGCGTCCACAGCCGGGTGGTCTCCAGCGTGTAGTACTTGCCGGAGTGCTTCACGTCCTTGCCGGTGAACAGCTTGTTGATCACCTCGATGGCCTCGAACATCATCGCGACCCGGGTCGGCGCCTCGGGCCAGTACCCGCCGATGATGTGCTCGTTCAGGGCCTCCCCGGACCCCAGGCCCAGCCAGTGCCGCCCCGGATACATCGCCTCCAGCGTCGCCGACGCCTGCGCCACCATCGCCGGGTGCATGCGGAAGGAGGGGCACGTCACGCCGGGGCCCATGTCGGTGGTGGTGCGCTCGCCGATGGCGGTCAGCACGTTCCACACGAAGGGGGCGTTCCCCTGCTGCGGCACCCAGGGTTGGAAGTGGTCGGCGGCCATGGTCCCGGTGAAGCCGTGCTGCTCGGCCAGCGCCGAGTACTCCGTGACCTCGATCGGACCGAACTGCTCCAACATGGCGGCGTAACCGATATGCGGTGCACTCACGACTATGGCTCCCAAGGAAACTGGAACATGTTCACTGCTACGTCATAGCCGACCTTAGAGCAGGACCCTGCACCTGTCGTGCGAGGCGGCTGTGGTGTACGGCACCATGGCCGGAACGTTCAAGACGCCCCGGGCGCCCCGGCGTAGCTTCAGCTGCATGAACGCGAACAAGACCCGACCGATCACCGATCGCGCCGAGACCTTCCTGTGGACCTCCGGGCGCGTCCTGGAGCAACGCCGCTTCGAAGTCCTTTTCGGCCGCGCCCCGGACGGCTCAGGCCTGGCGGCGGCGCTCGCCGCGTACCGCACCGGCGACGGCGCCTACGCGTACGGACTCGAACCGGACATCCGCGGGCCCGAGCCCCAACCGCTGACCGCCGCCACGGCCCTGACGATCCTGGAGGACGCCGGCCGGCTCGACGCAGCGTCGGTGACGCCGGTGCTGGACTGGCTGAGCACGGTCACCACCGCCGAGGGCGGCGTGCCGGCGGTGCTGCCGACGCTGGGCGCCTACCCGCGTCCGCCGTGGCTGCCGGTCACGGTCGAACCCGCCGCCGACGTCCTGTCCACCGGCCAGATCCTCGGCCCGGTCCTGCGCAGCGGGGTCACGCACCCCTGGATCCCCGGCGCGGTGGAGTTCGCGCGCCGGGGAGTGGAGGCCATGGAGCAGACGCACCCTTACGGAGTGGAGTCGGCCCTGATGTTCCTGGAGTCAGCGCCGGACCGGGCCTGGGCCCGCGAGCAGGCCGACCGGCTCGGCAAACTGCTGCGCGAGCAGCGCATGGTGCTGCTGGACCCCGCGCACCCCGAGGACACGCCGGTCGCCCCGGGGTACGCGCCGGGGGAGTACCACCTGCCGTACGACTACGCGCCGAGTCCTGACAGCCTCGCCCGGGCGTGGTTCAGCGACGAGGAGATGCGGCGGAGTCTGGACCACTTGGCGGCATCGCAGGACCCGGACGGCGGGTGGCCGATCACCTGGGCGAAGTGGTCGGCGACCACGGAGGTGGAGGCGCGGCCGGGGGCCACGGTGAAGGCGCTGCGGGTGCTGCGGGCTTACGGGCGGTTGTAGTCAGTCCGCGCGGGTGTCAGGACCGCCGCGATCAGGCGCTGGCTGAGCGGGCTCGGCGCGGAGAAGTCCACGCTGAGGTTCGACACCGAGTACACCGCGCGGATCGACAGGTCCCTGGTCGCGAACATGCCGTTGGCGTAGCCGTCGTCGTGCCCGGTCTTGCCCCACAGCACCACGCCGTTCGGCAGCTTCGTGGACATCAGTCCGGCGCCGAAGCAGGCCACCTTCGGGCAGGAGCTTCCGTTGACGAACGGCAGCGGCTGGCCGGCGCCGTCGGTGGGGATCGCGAACAGCTCGTTCTGCTGCGCCGGCGGCAGCAGGCGGCCCTGCATCAGCGCGGTGATGAAGTGGTCCAGGTCGGAGGGGGTGGAGATCAGGTTCGAGGGGTCGCCGCCCTGCTCGCTGACGTCGATCGCTTGGCCTTCGTCGTCGGTCATGTAGCCGTGCAGGTAGGGGCGCGGCATGACGGGGTCGTCCTCGGGGACGGAGGTCTGCGTCAGGTGCAGGGGGCGCAGGACGCGCGCGGTGAGCTCCTGCTTGTAGGAGCGGCCGGTGACGTGCTCGATGAGCGCGCCGCCGATGCGGAAGCCGAGGGAGTTGTACTCCTGCTTGGTGCCCGGCGCGAAGTGCGGCCGGGGCCACGGGCGGTCGGTCGGGCGCAGGGTCTCCTGAATGATCTGGTCGAAGGTCCGGTAGGTGTAGCGCGTGGCGATGACCTGGTCGGCGCTCGCTGCGGGCGCGCCCTCGTCGACGTCCGGCAGGCCGCTGGTGAAGGTGATGAGCTGGCGGACGGTGATCGGCGCGAAGGTGTGGGGCAGCAGGCCGGGCATGTAGTGCTGGACGGTCTGGTCGAGGTCGATACGGCCCTCGGCGGCGAGCTGCAGGATCACGACGGTATCGAACGTCTTGGCGATGCTCCCGGCGTGGAAGTGCGCGTCCGGCGGGATCTGGCGGCCGGTCTCGGCGTCGACGGTGGACCCCTTCCACAGCACGCCCGGCTCGCCGACGCGGACGACGTCGCCGGCGGCGTTGTCGCTGGGCTGGGTTTGGATGGCGGCTTGCAGCGCGGCGGGGTTCAGGGGCGGGAAGGCGGGCGCCGGCGTCGCGCTCGCCGCCGAGGCGGTTCCGCCGGACACGGCGGTGAGGCCGGCGAGCGCCGAGCAGGTGATGGCGAGGACCGCGACGCGGCGCGCGAGAGGGTTCATGATGGCTCCCCGTGGAAGATCAGCAGATGGCGTCGTGAAGCAGGGCTTTGCGACGTGATCAATTCTGCGGAGCCCCCGCGGCGCGGGAAATGGGGCTAGCCCTACTCGCCCGATCCGAGCAGTTCGGTCGGCGTCAGGCCGGCCAGCCGCCGCACCTCACGCGTGAAGTGCGCTTGGTCGGCGTAACCGGCTTGGTAGGCGACGTCGGCGAGGCTGTTCGGGGCGGCGCGTCCCAGGCGTAGGGCGTGCTGGAAGCGCAGGATGCCGTGCAGGGTCTTCGGGCCGTAGCCGACCGCTTCCGTAAACCGCCGCCGCAGCTGCCGCTCGGACAATCCGACCGCGTCGGCCAACGCCGGAACATGCGGCGGCACAGCCCCGGTTCGCAGCAGCCTGACCACCTGCTCAACCGCCGCATCAGGTCACGTCCGCGCTGGTGGTGTATGGGGTGGCCAGCGGGTGATCCTGTGTTGTTGTTAGGCGATCAGGGCTGCCGGTTCTGCATCCGGTTCGG
>NZ_JBGCCM010000059.1:0-50780 GCF_041262085.1 Catenulispora sp. GAS73
CGCCTTGAGGCCTCCGGCGGGCGCTCTACAGCGAGGGGGCGACCCGCGCGTCGGGCTTGGGGGCGCCGGTCCGCGACTGGTCGGCTTCCTTCACGTTGTTGCCTGCGTTGCGTTGGTCGGCGGCGGTCGCTGCTTGTGGTCGCCGAGGTCCTGGGTCCCTCGCCGCGTCGTCGCCGTAAACGGAACCAGCCCGGTTTGGCGGAATCAAGCCGCACCCCACCTGCTGTGGTTCAGCCTCGTCCGGCTTGACACCGCCAAACCGGCCAGGTTGGCAGAGCCCGCCGACGCGGCGAGGGACCCAGAACCAACACCCCGCATGGTCCTTCGGACCCCCTCACCACGTGGTCGGCCACGCTGGCCCGTCACCACCCGCAGCCAGCAGGCACCGGTCCTCACCGGAACCGGGAGCCCGGCCCCGCCGCCGCTCATGCCAAGCGCCGGCCCGCCATCGCCCTAGTCCCGCACGCACTCCACCGGCATCTGCGCCAAAGCGCCCCGGTAGTACGCGATCTTCTCCTGCACCTTTCGGCGCAGGTCGATCAGGCGCGCCATTTCTGCCTCGACGTTCGCGTCGTGCTCCTCCAGGAGGGCTAGGCGCTCGGCGACTGTGGTGTCGCCGTCGCGGACTAGTTCGGCGAAGGTCTGCATCTGGGCGATGGGCATGCCGGTGCCGCGGAGGCAGCGGAGCATGTCGAGCCAGCCGATGTCGTCGTCGGTGTAGCGGCGGTGGCCGCCGGCGGCGCGGCGGACTGGTTCTATCAGGCCGATGCGCTCGTAGTAGCGGAGCGTGTCGAGGGAGAAGCCGGATATCTCGACCGTCTGTGCCGGGGAGTAGTTCTCGGTCGTCATAGCGTCCCATCGTAGGAGGGCTTGACCTGGAGCGCGCTCCAGATTCCAGGATGGCGGGCATGGAGTACACGACCTTCGGCGGTCCGAGTGGGCCGCGGGTGAGCACCCTTGCGCTGGGTGTGATGATGTTCGGCACGACCACCGATGAGGCGACGTCCGTCGCCATCCTCGACCGCTTCCGCGAGGCCGGGGGGACCTTCCTGGACACCGCTGACTGTTACGCCTTCTGGGTCGAGGGCGCCACCGGCCATGAGAGCGAGGAGCTGCTGGGACGCTGGTTGGCCTCGCGTGGCTGCCGCGAGGAGATGGCGATCTCGACCAAGCTCGGCGCGCAGCCGGATCCGGCGTTCGTGGCGCCGTGGCCGCGCAACGCCGAGGGCTTGTCGGCGCCGGCGGTGCGCGCGGCGGCGGAGGGCAGCTTGGCGCGGCTCGGGACCGACCGTGTCGAGGTGCTGTTCTCGCACATCGAGGACACCTCCGTGACGTTCCCCGAGACGGTCGGCGCCTTTGCGGAGCTGATCGCGGAGGGCAAGGTGGCGGTCGCCGGAGTCTCGAACCATCCGACGTCGCGTGTGAAGCGGGCCCGGGCCGCCGCCGAGGCGCTGGGTGTCCCCGGCTACACGGCGGTCCAGCAGCGGCACGCCTACCTGCGGGCACTGCCCGGCGCCGCCTTCTCCTCGCCGCAGGAGACCGCCGACGACGAGCTGCTGGCCATGGTGCGCGACGGAGAGGTGTCGATGATGGCGTACGCGACGTTGCTGGAGGGCGCGCTGGTCCGGCCAGACCGGCCGCTGCCGCAGCAGTATCAGAGTCCGGAGAACGAGGCGCGTCTCAGGACCCTGTGGCGCGTCGCCGACGAGGCCGGAGTGACGCGCACGCAGCTGGCGCTGGCGTGGCTGCTGCGCGGCGACCCGGCGATCGTGCCGGTCGTCGGGGTGAGTTCGGTAGCTCAGCTCGACGACGCGCTCGGGGCGTTGGACGTGCCGCAGGACGTGGTCACGGCGCTGGCCGACGCGGTCACCGAAGTAGTCGCTGAGGCAGTCGAAGCGGCCGCCTAGCCCCGACCGCGCGGCGGCACCGGATGCCGCGGCATCCACTGCGGCCACTGCTCGGCAGGACGCGCGGCCGGGCCCGAGGCGCCGGCCGCGCCGTCGGCCGCGTCAAGCGCGCCACCCGGCGCGGCGTCGAGCCCCAGCGACTTGCGCAGCTCGAATGTCACCGGCGAAGACGTCCCCTCGAAGACCGAATAAGCATCCTGCCGAGCTGCCCGCGCCCCGGCCGGGTCCCCGAGCCGCTCGCGGATCCGGCCGACCAGCGCCAGCGCCAGCCCCCGCCCCGGCCGGTCGCCGACCTCGGTCAGCGTCTCGACCGCCTGCGCGGCCGCCTCCAGGGCCTCGTGGTCCACGCCCTGGTCCGCCAGCGCCTCCGCGAGCCGCAGGTGCGACCAGCCGAGCAGGCGGTGCTGCCCGATGCCGCGGTGGATGTCCAAGGCCTCGCGGTGGCAGGCCGCGGCGCGATCGGGAAAGCCCGCCTCGCGCAGCACCATCCCGGTGGAGTGCAGGCCGTCGGCCAGCCCTCTGGCGTCGCCGTGGGCCCGCCGCAGCGCCAACCCCCGCTCCGCCAGCTCCCGCGCCTCCTCGGGGCGCTGCACGCGGCACAGGCTCTGCGAGAGGTTCAGCTGCGCCTCCGACAGCTGCTCCCAGCCGGCGCCGGTCTGCTCCAGCAGGTGCAGGGCCTCGGCGGCGGCTCGCATGGACTCCTCGTCGCGCCCGGCACGCCAGTGGTTCGCGGACAGCACCGACAGCGCTTCCAGCAGGTACCCGGGCTCGGGAAGTTCTCGCGCCACAGCGACGGCGGCTGCGGCCTGCACGTCCGCCTCGGCCAAGTACCAGGACTGCGACAGCGAGTGCGCGAGCTCGAAGCGCGCGACGGCCTCCGCGCGGCGGTTCCCCTCCCGGTCGGCCTCGTCGATGAGGACGGCCGCCAGGCGCGCCAAGTCCTGATCGCCGGGGCCGGACTGGCACAGGATCCCCTGCCAGTACAAGAGATCGGCGCAGGCGTCGACCAGATCGACGGGCTCGACCGGGCCCCCGCCGATCGGATCAGTCCTCTGATCCACGTCGCCGACTCCGGCGCAGCGTGCGGCGCGGCCGTGCCGGCTCAGCAGCGCCTGAGTGGCCGCCGCGCACGCCGCCTCCCGCTCCCGTTCCCCCCACGCCGTGCAGTCCGCCGAACCGATCGGCGCGTCGGCGACCGCGGGTGCCGATATCAGCCCCTCCAGGTTCGCAGCACACGGATTCACCGCCGTCGCGGCGGCCGCGGAAACCCCGAGGTAATAACGGATTAAGCGATCCAGTGCGGCGCGGTGCGCATCCGGACCGTCGACGTCGGCGCCCAGCCGCCGCGCGAACATCCGCAACAGCGCGTGCAGCCGGTACCGTCCCGGGCTCGGCGACTCGACCAGGCACAGATCGACCAGCCCCTCGGCGAGGTCCTCGGCCACCTGCTCCGGGCAGCACAGCAGCGCCGCCACGGCCTCGACGCCGATGTCCGGACCGTCCGGCACGGCCAGCAGCCGGAAGGCGTGCGCCTGGTCCGGCCGCAGCTGCTCGTACCCGAGCCGGAAAGTCGCCTCCACGGCCAGATCCCCGGCCCGCAGCTCGTCCAGCCGCCGGGCCTCGTCGCACAGCCGCCCGGCCAGCGTCTCGGCGGTCCAGTGCGGCCGGGCGGCCAGGCGCGAGGCCAGGATCCGCACCGCCAGCGGCAGATGGCCGCACACCGCCACGGCCTTGCGCACCGCCGCCTCGTGCCCGACGACGCGATCCTCGCCGGCCACCGCGCTGAACAGCGCCAGCGCCTCGTCGGGGTGGAACGCGCCGAGTTCGAGGAGGCGCGCGCCGGGGACGCCGGTCAGCCGGGACCGGCTCGTCGCCAGGACCGCGCATCCGGGAGTGCCGGGCAGCAGCGGACGGATCTGCTCGGCGTCGCGCACGTCGTCGAGCACGATCAGCACCCTGCGTCCGGCGAGCGTGGTCCGGAACAGTTCCGTGCGCTCCTTCAGGGTGTCCGGCACGGCTCCCGGATCAGTTCCCAAAGCCCTGAGAAACCCGCCGAGCACGCCGCCGGGATCGGCCGGCTCGCGGTCCGTCCCGCGCAACGCCGCGAACAGCTGGCCGTCGGGGAACCTGCCCACGGCCAGGTGCGCGGTGTGGACGGCGAGCGTGGACTTGCCCGCGCCGCCGATGCCGGAGAGCACCGCCAGCGGCATCGCGTCGCCCGGCTGGATCAGCTCCAGCAGCTGCCGGGACCAGTCGGCGCGGCCGGTGAAGTCGGCGACGTCGGCCGGGAGCTGCGCGGGGCCGGTGTGCCCGGCGCATGCCGAGGAGGCCGATGGTTCGACCGCATGCATCGAAGCTCCGGGACGTGCTGTCTCGGCACATGTTTCAGCCGTGTTTGCGGGGCGCTGATCGGCGGCGACGGCACCGGCGTCGTCGGGCCTGGGGACCGACCGCACGCGCGGCAGTCCGAACGCCCCGCCGGCCACGGCGGCCCAGTCGCGGGCCGTGCGCCCGGAGCCGTTCACCGTGTCGGTGTCCGCGGCGCCTGCCGCCACCTGCCGGTACAGCGCCCGCAGATCCGGTCCCGGATCGACGCCGAGTTCCTCGGCCAGCGTGCGCCGCGTCTGGTCGTAGACGGCCAGCGCCTCGGCTTTGCGGCCGCTGCGGGACAGCGCCAGCATCTGCAGTTCGCGGAAACGTTCTCGGAGCGGGAACTCGGCCGCCAGCGCCGCCAGCTCCGCCGTCACCGCGCCGTAGCGCCCGACCTCCAGGTCCAGCGCGATTCTGACCTCCAGGGCGCCGAGCCGGCGCTCGGTCCACTGCGCACGCTGCGCCACCGCGAACGGTCCGGTCAGGCCGGCCAGCGGCTCGCCCTGCCAGAGCTCCAGCGCCTCGTGCAGGCGGCGGGCGGCGCCGATCAGGTCGCCGTCGGCCCGGAGTCCGGCCGCGACCGCCTGGCCGGCCTCGAAGGCCAGGGCGTCCACCGCCGAGGGGTCGACGGTCAGGGCGTAGCCGCCGGCCACCGAGCTGATCGGGCCTGCGGTACCGATGGAGGCCTCGGTGCCGCCGTTGCCGCCAGGGCCGCCAGGGCCGCCGACGCCCTCGGCGCCCCCGCCCAGCGCGCGCCGCAGCCGCGAGGCGTAGGTCCGGATGGTGCTCAGCGCGCCTTTCGGGGCGTCGCCGCCCCACAGCGCGTCGATCAGCTCCTCGGCCATCGCGGCGCGGCCGGGGCGCAGCACCAGCAGGGCCAGCAGCTCGCGCTGCTGGGGCGAGCCGAGGTCCAGCTCGCCGTGCGGGCCCCAGCCGCGCACCGGGCCGAGGACGCTGAACCGCCACGCGCTGTCTGCCACCCGGGCAGGATACGCGCGCGGTCGGCGAGTATTGATCTGACACGCCGTCAGATATATGTTCACCGCACTATGGACTTCGACTTCACGCCCGAGCAGCGGGCCTTCGCCGCCGACGTCGAAACCTTCCTCGACACCGAACAGGTCCCCGGGGACACCAGCGTCTTCGACGTCACCCGGGAGAACATGGCGCAGATCGTCGACACCCCGGCGCGCCGCGCGTTCATGAAGAAGATGAGCGAGCGCGGCTGGCTGGGCATCACCTGGCCCAAGGAGTGGGGCGGGGCCGAGGGCGACGGGGTGTACGAGTACCTGCTGAACGAGGCGCTGGCCCGTCGCGGGGCCCCGCAGATCGGCAAGGGCGTGGGCATCATCGGCAAGACCATCCTGGCGCACGGCTCGCCGGCGCTGCGCCAGGAGTTCCTGCCGAAGATCCTGCGCAACGAGGTCGAGTTCGCGGTCGGCTACAGCGAACCGGACTCCGGCTCCGACGCGGCGTCGATGAAGCTGAAGGCCGAGCGCACCACCCGCGACGGCGTCGAGGGCTGGATCCTGAACGGCCAGAAGACCTGGACCACCTCCGCGCACTTCGCCGAGTGGTACTGGGTCGGCGCCCGCACCGACCCCGAAGCGCCGAAGCACTTCGGCATCACCCTGTTCCTGGTCCCGCTGGACCACCCCGGGATCACCGTCCAGGGCATCTGGACGATGGGCGACGAGCGCACCAACTCGGTGTTCTTCGACGACGTCTTCGTCCCCGACGACCACCGCGTCGGCGAACTGAACAAGGGCTTCCAGTACATCTCCGAGGCCCTGGACCTCGAACGCTTCACGATGTTCACCTACTCCCCCATCGCCGCCCGCTTCCAACTGCTGGTCGACTGGGCCCGCACCGCCGAGGTCGACGACGAGCCGGTCCGTGAGGACCCGGTCACCCGCCGCCGCATCGCCCGCCTGGCGACCGAGGCGGAGGTGGCGCGCCTGATGGGCCTGCGGGTGGTCGCCGCCTCGACGAAACCCGGGCCGCCGCCGACCACCGAGGCCAGCGAGTACAAGCTCTACGCGACGGAGCTCTCGCAACGCGTCGCCGACGCCGCGATGGACCTGGCCGCACCCGGATCGCAGCTGCGCGTCGGCACCGAGGAGGCGCCGATGGCCGGCCGCGCGGAGTCGACGTACCGCTACACGGTGCTCGACACGATCGGCGGCGGGACGTCGGAGGTGCAGAAGAACATCATCGCGCGGCGGCGCCTGGGCCTGCCGAAGAACTTCTGAGATGACGACTCCGCTGTTGGAGGGTGTCCGAGTCCTGAATCTGGCGAGCGTGGGGCCGGCGGCGCGCGCCGGGCGGTGGCTGGCGGACTACGGCGCCGAGGTGGTCAACGTCGGTGCCGTGCCCGCGCGCGGTGCGGTGCAGATCACTCCGGTCTTCCACGCCTACAGCGGCCACCGCGGCATGCGCCGCATCCTGCTGGACCTGAAGGTCGAGCGCGGCCGTGAGACTTTCCTGCGCATGGCCGAGCGCACTGATGTCGTCATCGAGTCGTTCCGGCCCGGCGTGACCGATCGGCTGGGCATCGGGTTCGAAACCGTGTGCGAGCGCAACCCGAAGATCGTCTACTGCTCGACCACGGGCTTCGGCCAGTCCGGCCCGAGCTCCCAGTGGGCCGGGCACGACCTCGATTACCTCGCCGTCGGGGGCTACCTGGCCGTCGGCGAGCCCGGAGCGCGCGGCAACCCGGCCCTGCCCGGCGCCACGCTCGCCGACAGTGCCGGCGGTGGCATGCACGCGGTGATCGCCATCCTCGCCGCGCTCGTGAGGGGCGAGGGCGCGTACCTCGACGTCTCCGTTGCCGACGGCGTCCTGTCCCTGATGTCGCTGGCGGTCGACGAGTACCTGGCCACCGGCAGCGAACCGGGCTATCAGCACTCGATGACCTCCGGCCGCTACGCCTGCTACGGCACCTATCGGGCCGGCGACGGTCGCTGGCTCGCGGTCGCCGCGATCGAACCGAAGTTCTGGGCGAACTTCTGCCGCCTGCTCGGGTTGGAGAAGTGGGCCACGCATCAGACCGATGACACCGTCCAGGACCAGATCCGCGAGGACATCGCCGCGGCGCTGGCAGCCGGAGACCGGGACTCGTGGGTGGCGATCCTGTCCGGATCAGACACCTGCGTCGCACCGGTCCTCACCGTGGCCGAGCTGACCGAGGATCCCCAATACCGCTCCCGGGACGCGTTCGCTGCGGCCGTCCACCCCGAGCACGGCGAACTGCGCCAGACCGCCCCGCTGCTGGCCGGGATGGTTCGCTCCGGACTCCCCTATCAGCTCCCCTCCGGAACGCACAGCACGCAGCTGCTGCTGGAGGCCGGATTCACCGAAGCCGAGACCAAGGAACTGCTGGCGGAAGGCACCGTGGCATGACCGACAACCATCCCGACGACCTCCCCGCCGACGTCACGGCGCTGATCGACCGCACGAGCCACGAGGAGACCGCCGACTTCCCCGTCGAACGCGGCTACGTCTGGACCTCCTGCGCCTCGGTCGAGAACGGCAACCCGTTGTACTGGGACGACACCGTCGCGGCCGAAGTCACCGGCGGCCCGATCGCGCCGCCGTCGATGCTCTCGACGTGGTTCCGTCCGCACCACTGGTCCCCCGGCCGGGACGAACCCAAGCTGCCGCTCCAGATCCACTTCGACCTCAAGAAGCGCCTGAATCTGCCCGAGGCGATCATCGCGGAGTTCACCACGGTGTTCCACGAGCCGGTACGCCCCGGGGACATCCTCACCACCTGCCAGCGGCTGCGCTCGGTGAGCCCGGTGAAGACCACCAAGCTCGGCCGTGGGCGGTTCTGGACCATCGACGTCGAGTACCGCAATGTGCGCGGCGAGCTGTGCGGGGTCGAGTCGTACACCGGGTTCGGCTACGACCGGGAGGACCAGACTGCATGAAACCGCTGCTCACGCTGGACGCGATCGCCGTCGGGGACGTGCTGCCGACGCTGACCTACGACGTGTCCGCCACGACCGTCGTCCTCGGCGCCCTGGCCACCCGAGACTGGCGCCCGATGCACCACGACCACGCATTCGCCGTGGAGCGCAACGGCGTCCGCGACATCTTCCTCAACACCCCCAACCAAGCCGCGTGGTTCGAGCGCTACCTCACTGACTGGACCGGCCCGCACGGCCGCCCCGGACGCATGCGCTTCCGGATGAAGGACTCTGTCTTCCCCGGCGACACCATGGCGATCGGCGGCACGGTCACCGGCGTGGCCGTGGACGACACCGGCTGCGGCTGGGTCGATCTCGATCTCGATCTGGCGGTCGGCGGCGCCTCGAAAACCGGGTGCTCCGCACGGATCGCCGTGCCGGTGGACTCCGACGACAACCCGTGGGCGCGGCGTGGCGAGCGCTGGCGCCCCTAGCGAGCGAGAGAACGAGAGAAGGCCCTGACGATGGACCTCGACTTCAGCGACGAGCAGATCCTGTTGCGGGACACGGTGCGGGACCTGTGCGCCAGGCACGTGCCGACGGCGACCGTGCGTGACCTGGAGAACGACCCCGAACGCTACCCGGAGGACTTCTGGAAGCAGGCCGGGCAACTCGGCCTGCACGGGATGCGGCTGCCCGAGGAGCACGGCGGCACGGACATGACGCTGCTGGACGCGGCGTTGGTGTACGCGGAGTTCGGCCGTGCGCTGGTGCCCTCGCCGCACTTCGCCAGCACGGTACTGGCCGGCCGGGTGCTGACGACGGCCGGCAGCGACGAGCAGCAGGAACGCTGGCTGCCGCGGATCGCCTCCGGGACCGGGGTGTTCACGGTGGCGTGGCTGGAGCCGGATCGCGGGTGCGGGCCCAAGGGTGTGCGGGCGAGGGCCGTCGCTGCTGAGGGCGGCGGCTATCGGCTGACCGGCGTCAAGCGCCACGTCCCCTACGCACGCAGCGCGGAGCGAGTGCTCGTGCTGGCGCGGGACGAAGCCGACGGCGAGGTGGTGTTCCTGCTGGTGGACCCGGCGGCCGAGGGCGTCAGCCTGACGCAGCAGCTCACCATCGCCTCCGACACGCAGTACCGGATCGACTTCGAGGACGTGTTCGTCCCCCAGGACTCCGTCGTCCGCGGCGGCTGGGCGGTGTGGGACGCGGTCATGCACGACGCGATCGTGCTGGCGGCGGCCCAGGCCTCCGGCGCGGCCCGCCGGACGCTGGAGTTCACCGTCGACTACGCGCTGACCCGGCACCAGTTCGACAAGCCGCTCGGGGCGTTCCAGGCGATCGCGCACTACCTGTCCGACGCGGTGACGGTGGTCGACGGCGCCGAGACGCTGGTGTGGGAGGCGGCGTGGGCGCGGGACGCGGGGCGTTCCACGGCGAAGCTGGCGCCGATGGCGAAGCTGTTCGCCGGGGACACGTTCCGGGACGTGACGGCGACCGCGCAGCAGATCTTCGGCGGCAACGGGTTCACGGTCGAGTTCGACACGCAGCTGTACTTCCGGCGGGCCAAGCAGTGGCAGATGGCTTGGTGGGACGCGCGGTATCTGGAGGAGCTGGTCGCGGTGCAGGTGCTGGACGCGGCTTGAGGCCGCGTCCAACGACAGCCCCGTCCCCGAATACGAGCCCCTCCCCTACCCCTTCCGCGCCACCGCCCCGTAAGCGATCTGCCGCTCCCGCATCGCCCTCGTCACCGGACCCTCGGGCCGCCAGGCCGCCATCGGCACCAGCCCCGGCTCGACCGGCTCCAGATCCACCATCAGCTCCAGCACCTCCTCGCGGTCCCGGGCCTGGCACGGGATTCCGGACTGCCGGAACGCCGCGGCCGTGGCGCGCGACAGCTCCACCGCGAGGTCCGTCGCGCCGTGGGTGAGCACCAGGCAGCTGCCCGGAGCGCAGGCGTCCATCAGCGTGCGCAGGTGCTTGGCAGGCTGTTCATGGTCCGGCAGGAAATGCAGCAAGCCGGTGACCACCATGGCCACCGGCTCGTGCAGATCGATCAGCTCGGTCAGCGCCCGGTCGTGCAGCAGCGCCTCGGGCTCGCGCAGGTCCCCCTCGACGAATGCGGTCCCCGGACCGCCGTCGGTGAGCAGGACCCGCGCGTGGGACAGGATGATCGGGTCGTTGTCGACGTACGCGACCCGGGCGGCGGGTTCCACGGAGCGCGCGATCTGGTGCGTCGGCAGCGTCGCGGGCAGGCCGGTGCCGATGTCGACGAACTGGCGCACGCCGGCGCCGGCCAGGTATCGGACCGCGCGCCGGAGGAAGTCGCGCTGTTCGCGGCAGGTGTCGCGTAAGTACGGGTTGGCGCGCAGCAGGAGTTCGGCGGCGGCGCGGTCGGCGCGGAAGTGGTCCTTGCCGCCGAGCAGGAAGTCGTAGACCCTCGCGACGTGCGGGGAGTCGGTGTCGAGCGGGGCCGGGGGCCGCGGGTGCGGGACGTCGAACAGCGGCGGCAGCGGGCCCAGTCCTTCGTGTTCGGCCATGCACCCTCCTGGCGGGCCGTGCCCAAGGTTGGTTGTCAGCGCTCGAAGTGTTCAGCTTAGCCAAAACTTTACTCAGGTCCACGCCGCTTAATCTGACGATAAGATCCCCCACGGTAAGGGGTGGACCAGGCCAGGGGCGGAGACGGCGCATGTGGGACAAGGAACGACGCTCCGTCGCGGCGGTGTTCGCCACCCACGGCGCGGCCTCCGGGACGCTCGCCTCGCGGCTGCCGTGGCTGTCCGACCACCTCCAGCTCTCCGCCGGAAAACTCGGCATCGCCCTGCTCATGACCTCGATCGGGGCCATCACCACGATGCCGTTCGCCGGCCGCGCGGTGGCCCGCTTCGGCACCCGGGCGACGGCCTGGACGCTGATCTGCGCGATGGCTGCGGTCGAGGTGACGGCCTCCTGGATGCCGAACCTGCTGGCCCTGGCGGCGTGCACGACCGTGATGGGAGCCGTGGCCGGCACCTCCGACATGGCGATGAACGCCCAGGGCATCCTGGTCGAGAAACGCCTGGGCCGCTCCATAATGTCGGGACTGCACGGCAGCTGGAGCGCCGGCGTCCTGATCGCCGCGCTGGCCGGCTCCCTGGCCGCGCACGCCCACGTCGACGCCCGCGTCCACTTCGCCGTCGCGGCGGCGGTCCTCGCGGTGACGGTGTCCTGGGGAGCGTCCGGCTTCCGCACCACCAACGCGGACGTCGGCCTGGTCGAGGAGAAGAAGGGGGACGTCCCGCTGTTCGTGATCCCGCGCGGCGTGATCCTGCTGATCGGCCTGGTCGGCTTCTGCGGCATCTACGCCGAGGTCGCGGCGCAGGACTGGTCCTCGGTCTACATGCACCGCGTCCTGCACGGCGACGAGGCGGAGGCGGCCTTCACCACCGGCATGTTCGCCTTCACCATGGCCGCCGGCCGCCTGTCCGGCGACGCGGTGGTCGGCCGCCTCGGCGCGGCCACGACGGTCCGGGCCTGCGGAACCCTCGGCGCGCTCGGCGGCGTCCTGGTGGTCGCGGCCCAAAGCCCGGTCCCGGCCGTCATCGGCTTCATGCTAATCGGCATCGGCGTCTCAGTGGTGGTCCCCCTGGCCTTCGCCGCCGCCGGCCACGCCGGCCCGAACCCCACCCTCGGCGTCGCGGGCGTCGCCACCATCGCCTACGGCGCCGGCATGGCCGCCCCCGGCATGATCGGCGGCATCGCCGACCTGACCTCGCTGCGCGTGGCCTTCGTCGCGGTCGCGATCCTGGCGGCCATGGTCGCCCTCGGCGGCGGCCTGCTGGGCCGCAACGCGCCGGACGCCGTGCACGGGGTGACGGGGCCTCGGGCCGCGGAGGCTGAGGCGCTGGCTACGGAGGGGTGACCGGGGCGGAGGCCGGCGGGCGCGGCCGGCGCATCGGCCACTGCGATATTGCCGAGCCGCAGACCGCTGCGACTTCTATCCTTCCGGCATGCTCATCAGCCAGTACGCCTACTTCGGGCTGTCCAGCCTTGTCATCCCGGCCGCCGAGATGACGGCCATCCTGGGCATCGCACCGGACGAGATATCGGTGCGGGGAAGTCGCCGGGGCGAGCCGCGACCCCATCCCCCCCTGCACCGCTGGAAGATCGTGTGCCGCGAGCCGGCCATGAGCGTGGACCAGCAAGTCGAGCGCATCATGGAACGGCTCGCACCTCACGGTGACGCGATCGCCGCGTTGGCGCGGCGGCTCGACGCCGAAGACGGTGACCAGTCCGGCGCCGTCCTGGAGATCGTGCGCAAGTTCAACCACGACGAAGGGCAGGACCGCCTCGCCAGCACGCCGCCCGAGTTGATCGACGGCCATGACCTGCTGGGATGGCACTTGGACCGCGCCGTTCTGGAGTTCCTACAGGCCACCGGCGCGGTGCTCGACGTCGACGAGTACGACTACAGCGACAGCGCGGACGACGACTGACCGCCCGCGCCGGCGCGCCGAGCTCCGCGCCAGACCGCAGCACCTCACCCAGCGTTGAAGTAAGAAGCCTCCGGATGGTGCGCAACGATCGCATCCGTCGACTGCTCCGGATGCAACTGGTACTCCTCCGACAGCAGCACGTTGATCCGCTCCGGCTTCAGCAGCTCCACGATCTTCGTCCGGTCCTCCAGGTCCGGGCACGCCGGGTACCCGAACGAGTACCGGCATCCGCGGTACTCCACCTTGAACAGCCCCTCCGTCGAGTCCGGGTCCTCCGCGGCGTAGCCCAGTTCGTCGCGTACCCGCGCGTGCCAGTACTCGGCGAGGGCCTCGGCCAGCTGGACCGACAGGCCGTGCAGCTCCATGTAGTCGCGGTAGGAGTTGGCGGCGAACAGCTCCGCGGTGGCCTCGGCGATACGGGCGCCGACCGTCACCAGCTGGAACGGGGCCACGTCCACCTCGCCGCTGTCCTGCGGGTGCCAGAAGTCGGACAGGCACAGGTGCCTGTCACGCCGCTGCCGAGGGAACGTGAAGCTCGTGCGCTGCTCGCCGCTCTCGTCGAGGATCAGCAGGCTGTCGCCCTTGCTCACCGCCGGGAAGTAGCCGTACACCACCGCCGCGTCCAGCAGGTTCTCCGTCTGCAGCCGCTCCAGCCACATCCGCAGCCGCGGCCGGCCCTCGGTCTCGACCAGCTCCTCGTACGAACGCCCGCCCGAGCCGCGCCCCGGCTTGAGGCCCCACTGCCCCAGGAACAGCGCGCGCTCGTCGAGGTAGGGCGCGTACTCCGCCAGGCGGATGCCCTTGACCATGCGGTCGCCCCAGAACGGCGGCGTCGGGATCGGGTTGTCCAGCGCCACGTCCGAGCGCGCGGGGATCGGTTCGTCCGGGAGTTCGCGCAGCGGTCCCGAGGCCTTCACCCGGCGCGGACGCAGTGCCGGCAGCGACGCGCCCGGCACGCCGGCCTTCACCGCCGCGACCGCGTCCATCAGGTTCAGCCCCTCGAACGCGTCGCGCGCGTAGCGCACCTCGCCGTCGTACAGCTCGGCGAGGTCCTGCTCGACGTAGGCCCGGGTCAGCGCCGCGCCGCCGAGCAGCACCGGCCAGCGCCCCGCCACGCCGCGGGTGTTCATCTCCTCCAGGTTCTCCTTCATCACCACCGTGGACTTCACCAGCAGCCCGGACATCCCGATGGCGTCGGCGGCGTGCTCGTCGGCGGCGTCCAGGATCGTCTGCAGCGGCTGCTTGATCCCGAGGTTGACCACGTTGTAGCCGTTGTTCGACAAGATGATGTCGACCAGGTTCTTGCCGATGTCGTGCACGTCGCCCTTCACCGTGGCCAGCACGATCGTGCCCTTGCCGGTGGAGTCCGACTTCTCCATGTGCGGCTCCAGGTGCGCCACCGCCGCCTTCATCGTCTCAGCGCTCTGCAGCACGAACGGCAGCTGCATCTCCCCGGACCCGAACAGCTCGCCGACCGTCTTCATGCCGTCCAGCAGCACCTCGTTGACGATCTCCAGCGCCGGCCGCTCGGTCAGCGCCTCGTCCAGGTCGGCCTCCAGGCCCTTGCGCTCGCCGTCGATGATGCGGCGCTTCAGCCGCTCCTGCAGCGGCAGCGCCGCCAGCTCGTCGGCCCGCGAAGCCCGCAACGACGCCGCGTCCACGCCGTCGAACAGCTCCAGCAGCCGGGTCAGCGGGTCGTAGCCCTCGGCGCGCCGGTCGTAGACCAGGTCGAGCGCGACCTTGCGCTGCTCCTCCGGGATGCGCGCGATCGGCAGGATCTTCGAGGCGTGCACGATCGCCGAGTCCAGGCCGGCCTCCACGCACTCGTGCAGGAACACCGAGTTCAGCACCTGGCGCGCGGCCGGGTTCAGGCCGAAGGAGATGTTCGACAGCCCCAGCGTGGTCTGCACGTCCGGGTGCCGCCGCTTCAGCTCCCGGATGCCCTCGATGGTCTCCAGGCCGTCGCGCCGCGACTCCTCCTGCCCGGTACAGATGGTGAACGTCAGGCAGTCCACCAGGATCGAGTCCTCCGGCACGCCCCAGTTCGTCGTGATGTCCTCGATCAGCCGCTCGGCGATCGCCACCTTGTGCTCGGCGGTGCGCGCCTGCCCCTGCTCGTCGATGGTCAGCGCGATGACGCCGGCCCCGTGCGCGGACACCAGCTCCATGATCCGCGCGAACCGCGAGGTCGGGGCGTCGCCGTCCTCGTAGTTCACGGAGTTGATGACGGCCCGCCCGCCGAGCGTCTCCAGCCCGGCCTCCAGCACCTGCGGCTCGGTGGAGTCCAGCACGATCGGCAGCGTCGAGGCGGTCGCGAACCGGCTGGCCACGGCCTTCATGTCCGCGACGCCGTCCCGGCCCACATAGTCGACGCACAGGTCGAGCATGTGCGCCCCGTCGCGGATCTGGTTGCGCGCGATCTCCACGCAGGCGTCCCAATTCTCCGCCAGCAGCGCCTCGCGGAACGCCTTGGACCCGTTGGTGTTGGCGCGCTCGCCGATGGCCAGGTAGCTGATGTCCTGCCGGAACGGCACGTGCTGGTACAGCGACGACGCCCCCGGCTCCCGCTTCGGCGCGCGCTGCGGCACCTCGCGCCCGCCGAGGCTGTCCACCAGCTGCCGCAGGTGCTCCGGCGTGGTGCCGCAGCACCCGCCGATCAGCGCGATCCCGAACTGGTCGACGAACCGCTCGTGCCAGTCCACCAGTTCTTCGGGGCTCAGCGGATAGTGCGCGCCGTCGGAGGTGAGCACCGGCAGCCCGGCGTTCGGCATGCAGGACAGGCCGATCGTGGAGTGCTTGGCCAGGTAGCGCAGGTGCTCGCTCATCTCGGCCGGGCCGGTGGAGCAGTTCAGGCCGATGCGCTCGATCCCGAGGGACTCCAGCGCGGTCAGCGCCGCGCCGACCTCGGTGCCCAGCAGCATCGTGCCGGTGGTCTCGAACGCCGCCGAGGCCCACACCGGCACGTCGATCCCGGCGGCGCGCGCCGCCGCCTTGGCGCCCAGCACCGCGGCCTTGATCTGCAGCAGGTCCTGGCTGGTCTCGATCAGCAGCGCGTCGGCGCCGCCGGCGATCAGTCCGGCGGCCTCGGCCTGGTAGGCGTCGCGCAGCGTGGCGTAGCCGATCTGGCCCAGGGACGGCAGCTTGGTGCCGGGGCCGATCGAGCCGATGACCCAGCGCGGCTTGTCCGCGGTGGCGAAGCCGTCGGCGACCTCGCGGGCCAGCCGGGCGCCGGCCTCGGAGAGCTCGAAGACGCGGTCGGAGATGTCGTAGTCGCCGAGGTTGGTGTGGTTGGCGCCGAAGGTGTTGGTCTCCACGCAGTCCACGCCGGCGCGGAAGTACTCCTCGTGGACGGCCTGCACGATGTCGGGGCGCGAGATGTTCAGGATCTCGTTGCAGCCCTCGTGGCCCTGGAAGTCGTCCAGCGTCGGGTTCTGCGCCTGCAGCATGGTGCCCATGGCCCCGTCGGCCACCACCACCCTGGTCCGGAGTGCTTCGCGTAGTGCGGCGATCCGGGCGTTTCCGGCGTGCGCGGAAATAACGGCGGTCGAGGCCATGAGGGTTCCTCCGGGTGAGCGGCTGCTCTTACTTGACCAATCGGTGACGATTGTAGTCCGCGAGGCTTACCTGGACAGGGCCTGTCCATCAGGTGGAGCGGCGGTGGCGCGTCACCCCGGTGGGCCTGTTGTCAGGTGGTGGAGGCCGACACCGCAGCCGGCGCGGCCACGTCGGCGATCGCGGATTCCACCGGCGTGGCCCCGGCGGCGAGCCGGCGCGCCAGCTCGCCCCACAAGTCAGCACGGCCGTCGAGGTGTTCGGCGACCAGCGCTTCGAGCGGGAAGTGGCCGGTGCGGTCGAGTTCGGCCTCGGCGCGCAGCCCCTGGCAGCCGAACTGCTCGGGCTCCAGGACGTCGATCCAGTGTCGGCGCGGCGTCTGCCGGGCCGCCTCGACCAGCGGTTCGGCGCTGCACAGGGCCATGGAGGCGCGGACCGGCGGCAGCACGGCCTCCAGGCTCCCGGCACGCTCCAGGTCCAGCGCCCAGACCGGCTCCGGCCCGGCCGCCTCGGCCAGCGCGCCGTACAGGCAGGTCAGCGTTTGCTGGTCGGCACGGCCCAGCGCGGCGACGACCACCTGGCGCAGCAACTCCGGGGCGTCGATCAGCGACCAGGCGAGGTCCACGAGCCCGTCCCGGCCGCGCTCGGTCATGCTGTGGGCCCACAGCCGGGCCTCGCGCGGCTCGCGGTCGAAGAAGTGGAACGCCCGGCTGCGGATGTGCGGCGGCAGCAGCCTGCGCAGCAGGATCTCTCGGTTCTGGGCGGCCGGCGCCTGCTCCAGGACGAAGTCCGGGCACAGCTCGTTGCGCAGCAGGCGGCGGCGCTGGTCGACGGTGCCGTGCGCGAGCACGTGATCGACCAGTGGCCGGCTCAGCGGGCCGCTGGCGAACATCCACTCCCATTGGTGGTCCGGCACGCTCGGGCGGAAGGCGCTCGACGGATCGGTGAGGCTGGGCGGTCCGACCGGTCTGGTGCGGCTGGCGAGTCCGCCGAGTCTGCCCGGTCCGCCGAGTCCGCCGAGTCCGCCGAGTCCGCCGAGTCCGGCAAGGTAGCGTCCTGCGACGGCGCGCGGGGCCAGGGCGAGCAGGACGTTCTGCGGTGCGTGGTCGGAATGGTTCGCGTCGAAGAAGCGGCGGAAGCCGACGGGGGCTTCGTCGGAGTGCAGGAGTTCGGCGACGGTGCCGGCGAAGCTGCCGCTGAGGGTGATCGCAGCGGCCCAGCGCCGGTCGTCCTCGCCCAGTTCCTCGGACAGGCGGCGCGCGAGCAGGACCCTGACGTCGCCGGTCGCGCGGCGGACCCACGGACGCGGGTAGTCCGCCGGGGTGCAGACGGCGAGCGCCAGGGTCAACGCCGCCGGCCGCGTGTGGTCGAGGATCTGCTCGGCGGTCAGCGCACCGGCGCACAACGCCGCGAGCGCGAGGGCGCGCAGGCGGGTCACGGCGTCGTCGCGGTAGTCAGCGGCCGCGGCCTCGGTCAGGGCCCGGAGATAGGCCTCCAGGGTGAGGGGCCGCGGCGGCACGTGTTCGGGCTGCTGGACCAGGCGGCGCGCGAGCACGCGGCGCGCCTGCGCGGGGCCGCAGCGGGAGACGTGGGCCACGACCGCCGGGGCCAGCGGCAGGTCGGCGGTCGCGACGGCCTCGGCGAGCTGGTCGGGGGTGAGGGCGGCCAGGACGTGCGGGACGTCGGCCGGGCGGGCCGAGCCGAGCAGGCGGAGCACCGTGGCCGGGCCCGGGACCGCGTCGGGCGCCGCCGCTCGCAGCCGCACGCTTTCGGTGGGCCAGGCCGGTGAAGTCGGCGAGCTCTGCGGGAGGGGCACAGACGATAAGACGAGTCCAGTCGCCGTCGCTGTTGCACTCGCTGTGGAACTGAGTGTGTTCGGCCCGCTGAGCGCGTCCGGTGCGCCCGGCCCGCCCGGCAACGCCACGGACGCCAGTTCTGCCACCAGGGCATCCTGCCCTCTTCCCCGTGCGCCCGGAACAGCCGGGGTGCCCCTACTCCTGCAGGATCGAGCTGACCGCCCGGATCCACCACGTGTGGAAGCCGGTGACCAGGGCGTCCGGCGTGAGCCGCGTCGCCAGCGGCGTGTACTTGTCCGTCATTTCCGATCCGGCGATCCGCTGCGTCATCCGAGCTCCCCTGAGCCTTGAGCGCTCGTAGTCGAGCAGCCCGGCCTGCAGATCACCGGTCCGGCGCAGGCCGCGCGCCAGCGCCCAGGCGTCCTCCAGGGCCTGATTGGCGCCCTGGGCGACGGTCGGCGGCATGGTGTGCGCGGCGTCGCCGAGCAGGACCACGCGTCCGCGGCTCCAGCCGCGCGTCACCTTCTGGCGGCGGTGGGCGAAGAATTCGATGTGCGAGTCATCCGCGGCGGCGAGGGTTTCGACGACCGGCAGGGCCTCCCAGTGGCCATAGCGCTCCTTCAGCATGGCGGTGACCGAGGGCGGCTGCGGGGCGTCGGCGTCCCAGCGGCGGTCGAACCACCACTGGAGCAGGCCGTTCCCGGCCGGCAGCAGGCCGCACATGCCCTCCTTGCCGATGACCATCAGGCCGCGCCGGGAGTGCGTGGTCTCGGTGTCGACCGGGGTCAGGCCCTGCCAGGTGGCCCAGCCGGCCGGGCGCGTGGGGTCGGTGCCGTGCACGGCGAGGCGGATCGCGGAGCGCTGGCCGTCCGCGCCGATCACGAGATCGGCGGTGGCCGAGGAGCCGTCGGCGAACTTCACCTCGGCGCTGTCAGGGGCCTGCTCCACACCGACCGCGCGGCGGCCGAAGTGCAGCGTGCCGGGCGGGAGGCCCTCGGCCAGCCGGCGGATGAGCTCGCGGCGCGGGGTCGAGCGGTGCGGGAATCCGTAGCGGACGGCCGCGCGGGAGACGTCGATGTCCATCAGGGTGCGGCCGTCGGTGCCGCGCAGGGTGCCCAGGACGTCGATCGGGGCGCCCATGTCCGCGTAGGGGACGCCGAGCGCGTGCAGGACGGCCGTCCCGTTGCTCCAGATCGTGATCGCCGAGCCGGTCGTGCGCAGGGCTTCGGCGTGTTCGTAGCAGGCGACGTCGTGTCCGTCCGCGATCAGGGCCCGGGTCACGGCCAGGCCCCCGATTCCGGCTCCGATGACTGCGATGCGCATGGTTTCCTCCCCGGTTTGATACCACCACGGCGATAGTACCACCTCGATAGTACTATCATGACTCCGGTATCATCCAGGGGTGATGGCTCCTCCTCCGAACCTGGCCCGCCGCCGCGCCCTGACCGACGGCGCGCTGCGCGTGCTCGCCGCCTCCGGGATGCACGGCTTCAGCCACCGCGCGGTCGACGCCGCCGCCGAGCTGCCCGCCGGCACCGCCGCCAACTACTTCGGGAGCCGCGACGCGCTGCTGGGGGCCGCGGCCGAGCGGGTGCTGGAGCTGCACGAGGAGGACATGGCCGCCGCGCACGGCCTGCTCACCGGGCCGGTGGACCGGGAGGGGCTGATCGGGCTGCTGGCGATGTCGCTGGAGATGTCGGTGAAGCTGCACCGCGAGCGGTATCTGGCGGTGTACGAGCTCACGCTGGAGGCGACGCGGAGGCCGGCGCTGCGGGAGACGTTCGAGGCCATAAGGGAAGCGGCGGTCCAGTACTCGTACGAGCAGCACCAGATGCTGGGGCTGACCACGTCGCGGGAGGACGTGGCGACGCTGGTCGCGTTGTTCGGCGGGGCGCTGTTCGGGCTGATCACCGGGCAGGCCGGGGAGGCCGACGCCGCGACGTGCGCGGCGCTGGCTCGGACGATGGTGGCCGGGATCTCGTTGTAGACCGGGACGCGAAAGCGCCCGCCACGAGGCCTCGTGGCGGGCGCCGGATGGCGAACCGGTGGCTGTCGACGACCGGTCGGTCCGTCTTTCCTTCTTGCCGCTATCGGTTTGGCGCTACTGGCTACGGCCCATTCCAACCGTTCCAGCGACAGCTGCCGATACCGTCTTACATCAGCCTTACATCAGCGCATCCTACTTCTTGTGGGCGCTGAAGCCGGCGCCGGGCACCATCGCGAACGAGCCGTTGCTCAGCGCCGTGGGGCCGTAGCCGCCGCTGGTCAGGGCCTGCGGGTTCGAGGCGTCGAAGGCCTGGCCGTCGACGGTCACGTTGCTGAAGTCCTGCTCGGAGAAGGACGGGTAGCTGGAGGTCGGCGACTCGATGACGGCCTCGGCGCTGGCGTCCTGGCCGTTGTACTGCTGCTGGGTGTTCTCGGTCCAGCCGGCAGTGTTGTCGGTCAGGGTGATGGTGTAGTTGCCGCCGCCGTTGTCGACCACGCTGCCGGTGAAGGAGTCGCCGGCGGAGACCGGGTCGTTCCAGTAGACGGGCTGCGCCGGGTACATCTCGTACCAGGCCGAGTAGACCGGGCTGCCGGAGGAGCAGTCGGTCTGCACGCCGGTCTGCTCGACGCTGTCCGAGCCGTAGCCGTCGATGCCGACCCACGGCGCGTACAGGTCGTTGCTGGTGTTGCAGGTCACCTGCGGCTCGGTCCAGGAGCCGGAGATGCTGGTGAAGTTGCCGGTGGCGACGTAGCCGCCCCAGTTGCTGTCCTGGAAGCTCTTCACGTGGCGGTGGTGCCCGAAGGACACCGGTGTGCGGCTGTGGGCGGCCGCGGCGGGGGCGCCGGTGACGCCGGCGCCGGCGGTGAGGGCCGCGCAGGCCAGCGCCGCGGCGGCGAGGCGGCCGCGACGGGCGGCGAGGAAGGTGGGGCTGTACATGGTGGGGATCTCCAGTTCCGATTAATGGACGGGGACTGATTCGTCAGTCTCGGAACCGAACGGCCGGTTGGGAACGCGTCGCGGCGGGCCGATGGCGGCCATGGCCGGTCGCGGCCTAATCCCGCCGAGGGGTGAGACGCTTAAAGGCACAGCAAAGGAAGACGGCGGCGGGCCCGGACGTTGTCGCCGGACATGCAGATCAGCGAAGCCGCCGACGTCACCGGAGTCAGCGCACGCGCGCTGCGGTACTACGAGGCCGAGGGCCTGATCGTCTCCGGCCGGTGCGCCAACGGGTTCCGGGACTACTGCCCGTCGACCATCGATCGGGTGCTGGTCATCCGCGAGCTGCTGGAGTCCGGGCTGCCCGTGCGGCTGATCCGGGAGCTCCTGCCCCACCTCACCGACGGATCCGACGAGGTCTGTCCGGAGTTCCTGGCCGAGGTGCGGAGCCACCGCGACCGCCTCGCCGCGCGCATCGCCATCCTCAGTGGGCAGCAGGAGGCCCTTGACGCGTTCCTGCGCAAGGCCCGTCCGGCCGGTTCAGCCGGTTCGTGAGATGCCGCTTGACCTTGACGCAAGCGTCAGCCTCCTAGCGTCGGCGCATGAGCACTGATGAGCAGCTGATGAAGGCCCTGATTCAGCGGTCGCACCAGGGGCCGAAGGACCTGGCCCTTGCGACCGACCGACCCCGTCCCGTCCCAGGGTCCGGTGAGTACCTGATCCGCGTGGGTGCCGCCGGGGTCAACTTCGCAGACGTCATGCAGAGCCGGGGCAACTACGAGGGTGGGCCGCGGGCGCCCTACACGGCAGGGTTCGAAGCCGCCGGCGAGATCGTGGCCGCCGCGCCGGACGTCGAGAGCCCGCTTCGGCTCGGCACCCACGTCGTGGGAGTCGGTGCGGGTGCGTTCGCCCAGTACATGACCATGCATTCGGCCGACGTGCTCCCCGTGCCGGCTGGCTGGAGCGATGCAGAGTCCCTGGGCCTGGTCTTGAACTGGGCGACCGCGCTGGCGGCGCTGAGGCCGCTGGGCGAGATCGAGCCGGGCCAGACGGTGCTGGTGTACGCGGCGGCAGGCGGCGTGGGCCAGGCCGCGGTCCACCTCGCCCGTCACTACGGCGCCCGCGTCATCGCCACGGCTTCCCCGGCCAAGCACGACGTCGTCAAGGCCCTGGGAGCCGATGAGGTCCTGGACAGCCGGCGTCCCGATCTCGCCGCCGAGATCCTGCGCCTGACCGGCGGCGTCGACGTGGTCCTGGAATCGGTGGGCGAGGCCACCTTCACCACCAGCCTGGCGGTCGCCAAGCCGTTCACCGGACGCGTCATCGTCTTCGGCGCCGCGTCCGGCCACGCCGAGGTCTCCACCCGCGACCTCATCTTCACCCGCTACGCCCAGGTCAGGGGCCTGCATATCGGCAACTGGGCAGCCGCGACCCCGGCCGCCTTCGCCGACCTGCTCGCCGAGCTCGAAGCGCTCATCGACCGAGGGGTCTACCCTCCCGGCACGCCACAGATTCACCCCCTGGCGCTGGGCCCGGACGTGCTGCGGCAGCTCGAAGAAGGGCAGACCAGCGGAAAGCACGCCCTCGACCCCTGGCGCTGAGGACGACCACACGGCATGGAGCAGGACCAGCAGGGCGCGAAGCAGCAGAATGGCGCGGGTCAGGTCGGGTCGGTGCCGGTCGGGTCGGGTCAGCGCGGCGCGGCGCAGATCGGATCGGCGCGGCGCAGATCGGATCGGCGCAGCGCGGATCGGATCGGCGCGGCGCGGCGCGGCGCAGATCGGGTCAGCGCGGCGCGGCGCAGATCGGGTCAGCGCGGCGCCGCGCAGATCGGGTCAGCGCGGCGCGGGTCGGGGCGGCGCGGGTCGGTGCGGCGCGGGTCGGGGCGGCGCGGGTCGGGGCGGCGCGGGTCGGGGCCGGTCGGTGCGGTGCCGGTCGGTGCGGTGTGGGTCAGTGCGGTGTGGGTCAGTACGGTGTGGGTCAGTACGCAGGTTCCCTAATCCAGCAGCCCCAACTGCGCCGCCTTGGCCCCCGCCGCGAACCGGCTCCGCACCCCGAGCGCGTCCAGCGTCTGCGCGACCAGCCGCCGCAGCGTCCGCTCCGAGCACCCCAGCTGCCGCGCTATCGCCTCGTCCTTCGCGCCGGTGGCCAGTGCCCGCAGCAGCCTGACGTGCACCGCCGTCAGCTCCTCGTCGCGGTCGTCGCCGGCGCCGACGAACGTCGCGTACTTCTCCGCGGCGACCCAGAGGTGGTCGAAGGCCGCCAGGAGGCAGCGGCCGACCACGTCGCTGCGGATCACCACGTCGCAGGGGGGCTCCGCGTCCGAGCCCGGGGTGACCACGACCGAGCCGTCGAGCACCAGCATGCGCAAGGGGATCGCGTCGGCGACGCGGACCTGGCCGCCGCCGCGTTCCAGCGCGCTGAGGTACGCGGCGGCTCCGGGGCGGCGGGCCGCGGTGCGGGACACCAGCATGCGGAAGCCGACTCCGCGCCGCAGCAGTTCCAGGTCCACCTTCAGGCTCTCGCGGAGCACGTCGTTCGGGGCGAGTGCGGGGTGCATCGCCACCGCGTCGCGGCGGTTGAGCAGGGCGCGGTCGTCCAGCCAGCGGCGCAGTTCCGTGCGGTCGGTGAACCGCAGGACGTCCACGCGCTCGGACTCGAAGCCGGCCGGGGCGCCGGACACCAGGTCCGCCAGGTCGGAGACGGCGGTCCGCCAGCGCTCCACCTCCTCGGCCATCCGCCCGAAGCCGCCGCTGGCCTGGGCCAGCACGTCCAGCACCGCCTGCTCCGGCAGCGCGACGGCGCCGTCGTCGGCGGCCAGCAGCCGCCGCTCGCCCAGCCACTCCAGGCCGGCGCGCGCCTGATCCTCGGAGACGTCGAGCCCCGAGGCGACGGCCGCCACGGGATCGGCCGCGGGATCAGCCGACACCGGATCGGCCTCGACCGGCTCCGCCGCCGCCGACCGTCCGGCCGCCAGCAGCCGGTATGCACGGTGGGCCGTAGTAGCGGCGTCGGCCGGGCGGAATCCACGTCCTGACACGGCTGTCACCGTAGTCCGGCAAAAGCGAAGCGTAAAGGAGGCGTCACTGCGTGAGTGCACTACTACCGCGCGCGTAGATGATCGCGAGTGAGATGTAAAGCTTGTTTGACACCGTCGCGATGTAAAGCGTACTTTCCATAGCATGCGCAACGACATGCGGGCCCTGCGACAGGCGAAGGGCTTGTCGCAACAGGATCTGGGGCAGGCCCTCGGGGTGTCGCGGCAGACGGTCAACGCGATCGAGCAGTCCCGCTACGACCCGTCGCTCCCTCTGGCGATCCGCATCGCGCGGTATTTCGGCACAACGGTGGAGGGGATGTTCCATGTCGACGGATGCTGACACGGAAGCCGGCGGGGGCGAGCCGGAACAGAACGAGCGGAAAGGCCGGGGCGGCGTACCACGCGGACCGTGGACGGTGCCGGTGACGGCGGCCGTGATGGGCGGCGTATTTCTGGCGATCTACCTGAGTCACCATGACGTCGGGATGGCCGTCTCCGGCCTGGTCATCATGATCGCCTACGCGGCGGTCCTGGTCTTCGGCTCCCGTCGTTCCGAGGCGGTGGCGCTGCTGCGCGGCGAGACCGGCGACGAGCGCCGCCGGTCCATCGAGCTGCGCGCATCGGCGCTGACCCTGCACGTCCTGACCCTGGTGCTGGTCGGCGGCTACCTGGTCTCACTCATCCGCGGCCACGAATCGATGACCTGGGCCGGGCTGTGCGCGGTGTTGGGGGCCACGTATCTGCTCTCCACGATCATCCTGACCCGGCGCGGCTGAGACCTGAGCGGTGGCCGCGCCACAACTCAGGTCTCCATGCCTCAGTCCAGTGCCAGTGCCTCAGGTCAGCACCTCAGTACCAGTCGACGACCGTCACCTCCGAGCTCGGCACCCACGCCTCACGGTGGTTGTAGTCGATCCCGAACCACACGTTCTGCGTACCGTCCTCGAACACCGACTTCGGCGCGGCCCACAACGAGCTGGACGGCGCCGTGCCGATGACGTACGAAGAGCTCGTCGTCGGCCGGCCGTAGATCTTGATCGTCCCGTTCGTCGTGGTCGGCTTCAGACTGACCACGTAGGAGTGCACCGGCACCGCCGACCCGGCCGGCACCGCCAGCCACGCCTTCTTCGCGTCGGTGTAGTAGCTCGGCGTGGAGTTGGACAGGCGGTCGTTCTCGCCGTACCAGATCTCGTACATCGTCATCCCGCTCCCGGCCTGGTCGGGCTGGGAGGCCAGGGAGTAGTACGGCATCTGCGTCTCGACGTTGGTGGTCTCGTCCGTGGAGTCGGCGCCGGGCGCGCCGGGGATGACCGGATCGGCGGTGCTGGGACCGGTGTACAGGGTGAAGAAACTGTTGTTGCCGGCGCTCTCGGCGCCGTTCGCACCCAGCGGCGCCTGGTCGCTGCTCGCGTTGACCCGGAACAGGCCGGCGGCCGGGGTGTTCCCCGTGGGGTAGGGCACGCCTTGGGCGTGGATCAGCCCGAAGTAGTAGTCCCACAGCCAGTACTTGCCCGGGTCGACGTGGTTCGGCGACGTGCCGACGGTCGGCGCGGGGATGGTGCCGTGCGCGGTGATGTGCGCGTGGTCCAGCGGGATGCCGTACTTGTTCGCCAGGTAGGCGACCAGCTTGGCCGAGGCCAGGTACTCGGTGGCGTTGTACCACTGGTAGCCGGAGGCGTCGACGCCCGCGTGCTCGATGCCGACCGCGTGCTCGTTGTAGTAGTAGTTCCCGGCGTGGTAGGCGATGTCCTGCTCGCGCAGCGTCTGGTAGACCGTGCCGTCGGTGTCGACGACGTAGTGCACGCTGAGTCCGCTGTTGGCGTCCTCGAACTCGTTCACACCGTCCAGCGCGCTCATTTCGAGGTCGTGGATGGTCACGTCATAGATGGCGTAGCTCGACGGCCGGTTCGAGCCGGTGTACGTGCAAGCCCCACTGGCGACGTTGCAGTCGTAGCTCGACGGCACCACGCAGTCGACCGCCGAGGGGTAGTCGACGTTGCCGTCCTGCGTGCAGCCCGTGGGGAGCGCCGCGGGCGCCAGCGGTACGGAGTTCAGCGTGGACTTGTCCGGCGTCACGGACTGCGGCGCCAGGGTGATCTGGGAGCCGTCATCGGCCGTGCCGGTGAAGCCGGTGGCGATCAGCTTGTACGCGGCGTCGGCGTACATCCCGGCCACTGAACGCGAAGACGCATGGCTGTAGGCGGCTATCGGTGCGTACCAGCCGGCCAGCGACGCCGGCAGCTTCGACGCCGGCGACAGCGCCTCGGCCTCGGCCCGCAGCACCGCCGCGCCGCCGCGGATGTTCGCCGCGGTGTCGTGTCGCAGAGCGCTGACGCTCAGCCCGGTCAGCTTCGCCGCCTGGTCGAGCGTGTCGGCCCGGTCGTTCTTCACGAGGTTCATGCAGCCGTAGCCGCCCTCGACGCTCGGACGGCCGCCGTGCGAGCTCAGGCGGCCTTCGAGGTAGCAGACCGATTCAAGGACCTGCTGCGGCATGCCGTAGGTGTGCGAAGCGGCGGCGAATGCCGCCGCGACGCTGCCGCTGGACGTACCGGCTTGGGCAGGAGCGCCGCTCAGCCCGCAGGTCAGCAGTGCCGCCGCGGACAACAGCATTCCGAGCACGCGCATGCGGGGTCTGCGCTTTTCGCGTCTCATCATGGGTCGCGATCACCGTCCGGGTTGTGGGGGGCGTGGGGGACTCCCCGGACAAGGTGGCACCAACCGTGCGCATAATCAACAAGAACCCATGATGATTCTTGACGGATCTTCGCCTATATCTCAAAACGTTGAGCGTCAGTCCAACTCCGAGCCGGTCGGCGCGACTATCACCCTGGTCCCGCTCTGCTCCAGCGCGCGCACCGCCTCCGGATCGGCGCCGGAGTCGGTGACGACCGCGGTGACCGCCGACAGCGCGCACACCCGCCCGACCGCGACCCGGCCGAGCTTGGAGCCGTCGGCCAGCACGTACACGGACTGCGCCTGGGCCAGGATCGCCTGCCGGACCGGGATCTCCTCCAGCCGGTCGCCGGTCACGCCGGCCTTCAGGTGCACGCCGGAGGCGGCGATGAACGCGCGGTCGGCGAAGAAGCGCTCGAAGAACTTCTCAGAGCCCGGACCCACGCAGGACAGGTCGCCGCGCCGCACCTGCCCGCCGGCCAGGTGCACCTCCACGCCCTCGCGGCCGGCCAGCTCGGCGGCGGTCGGCAGCGCGACGCACAGCGCCCGGCCGCTGAAGGTGGCCGGCAGCGCGCGCGCCGTCTCGGCGACGGTGGTGCCCAGGTCGAAGACCAGCGTCTCCCCCGGTTCCACCAGCGCGGCGGCGGCCGCGGCGATGGCCCGCTTGGGGTCCAGCCGGGCAATGGCGCGCTCGTCGGGGCCGGGCTCCCAGCCGCGCGACTCCTGCGCGACGGCGCCGCCGTAGACGCGGCGCAGGATGCCGCGCTCCTCCAGGACCTGCAGATCGCGGCGGATGGTCTCGCCGGAGACGCCGTACCGTGCGGCCAGGTCCTCGACCCGCACGCGGGTGTCGCGGCGCAGCTGCGCGGCGATGCGCAGACGGCGCTCCTCGGGGAGGACCGCGTCGAGCAGTTCTTCCTTCATCCGTCGGGACTCCACAGCTGGCCGGGCGATCGCGCGCGGGCGCGCGCACCCCCAGCGTAGTGGGGTTCACGCCCGCTGGTACGGCGACCTCCGGCATCAGCTGCGGAATATGTGGCTTGTTGGCCGAACTCAACGTGGAGTCTTGACGACTCCTTAAGGAATTGTCACACTCGGCGCACATCGACCCGCGGAGTCACAACACCGCAAGGCACCATCCACACCGCTTGTGAGGACGCATGCCCCTCCCGCTCCCCCGACGACGTGCTCTCGCCCTGGCGGCGGCCCTGGCCGGGGCGGCGGTGCTGAGCGCTCCGGCCGCCGCCGCGGCCGCCCCCAGCGGCAAGACCCTGACCGTCGCGACCACCGGCAGCGTCGACTCGCTGTCGCCGTTCCTGGCGCAGCGGGCGCTGCCTACTGACATCCACCGCCTGATGTACGACTTCCTCACGAACTACGACGCCGCCGACGACCACGCGATCGGCGGCCTGGCCGGTTCCTGGACCACCTCGGCGGACAAGCTGACCTGGACCTTCACCGTCCGCGACGGCGTGAAGTGGTCCGACGGCCAGCCGGTCACCGCCGACGACGTGGCCTGGACCTATAACTTGATGATGACGAACACGAACGCGGCCACCGCGAACGGCACCTTCGTCGCCAACTTCGCCAAGGTGACGGCGACCGGGAACCAGCTGGTCATCACTCTGAAGCAGCCGCAGTCCACGATGCTGGCGCTGGACGTCCCGATCGTGCCCAAGCACATCTGGGCCGCGCACGTCGCCGACATCGGCAAGTTCAACAACGACGCGCAGTTCCCGGTGGTCGGCGACGGGCCGTTCATTCTCACCGGATACCAGAAGGACCAGTACCTCACGCTGGACGCCAATCCGAACTACTGGCGTGGCAAGCCGGGCTTCGACCACCTGGTGTTCAAGTTCTACAAGGACGCCGACGCCGAAGTGGAGGCGCTGAAGAAGGGCGAGGTAGACTTCGTCAGTGGTCTGACACCGGCACAGTACGAGTCGCTGAAGGGCCAGTCGGACATCGTCACCAACGACGCCCCCAGCAAGCGGTTCTACGCGCTGGCGATCAACCCCGGCGCCACCACCACGACCGGCCAGGCCTTCGGCAACGGCAGCCCGGCGCTGCGGAACCAGAAGTTCCGCCAGGCGCTGCTGTACGCCGTCGACACCAAGACGCTGGTCGCCAAGACCCTCGGCGGCTACGGCGTGGCCGGCGCCGGTTACATACCCCCGGCGTTCGCGACCTACCACTGGTCCCCCGATCCCTCCACGGCGTACACGTACAACCCGGACAAGGCCAACCAGCTGCTGGACACCGCCGGGTTCAAGAAGGGCTCGAACGGCATGCGCACCATGCCCGACGGCAAACCGCTGACGCTACGCCTGCTGGGCGAGACCAACCGGCCCGACGACACCCAGAACGCGGCTTTCGTCAGCGACTACCTCAAGGCCGTCGGCATCGCCACCACCACCTCGGTGGTGGACCAGGGCAAGCTCTCCGACACCGAGACCGCCGGCACCTTCGACCTGGGCTTCGACAGCTGGCAGGTGAACCCGGACCCGGACTACGTGCTGTCCCTGCGGAAGTGCGACGGCCGGCCCTCCAAGCCCGGCGGGACCCTCAACGGTGACGACTTCATCTGCGACCAGAACTACGACGCGCTCTACGCCAAGCAGATCTCCGAGTACGACCCGGCGACCCGCGCGAGTGACGTGAAGCAGATGGAGCAGGCGCTCTACACCGACGCCTATATCAATGTCCTGTACTACCCGGACGTGTTGGAGGCCTACCGCTCCGACGTCATCGGCTCCTGGGAGAAGCAGCCGCAGCCGAACGGCGTCTACTGGGGCCAGGACGGCTATTGGTCCTTCTGGTCGGCCAAGCCGGCGGCCGCCTCGGCGTCGTCCTCGAAGTCCTCGTCGTCGAGCTCGGACACCGGCCTGATCGCTGGGATCGTCATCGCGGTCGTGGTGGTCGTGGGCGGCGGCGGTCTGGTCCTGGCGCGCCGGCGGCGCACCGCGTCGGCCGAGGAACGCGAGTAGCCGACCGTGTCGATCACCGTCTCCGCGCACCCTGGTTCGGGGGACGCCGCGGCCGTGCCCCCTCCCTCAGGGGCCGCCAGCGTCCGGCGGCGCGGGCCCGTCATCCCCCTGCGGTATGCCGCGGGCCGCGTCGCCGGAGCGCTGGTGAGCATGCTGGCCGTGGTGGTCACCGGCTTCTTCCTGTTCCGGGTGGTGCCCGGCGACCCGGTCAGGGCCCTGACCCGCGGCCGCGCGGTCGACGCCGCGCAGCTGGCGGCGTTGCGGCACCAGTTCGGGATCGACAAGCCGCTGATCGCGCAGTTCGGCGACTACACCGCGCGCGTCGTCCGGGGCGACCTGGGCACGTCGTACCAGTACAAGACCTCGGTCAGCAGCCTGATCGGCAGCCACGTGTGGGCCACGGTCTACCTGGTCGGCACCGCGACGCTGATCGCGGCGTTCCTGGGGCTGCGCATCGGCGTGCGCTCGGCGTGGAAGCACGGCAGCCGTGCGGACCGCGCGAACTCCGGCATCGCGCTGGTGCTGTGGTCGATGCCGACGTTCTGGCTCGCGCTGATCCTGATCGTGGTGTTCGGCGTCGGTTTCGGCCCGATCCCGGGCATGTTCCCGACCGGGGGTATGAGCTCGCCGAACGTGCACGGGTTCTTCCCTTCCGTGTGGGACCACTTCCGGCACCTGGTGCTGCCCTGCGTGACACTGATCGCGGTGCTCTACGCGCAGTACCTGCTGACGATGCGCGCCACGCTGCTGGAGGAGGTCGGCGCCGACTACCTCACCACGGCGCGCGCCAAGGGCCTGCGGGAGGACGACGTACGGCGCAGGCACGCGGTGCCGAACGCGATGCTGCCGGCGGTCACGCTGGTGTTCCTGAACCTGGGGACCGCGGTGTCCGGCTCGATCCTGGCCGAGACCGTCTTTTCCTGGCCGGGCCTGGGGTCGCTGTTCTACGAGGCGCTGACCGTGCCGGACCAGCCGCTGCTGGAGGGACTTTTCATCTTCTTCGCGGCGGCGGTGGTCGTGATAAACCTGCTGGCCGAGCTGCTGTATCCGATCCTCGACCCGAGAGTGCGCACCTCGTGATCGCTGACTTCCGTCACCGGCGCGCCGGCCTGGTCGGCCTGGCCTTCCTGGTGCTGACCGCCGTGGCGGCGCTGGCAGCTCCCTTGTTCATTTCGGCCGAGGACCTCTCGGCGGTGTTCGCGCCGGGCGTGCCGAGGCAGGCGCCGTCGGGGCACTTCCTGCTCGGCACCGACGCCTACGGCCGCTCGATGGTCGCCGTGACCATCTGGGGCGCGCGGATCTCGCTGACCGTGGGGCTGCTGGCCACGCTGCTGGCGGTCGGGATCGGGGCGCTGGTCGGGGTCGCCGCCGGGCATTTCGGCGGCTGGGTGGACACGGTGCTGATGCGGGTCACCGACTGGTTCCTGGTGCTGCCGGTGCTGGTGTTGGCCACGGCGCTAGCGTCGGTGCTGACGCCGGGGGTCGGCACGGTGGTGATCGCGATCGGCGTGACGGCCTGGCCGACCGCGGCGCGCGTGGTGCGGGCGCAGACGCTGTCGGTGGAGTCGCGGCCGTACATCGAGCGGGCCAAGGCGCTGGGCGGCGGGCACTGGCACGTGATGCGGCGGCACATCCTGCCGAACGTCATGCCCCTGATGCTGGCTCAGGCCACGCTGACGGTCTCGGCGGCGATCCTGACCGAGGCGACGCTGGCGTTCCTGGGGCTGAGCGATCCGACGAAGGTCTCTTGGGGCACCACGCTGCAGCTGGCGCGGGCCGTCGGGGCGGTCAGCGCCGGGGACTGGTGGATCCTGCTGCCGCCGGGCGCCGCGATCATCGCGGTGGCGCTGGCTTTCACGCTGGTCGGCCGGGCACTGGAGCAGGTACTGAACCCGCGGCTTCAGGAGCGGATGTGAACGACGTCCTTAGGTTGGAAAACCTATATGTCTCCTACAAGACCGCAGCCGGTCCGGTACCGACGGTGCGCGGCGTGAACCTCGCGCTGCCCGCCGGCGGCCGCTTGGGCTTAGCCGGGGAGTCCGGCTGCGGCAAGTCGACGCTGGCCGGGGCGGTCCTGCGGCTGCTGCCGAAGTCGGCGGACGTCTCGGGGCGGATCCTGCTGGACGGCGAGGATGTGCAGACGATGACCTGGGGCCGGCTGCGTGCCGTGCGCTGGGCCGAGGCGTCGATCGTGTTCCAGGGCGCGATGCACTCGCTGAACCCGGTGCGGCGCGTCGGCGACCAGATCGCCGAACCGATCCTGGTGCACGATCGCGGCGTCAGCCGAACCGCTGCCGACCGCCGGGTGGCCACGCTGCTGGATCAGGTGGGGCTGGTCGCTGCGCGCGCCGCCGCCTATCCGCACGAGCTGTCCGGCGGGCAGCGCCAGCGGGTGATGATCGCGATGGCGCTGGCGTGTTCGCCGCAGCTGATCGTGGCCGACGAGCCGACCACGGCGCTGGACGTGATGATCCAGGCGCAGATCCTGCGGCTGATCGGCGAGCTGGTGGCCGAGCACGGCATCAGCCTGCTGATGATCAGCCACGACCTGGCCGTGCTGGCCGAGCACTGCGACCGGCTGGCGGTGATGTACGCGGGGCGCATCGCCGAGGAGGGCCCGGCCGGCGAGGTCTTCGCCGACGCCCGACACCCCTACGGCCGCGCACTGGCCGAAGCGTTCCCGCGCATCGGCGACGCGGCCTCGCGGCGCGGACCACGCGGCCTGCCCGGCGACCCGCCGGACCCGGCGCACCTGCCGGAGGGCTGCGCGTTCGCGCCGCGCTGCACGTTCGCCGCCGAGGAATGCCGGGCGGCGGAGCCGGCGCTGGCGGCGGCCGGGGAGGGACGGACGGCGGCTTGTGTGCGGGTGGACGTTGTGCGGGAGGCGGGGTGAGCACGGAGACAGTTGTGAAGCCGGTGTTGTCCGTCCGCGAGCTCTATGTGAGTTACCGGGCCCGCGATGGTCGCGGACGGGCGCGAGCCGTCGACGGCGTCGATCTCGACATCGCCCCCGGCGAGATCGTGGCCTTGGTCGGCGAATCCGGCTGCGGGAAGTCGACCCTTGCGCGTGCGCTGACCGGGCTCGTCGTGCCCACCGCCGGGCAGGTTCTTCGTGACGGCGTGCCGGTGTCCTACAAATCGCGCGCGCTGAAGGCTTATCGGCGGGGCGTGCAGCTGGTGCTCCAGGACCCGACCGGCGCCCTCAACCCGCGCCGTACCGTCTACGAGGCCGTCGCCGAAGGCCTGCGCATCCATGGCAAATCCGCCCTCGCCGGCTTCCCCAACGAGAAGGCCAAGGTCGCCGATGCCCTGTCCCGCGCGGGCTTGCGTCCCCCTGAGCGCTTCTTCGACCTGCATCCGCATCAGCTTTCCGGCGGGCAGCGGCAGCGGGTCGTGATCGCCGGGGCGCTCGTGCTCGATCCGCAGGTTCTCGTCGCCGACGAGCCGGTGGCTTCGCTGGACGCCTCGGTGCGTGGCGAGATCCTGAAGCTGATGCTCGACCTGCGAGCGAGCGCCGGGCTGTCGGCGCTGGTCGTCACGCACGATCTCGGGCTGGCGTGGAACATCGCCGATCGGGTCGCGGTGATGTATCTGGGGCGCATCGTGGAGACCGGGACCGTGGAGGAGGTGCTCACGGCACCGCAGCATCCGTATACCAGGGCTCTGCTGTCGGTGGTGGCCGAGTCCGGCGCGGAGCCGGTGATCCTGACCGGCGAGACCCCGGATTCCGCCGCGATCCCCGCCGGGTGCCGCTTCCGTCCGCGGTGTCCGCTTGTCGCCTCCGGTGAGGCCGAACGGCTCGGCGTGGCGGGGCGGTGTCGAGGCGTCGATCCGGAGCCGCTGCCCGCCTCCGGGCGGCATGCCGCGTGCCACGCCGCCGAGGTCCCGTAACCGGTCCCGGACCTGGCCCGAACCGTTCCTAGGCCCGGTCCGGCATGCCACACTGTGTCAGGCACCGACCACCACCGGGACATCCGTCCACGCCAGGAGGACCCATGCCGTCCGCTTCGCCCGCCGCCTCGGCACCGACTCCGGCCGCACCGTCCGCCCCGGCGGGCCGAGACCGCACCCGGACCGGGGTCGTGCTGGGGGTGGAGGCCGGGTCGACGCTGGTGGAGGCCGTGGTCGCGACGGTCGAGGGCCAGGTCATCGGCCGCGGGCGCACGGGGCTGGCGAACCCGACGGCGCTGCCCATCCCGGACGTCGTGGCGCACCTGAGCGACGCGGTCGGGCAGGCCCTGGGCACGGTGGCTCCGGCCTCGGTGGCCGGCGTCGTGGTCGGCGCCGCCGGCATCCTGCGCTACTCCCGCGGCTCCAGCGCCGAGGCGCTGGCCAAGACCTGGGTGGACGCCGGCCTGACCTGCCCGGTGCTGGTCGTCGCCGACGCGGTGACAGCCTTCGCCGCCGGAACCCCGCGGCCCAGCGGCTCCGTCCTGATCGCCGGCGTCGGCTCGATAGCCGCGCGCGTCGAAGGCGAGGAAGTGACCGCCCGCATCGACGGCAACGGCTGGCTGGTCGGCGACGACGGCTCCGGCTTCTGGATCGGACGCCAGGCGGTCCGCGCGGTCTTCGCAGCCCTCGACGGCCGCGGCGAACCGACGCTGCTGGCCTCGGCGGTACTCGGCACAGTGACCGGCGACGACGTAGTCCCGCAATCCACCGAGGAGCAGATCGCCGCCCTCCGCGACGCGGTGTACGACGGCCCCCCGATCGCCCTGGCCGCCCTGGCACCCCTCGTGTCGGCGGCAGCCACGGCCGGCGACCGCGTGGCGCAGCGCATCGTGGACCGCGCAGTCAGCCACCTGATGGCCACCGCCACCGCCCTGACCACCAACGACCCCGACGAACCCCTGGTCCTGGCCGGCTCCCTGCTGACAGCACCGGGCCCCATCGGCGCCGAAGTCCAACGCCGCCTAGCCGAACACCACGGCGGCACACCCCTGTTCGCCGCCCCCGGCGCCGTCGGCGCAGCCTGGCTCGCGGCACGAGTACTGGACCCGGAGATCGACGCCGGCGTGCACGAGCGGCTGGCGGCCGGCGCGGGGACGGTTGCGACAGGAGCGGAGTAGGGCTGTCGGCTGGCGCGGACGGGATTGGCCAGCGCAGAACGGGTTGGCCGGTGCGCGCAAAATGAGCCGATGCCGGCCCGTTCGGCTGGTGCGGGCAGGATTAGCTGGCAGGTCGGTTCGCTCGCGGGCCGGGTTGGCCGGCGCGGCAGGATCGGCCGGCAGGTCGAGTTCGCTCGCGGGCCGAGTTGGCCGGCGCGGGGACGGTTGCGACAGCAGCGGAGTAGGTCTGCCGGCTGGCGCGGACAGGATTGGCCAGCGCAGAACAGGTCGGCCGGTGCGCGCAAAATGAGCCGGTGCCGGCCCGTTCGGCTGGTGCGGGCAGGATTAGCGGGCAGCTCGGGTTCGCTCGCGGGCCGAGTTGGCCGGCGCGGCAGGATCGGCTGGCTGGCTCACGCGCTTGCGGACTGGCGCGCGGGCTGGTTTGCGGGCCGGCGGGCTGGCGTGCGGGCCGGCTGACTCGCAAGCTGGCTGCTGGCTGCTGGCTGCTGGCGCAAATCATCGTGCCTAGCGCTCGCCCAGCGCACCCCCGTGCGCAACCCGGCCCCCGGCATCATCGCGAGCGACCAAAATCAACCGCCGTGTGCTGATGCGGTTAAGCGCACCCGATGTGGCGCCATGCCCGGCCCCATCGTCTCAGACCCCTGCCCCAAGTCTGCCCAACCGACCTGACCTGGTCTTCCGCACCCCCGAGTGCGCCGCCATTTGCTCGGTGCGGACCGCCGTGCGCCAAGAATCCACATCAACCCAGACGGCCGTTTCGCCCCGTCCGCCGCCTACGTCCGGGGCTCCGCAGCCGGCCGCTATCCGGTTCGCCAGCAGCCCAGAGCCGGGGCTTCGCGGATCGGCGGGGGTCCGTCAAGGCTCTGCGATGGCGTTGAGTTGTTGTGCCTACTCTGGCAAGATCCCACATAACGCCACAGCGGCACACCCGGTGGCCGGCGGCGTCGATCGGGAGGTGGCGGCGTTCATGGCGGACCGGTGCGTGGTGGGGCTCGACGTCGGGGGCTCGCATTCGCGGGCCGTGCTCGCCGGCGTCGACGGCCGCACGCTGGGTACCGGGCGGGCCGGGGGTGGGAATCCGACCGTGGTGGGGGCCGGGGTCGCCATCGCGAACATCGTCGCGGCGTTGAAGGCGGCGCTCGGCGACGTGCCGGGTGAGCGGGTCGAGGCGTGCGTCGTGGGGCTGGCCGGTGTCAGTACCCTGCTGGCCGATCCGAAGGCGCCGTACGTTTTGGACCAGGCCTGGGCCGACGCCGGTCTGACCTGCGCGGTGCGGGTGGTGTCGGATGTGACCGTGGCCTTCGCCGCCGGCACCCCCGCGCCCGACGGCACCCTGCTGGTCTCCGGCACCGGGGCCGTCGCCGCCCGCATGCACGACCGCCTCCCCGTCCACTTCCGCGACGGCTACGGCTGGCTGCTCGGCGACGAGGGCTCCGGCTTCTGGATCGGACGCCAGGCCGCGCGCGCCGCCCTCGCCGCCGCCGACGGACGCCGGCCGATGGCTGAACTCGCGACCTCGGTGCTGGCGCGCTTGATCGACGCGGATCAGGACGATCAGGGTGATCTGAACGATCCGGACGATCGGGACAGCCCCGCGTCGAGCACCCCGGGCCGCGCCGCTGACCTGGGCGCCAGTACTACGGCTAGTCGTAGCTCCAGCCCTGATTCACGAGCGTCGGCAGCGGGCTCGGCGAAGACCGGCGCGACGGCCCCCGCCGCACCCCCGATCGCAACCGCCGCACACCCGTCAGCCCCCGTTCGTCCCCCCGCCACCGCCCCGCTCCCCCTCACGGCCAGCATCGGCGAAGGCTTCACCCGGCACGGCCGGCGCCGGGCCGCCGAGCTGGTCCGGGCCGTCACGGCGCAGCCGACGGTGGCGCTGGCCCGGCTCGCGCCGCTGGTGATGGCCGCGTACGAGCTCGGCGATCCGGCGGCGGCGCGCATCGTCGCGCAGGCCGCCGAGGCGCTGGTGGACAGCCTGGCCGGGGTCGCCCCCGCGCCCGGGGAGCCGGTGGTGCTGGGCGGTTCGGTCCTGGTCAGCCGCTCGCCGGTGTTCGAGGCGGTGGCCGCGGCGATCGGCCGGCGCTGGCCGGACTCGCCGATCGCGCTGGCCGCCGACGGCGCCGCCGGGGCGACCTGGCTGGCCGCGCGGCAGGTGGTGGGGGCCGTCGCGGCCGCGGCCGGACACGCCGCGTTCGTGCGTGCGGACAATCAGTTCGCAGAATTCTCATAAACAGTCGTTGACTGTTGTTGTTTTCCCGCTACATTGGCTGATGCCGACGGCGGCGGACACCGACGCGAAGCAGCACACTGTCAGCGTCTCGCCGGCGGCGGCGCAGGACGGGGGCGTGTTCGGGCGCTTCGCGTCTCCTGTCCACGTCGTGGTTCCACCATCAGGTCTCACCCACAGGAGAGCTCAATGGTCAAGATCTCGTCGTCCGGCCCCCGGCACAGCACCCCTCGGACCCGCCGCCGCGCCCTCACCGCGCTCGCGGTCGGCGCCCTGGCCGCCACTGCCGCGCTGATACCGTCCATGGCGCAGGCCTCGGGCAACCCCATCGGCGACGACGTGTCCTCGCACCAGGGCAACGTGAACTGGTCGGCGACCAAGGCCGCCGGCGCCTCGTTCTCGTACTCGAAGGCCACCGAGGGCACCTACTACACCAACCCGTACTTCGCCCAGCAGTACAACGGCGCCTACAACGTCGGCCTGATCCGCGGCGCCTACCACTTCGCGATCCCGAACGGCGGCAGCGGCGCCTCCCAGGCCGACTACTTCGTCGCGCACGGCGGCGGTTGGTCCGCCGACGGCAAGACCCTGCCGGGCGCCCTGGACATCGAGTACAACCCCTACGGCGCCGAGTGCTACGGCCTGAGCCAGGGCTCGATGGTCAACTGGGTCGCCTCGTTCGTCAACGAGTACCACGCCAAGACCAGCCGCTGGGCCGTCATCTACACCACCACCGACTGGTGGAAGACCTGCACCGGCAACTACGGCGGCTTCGCCACCAACGACCCGCTGTGGGTCGCCAACTACGGCGGCACCGCCACCCCGCTGCCGAACGGCTGGGGCTTCTACACCTTCTGGCAGTACGCGGACTCCGGCTCCATGGCCGGCGACCAGGACACCTTCAACGGTGCCTACAGCCGCCTGCAAGCGTTGGCCCTCGGTTAAGACGGAGCCGACGATGCCCACGTCCACCCACGGAACCCAGGGATCCCGCGAGGCCCGCGGTACCCACGGCACCCGCACCACCCGCCGCCTGGCCGTCCTGGCCCTCGCGGTCGCCACGGCCGGCACCGTGCTGCTGCCGGCCACCAGCGGAGCCGCCTCGACGAGCGCCGAGCCGACGAGCGCCGCGCCCGCGAGCGTCCCCGGCGCCCCGGCCGTCCACGCCAACCCGCACCCGGGCTACGCGCGCACGGTCACCGGCAAGCTGGTCAAGGTCGACACCACCCGGCACACCACGCCGGTCCACCCCACGGTGGCGACCCACCCCCAGCTCGACTACATGGGTTCCACGATCCCGGCCCACGAGCCGACCGCACGAACCGCCCCGAAGCCCTTCTCGCCGGCCTCCGTGCCGCAGCTGCCGGGCATCGACGTCAGCGCCTACCAGGGCAACCTGAACTGGGCCAGTATCGCGCCGAACATCGACTTCTCCTACACGAAGGCGACCGAGGGCACGTACTACACCAACCAGGACTTCTACAACCAGTACGTCGGCCCCTACGACCAGGGCCTGATCCGGGGCGCGTACCACTTCGCGAACCCCAGCGACTCCAGCGGCGCCACTCAGGCGGACTACTTCGTCAACAACGGCGGCGGCTGGTCCTCCGACGGTCTCACCCTGCCCGGGGCGCTCGACATCGAGTACAACCCCTACGGCTCGGAGTGCTACGGCCTGTCCGGAAGCCAGATGACCAACTGGATCTGGGACTTCGTGAACGAGTACGCGTCGCGCACCGGCGTCTACCCGGTCATCTACTCCACCACCGACTGGTGGAACTCCTGCACCAGCGACGACACCAACTTCGCGAACTACACCCCGCTGTGGATCGCGAACTACGTCGCCTCCGGTGGCGGCACGCTGCCTCCGGGCTGGGGCTGGTACACGTTCTGGCAGTACGCGGACTCCGGTTCGCAGCCCGGCGACCAGGACGTGTTCAACGGCCCGTACAGCCAGCTGCAGGTTCTGGCCAGGAACGGCTGAGACGGCTGAGAACCCTTAGCGCGGCCGCACTACCTGCACCACACGTATAACACGTAGAGGAGAGTCCCCGCCTCTGTTCCTCGGAGGCGGGGACTCTCATCGCTCCCTATTTTTGATCGCTACTCTGTTCTCTTCTGCAATCACAACCAGGGGGAGAGATGAGCCGGGTTCAGCTGTCGGGCGCTGAAGCCATGGAGTTGCTGCAACGAGGCGAGGACGCCACCGAGGTCCAGGACTGGACGGTGGTCGCCGCCTGCTACGAGGAGTTCCTCGCCGCTTTTCCGGACACCCCGATCAGCGCCGAGCTCTGGTTCGACGCCGCGCTGGCCAACAAGTTCCTGCGGAACTGGCCCAAGGCCTACGAGCTGGGGCGGCAGGCGGCGCTGCGGGCCGGCGAGCCGGAGGGGAACCCGGCGTGGTGGAACCTGGGGATCGCCGCCACCATGGTCGGCGACTGGGGCACGGCGCGCGAGGCGTGGACCAAGTACGGGGTGCACCTCAGCCCCGGCGAGGGCGAGATCGAGGACGGATTCGGCTCGGCCCTGGTCCGCCTGGACCCGGACGGCGACGCCGAGGTGGTGTGGGTCCGCCGCATCTGCCCCACGCGCGCCCGCGTGCTGTCGGTGCCCTACGGGTCGCGCCGCTTCGGCGAGATCGTCGTGCACGACGGCGCCCCGACCGGCGAGCGCCGCGTCGAGGACCACGCGTTCCCGGTCTTCGACGAGCTGGCGCTGTGGCAGGCCTCGCCGACCGTGACGTGGCGCGCGCAGGTGACGGCACCGGAGCCGCAGGACATGACGGCGCTGGCCGACGCGTTCGACGAGCGCGGGCTGGCGATGGAGCCGGTGGACAGCCTGACGTTCCACTGCACGTGCTGCAGCCACGGCTCGATCGCGACGGAGCGGACGGGGGCTGCAGGGGCGGCAACAGCACTTGCCGGGGCGCGGGACGTACTGCTGGCGGCACCGGACGAGGAGACGGCAACGGGGATTCTGACGGCCTGGGCCGTCGGTGCTTCGGGACGGGCCTGGCATGCGGTTCATGCCAAGGCGTGAATGATGCGGCGTAATTCTCAAGCAAGGTATGAGGAATCGCGTCTACCGCAGAATTCGTAGTCCAGCTACGCAGTGGCGCAGATTGCGGCGTCCGCGCTGGTGAGAAGCACCGACAGAGAACCGGGACAAGCCGTCCCCGATCACCAGAAGGCATGTCGAGACCCCGCAGAAACTACGTCATTTGTCACCCCTGAACCTGCCTTCCGAGCCCAGGTCGGACTGGGATAAGCTCCAGCGCTGTCGAGGAGCAGTAATACCCTGACATCCCCCCACATCCCCCAGTGACCCGGCCTTGAGGCCTCGGGGCCGGCACAGAGAAGAGCCACCATGACCTCTAGCCGAATAGGCCGCGGTGCGATCGTCACGCTCGGCGCCGCCGCGTCGATGGCGTGGGCGGCGGGTGCCGCGAACGCGTGCGACAACACGCCGCCGAAGCCCACGACACCGAACACGCACGACCACCACAGCCACGACAAGAAGCCCGGGAACGCGACGCCGGCGACGGTGTGCGCGGTCAGCGACGACGATGTGCAGTACGCACCGGCCACCCCGGACGGCAAGAGCATCATCGGGCAGTGGCAGAACGCGAGCGGCCCGCACCACCAGTACACGGCGCTCACAGACGAGCCGCAGTTCGGTATCAAGGTGCGGCTCAACCCGGACTTGGTCAGCTCGTCCTGCCAGGGCAGCATCGACGTCTCCCTGGCTTCGTACACCGCCGAGCACGGAACCTGGGAGACCTCCGGGACTCAGACCTTCGTCGACCACTCCCAGACGATTCCGAGCCTGAGCCCCGCGCACCCTGAGGAACTCCTCAAGGTGAAGCTGCCGAACACCCCCGGCGGGCCTTGCTTCGGTCAGATCGACCTGTACTTCGGTACCACGGTCTACGACGGCGTCCACGGCGCGCTGCCGCACTACCCCGACAGCCCGACGCCGGAGCGCCTGATCACCGCCTGGAACGGCCCGGACGCCGGCGGCTGCGTCGTGCCCCCTCCGGTCACCACGACGACCACGACCACCCCGCCCAAGACCACCACCACCCCGCCGGCCAGCCCCAGCACGCACCCCTCGACGCCGGTCTCCTCGACTCCCCCGGCCGCGCCGAAGCCGCCGACGAGCACCAGCACCACGCCGACCACGCCGGCGACCACGCCCACCCCCGGCACCCCGACCCTGGCGCACACCGGTGCCAACGTCGGCGAGGTCAGCCTGGTCGCCTTGGCGTTCTTCGGGGCCGGCGGCACGGCGATGTTCGCCTCCCGCAAGGCGAAGGCTGCCGACGCGCGCAAGCACTGAGGCGTTGGCAAGGACTAGCGCGCACGCCGGCCCGAGACGTACGCGACAGACGCTGAAGCGCGAGCCGGCCCGAGGCACGCGCAAGCGGTGAGATATCTCGGAACCGCCGATCCGGTCATGACCGGTCGGCGGTTTTCGCGTTGTGCCGGAGCGCTGCGCGGCCGTGAAGCCTGTGCGGCGGCGCGACCGAGCCGAACACCCGCGCCGCTCGCCGCCGCGGCCTCACGACAGCACCGGCGCCGCCTTACCGTCGGCCCACTTGTTCCCCGACCACACGTTCCCGGGCCCGTTCGGGTTCCACTCCGTGACGTAGCTGTAGCCGTCCTTGAACTTCGTCGCGAAGACGTTGTCCTTCACCACGATGTAGCTGGTCGCGGCGGTCTGGCCGCCGGCGTAGATCGCCCAGCCGGCCGTTGCCATGTAGTTGTCCTGGACCGTCACGCGCGAGGGGGTGCCGCCGTCGGCTTCGAAGAGGCTGAGCGCGCTGTTCGTGGTGGTGGTGTCGATCAGGGCGTTGTGCTTGACCAGCAGGGAGGTGCCGGGGTCCGGGGAGCCGTCGACGCGGATCATGTCGATCTCGCCGTCGGCGGCGGCAAACCAGTAGGGGTCGTGGATGTAGTTGTCCTCGATGTCGCCCTGGCTGGTGTAAACGCCTTTCTTACTCATCCCGTGGATGTTGCACCGCGACACCGTCACCATTCCGCCGTCGTTCATCACCGCCTGCCGCAGTTCGGTGTCGGACCGCCCGCCGATCTCACTGTCCTGCACCGTCAGGCCGGTATACCCGACCCACTGCAGAATCCCCCACTGGTCGATATCCGAACTCTGCGGCGCGGAGATCCGCACGTTGCGAATAACGACGTTGTCAGCCTCGACCCGAATGTCGCCGACCAAGTCGATGTTCTCGATCACGGCACCGTTCTGGTTGACCAGGATCTCGCCCTTCTTCGGCGTGAGATGCGACCCGGGCTTGACCCCGGTGGTGCTGGCGTCGGGCCACCCGTTCGTCGACGCCGCCGGGGCCGATGACGAGGAGGACGGCGACGACGACGCAGACGAAGAGTGCGAGTGCGAAGGTGAGGGTGAGGAAGGCGAAGACGAGGAGGGCGAGGACGCAGAAGACGACGAAGAAACAGCGCGTCCAGAAGCGCTCGGCGACGCCGTCGTAGCGATCACATGTGATTGATCGCCGGCGCCATTCACCGCCGCGGAATGAGAACTACACCCCGCAGCGAGACACAAAACCGCGATCATCGCGGCAATACCGGGCAATTGAGTCCGAGACACCGGCCGACCGTACCACCGCCGGACACCGCCTTTAGTCAGAATCCTGTTTTGTCCCAAAGCTATCCCAAAGCTTTACTCGCAATCCCCTCCGCGAGCAGCCCGAACAGCGTCCCCCAGTTACCCGGCGCACGCTCCGCAGCCTCAGCCAGATGAAAGCTCGCGACCGCAAACTCGGCAGGCCGAGCCCGCGCCCCGTGTTTCCCGACCGCTTCAAGGCAGCGGTCGAGAAACTCCGAGTCGTCGTCATCGAATCCGAGCCCGGTATAGGCGCGCTGCACATCCGGCGCCTCCGTGAACCACGTGTCCCACTCAGTGGCCGCGCCCAGCAGGTAGAGCAGGTGGGTACCAGGCTCCGGCAGGCCGCCCCGCAACTCCTCCGAGGAAAACGTCCGATCCGCGTCGTCCCCCGCCAGGGACGACTCCTCGGCCCCGCTGGCGACCAGTTCCTCCCAATACGCCACGTCGTGCTTGCCAGTGGTCTGACGCATGTACTCGCTCGCGAACGCCGCCATCGCCCCCGGATCGTCGATCAGCGGCGAGACGACGACATCGCTCCTGTAGTCGAACCCGAAGTAGTACCGACGCTCGTCCAGAGTGAGCGATTCGATGCCCCCGACGTGGCCGATCCGATCCGGCAAGGGGGCGAGGTGCACGGGAAGCTCATGTGGCATAGCGGGACAGTACCGAGTCATGAGACGAAGCGGGGCCGACCCCGTCACGGTGCCGGCCCCTCCGTTGAACCACACAGCTGTCACCAAACGCTGTCAGACAGCCACTTCCTCACGCTCGGAAAGCTCCCGCTTCCACTGCCGGAAGCCCTCCTCGGTGCGCCCGGGACGCCAGTAGCCGGAGATCGAGGCCCAGTCGGCCGGGACCCCGCGCTCCTTGCGGACGTAGGGCCGCAGGTCGTGCATGACCGACTGTGCCTCGCCGTGGATGAAGACGTGCACGAGGCCTTCGAGCCACGGTTCGGCGCGCACGGCCTTCGCCAGCGCCTCCCCCGGCGTGCCGCCGTCGTTGTGGACCCAGGTGAGCTCCACGCCGTCCGGACGGACGACGTCGAGCTCGTCGGCGGGGCCGGCGACTTCGACGAACACCCGGCCGACCGCGGCGGCCGGCAGGGCGGCGCAGGCCGCGGAGATCGCCGGGAGCGCCGAGCTGTCGCCGGCCAGCAGGTGCCAGTCCGCGTCGGCGCGCGGGGCGTAGGCGCCGCCGGGGCCGAACAGGCCGATGGCGTCGCCGGGCTGCGCGGCGGCCGCCCAGGGGCCGGCCAGGCCCTCGTCGCCGTGGTAGACGAAGTCGATGGCGATCGTCTCGGCGGCGGTGTCGACGGCGCGCACGGTGTAGGTGCGCGTGACCTCGCCGTCCGGGGCCGGGAACAGCAGCTTGACGTAGGAGTCGGTGAACTCGCTGGGCTGGAAGGTCGCGAAACCCGGGCCGCCCAGATGGACCCGGATCATGTGGTCGTTCAGCCGCTCGGTACGGCGCACGACGAAGTCGTGGCGGGTGCGGGCCAAGGGGACACCTCCGGAGTTAGGCTTACCTAAGTCACTAGCTTACGGCCTGAAGACCGACGAAGGTCACCACGTATTCGGCAACCCGTTCGGCAATCGGCAGATTGCGGCCGACCGGCTACGACTCGTAGTCGTGCAGGTGCGAGATCGCACCTTCGTCGAAATCCCAGAGCTCCCGCGACTCCCCTTCGCCCAAGAGCTCCCGCACCGCGCGGTAGTCGACCTCACCGGGGATGTCGACCGCGATCAGGCCTTGGAAACCGGTGTCGTGGACCTGCGCCCCGAGCCCTTCCAGGTCACGCCGCAGGCCTGACTCGGCCTCCTGGCCGGCCGCCTGGATGAAGACCACCCGCACCGTCGAGTGGCCGCTCGACTCGATCACCGAGTCCACCCACACCTGCTCCGGTTCGGGCGACTCCGAATGCTCAACGCTGACGACGTCCCCGATCGCCAGCTGCTCGGCGAACGCCGGCGGGGACAGGAGCTGGTAGCGGTGATCGCCCAGAGGCTTGGCCTCCAGCTCCTCGAAGGCAACCGGCGGCCATCCGTCCTCGACGGCGAGCCGGACATGGACCTTAGACGTAGCCTCTTCCATAAGCGAGATACCTTAACCCGCGCGTGCCGGGTCATGCTGGGTCGTGCCATGCTCGCGGCGTACCGGGGTACTGGGCGTCATGTGACTGATACAGCCACCGCGGCCGACGCCGGAGAGTAGGGCGACCAAGATCGCTGACGAAAGGTCCGCCATGACTGCCTCCGCACCGACCCCGGCACAGCCCGGATCCCCGTCCTCCCCGTCATCCCCGTCATCCCCGGACCCCCGCACCGAGCCGGCGCTGATCCTCGAAGCCGCGCCGTGGGCGCTCGCCGCGATGATCGGCACCATGCGGGACGCGGCCACGACGCCCCTCGACGAGGTGCTCGCCGCGCATCCCCGGCGCACAGCCGTTCTGGAGGCCGCCGGGCTGGTCCGGCGCGACGGGGACGCCGTCACCGTGGACCCGGTGCTGGACGTCGCCGACGCCGCGAGCGCCCACAGCGCCGTCGCGGCGCGTCTGAGTGCCCTGCGACAGGCGGTCACCACCGCGGCCTCCGAGCAGACCGCAGGCGCCGCACCGTCCTGGGAGCGCCACGACGACGACGTGCTGCTGAACCAGGGCCGGGCCTCCGCCGGCACCGGCCGCGCGCTGGCCACGCGGATCGTGCCGGTGCTGCCCGGGCTGGCCGAGCGTCTGGCTCGGCCGGGGAGCCGTGTGTTGGACGTCGGCACCGGTGTCGCGGCGCTGGCGCTGGCTCTGGCCACGGCGCTCCCGGCGGTCGAGGTCGTGGGCATCGACGTCATGCAGCGGGTGCTGGACCTGGCCAAGACCGAGCTGGCCGAGGCGGATCCGGCTGTCGCCGGCCGTGTCACGCTGCGCCTGCAAGACGCCGGCGCACTCGACGAGCAGGCCGCGTACGACCTCGTGTGGGTTCCGGCCCCGTTCCTGTCGGACGCCGCACTGCAGTCCGCGATACCACGCTTTTTCAGTGCCCTGCGACCCGGCGGCTGGGTCGTCGCGGGCACCAACCCGGCTCCGGAGCACCCGCTGCGCCGGGCCGTGGCGGCCTGGACCGCGGATCTGAACGGCGGCAGCTCATCGGACACCGAAAGCGTTGAGGAAGCACTGATTGCTGCGGGCTTCCGTGACGAGCGCCGGTACCCGACCGTTCCGGGCGGCCCCGTACTGGTCGCCGCGCAGCGTTAATCTCACAAAGCCTCGGCCTCATAACCTCAACGCCCGCGATCACGCCGTCAACCTATGAGCGACTAAAGCGCATTTCCGGGTCAGCGCGGAAAAACCGAGGACATCACCGATTTCGGGGTATAGACACAACCTTTACCTTGAGCCACACTCATCTTCACAGTCTGATCAGACTGCTGACAACAGGTCGTCCTGACCACAGGACATCCTGACCTCTGCTAGGGCACAGCGCAGCGTGGCGCCGTGTCCGCGGCGCCACGGCATGGCAGCCACCGCCATCCCAAGGGAGCCGCACGTGCACATCCCCCTTCCACGACGCCTGGGCAAGGTAGTAGCCCTGGCCGCCGCACTCGCGTTAACGACCGGGGTCGGCAGCGCCGCCGCCGAAGTCGGAGCGCGGGCCGACACGTCCCAAGCCGCGGCCAAGGCCGCTTCGGCCGCCGTCCACCCGGCCGGAGCCGCCGCCAAGCCCGGGAACCTGACCGGCGCCAAGCCCGAGGCGCGCTCGGTCTGCCCGCCGGCGGCCAAGGGCACCTTCACCTGCTTCGCGTTGCAGCGCACTGACATAGCCGGCGCCTCCGGCCTGGTCCAGGCGAGCACACCGGCCGGGTTCGGCCCGTCGGACCTGCTCAGCGCCTACAACCTGCCGGCCAACGGCGGGGCCGGGGCGACGGTGGCCATCGTCGACGCCTACGACGACCCGAACGCCGAGAGCGACCTGGCGCTGTACCGGACGCAGTTCGGGCTGCCGGCGTGCACCAGCGCCAGCGGCTGCTTCAAGAAGGTCGACCAGAGCGGCGGCACCAACTACCCGACGCCGAACGCGAGCTGGTCCGGGGAGATCTCGCTGGACCTGGACATGGTCAGCGCGATCGCGCCGCAGGCGCACATCATCCTGGTCGAGGGCACCTCCCCGAGCTTCTCCGACCTGGGCGCGTCCGTCGACGAGGCCGTGGCGCTGGGCGCCGGCTACGTGTCCAACTCCTACGGCTCGAACTACACCTCGACGCCGGGCAGCGGCGAGGACCCGTCGGAGACCACGTCGATGGACCCGTACTACAACCACCCGGGCGTGGCGGTGCTGGCCAGCACCGGCGACGGCGGGTACGGCGTGGCCTACCCGGCCGCCTCGCAGTACGTCACCTCGGTCGGCGGCACCTCGCTGGTCAAGGACACCAGCTCGCGCGGCTGGTCGGAGTCGGTGTGGTCGAACTCCTACGGAGGCCCGGGCTCGGGCTGCTCGCTGTACGAGCCCAAGCCGAGCTTCCAGACGGACACCGGCTGCACGATGCGGACGCTCGCGGACGTCTCGGCGGTCGCCGACCCGGCCACCGGCGTCTCGGTCTACGACTCCTACCAGGCCTCCGGCTGGCAGGTCTACGGCGGTACCAGCGTCTCGACGCCTCTGGTCGCCGGCGTCTACGCCGACGCCGGCGCGCCGTCCGCCGGGACGTACCCGAACTCCTACCCGTACGCCAAGCCCTCGGCGCTCAACGACGTGACTCAGGGCTCGACGAGCACCTGCACCCCGTCGTACCTGTGCACCGCCGGGCCCGGCTACGACGGCCCGACCGGCCTGGGCACGCCCAACGGCCTGGCGGCGTTCAGCAGCGGCCCGCACGGCGTGATCTCCGGCAAGGTCACCGACGGCACCAACCCGGTGGCCGGCGCCAAGGTCTCGGCCGGCTCGACCAGCGCCACGACCGCGGCTGACGGCACCTACACGCTGAACGTGACACCAGGCACCTACACAGTCGGCATCAGCGCGTTCGGCTACGCCGACCAGTCGGTGACCGGCGTGGTGGTCGCCGACGGCGCCACCGTCCCGGAGAACTTCACACTCGCGGCCGTGGCCCGAGTGGCGGTGACCGGCACGGTGACCGACGGCTCCGGCCAGGGCTGGCCGCTGTACGCGACGATCACGGTCGACGGCATGCCCGGCGGCCCGGTCTACACGAACCCGAAGACCGGCGCGTACACGATCCAGCTGCCGGTGGACAAGACCTACCAGCTGCACACCGCGGCCGCCTATCCGGGATATCAGACCACGGACACCTCGGTGACCGTGGGCGTCTCGGCGGTGTCCCAGCCGATCTCGGTGAAGGTGGACTCCGCGAACTGCACGGCCGCCGGCTACAAGGTCGGCCACACCGGGCCGTACCAGACGTTCGACGGCACGACGGCGCCGACCGGCTGGACCGTGACGAACAACACCGCCTCCGGCGGCTGGGAGTTCGACGACCCGGGCAAGCGCGGCAACCTGACCACCGGTGACGGCGGCTTCGCCATCATCGACAGCGACCACCTGGGGCAGGGCAATTCGCAGGACACGTACTTGACCTCGCCGGTCACCGACCTGTCCGCGATCCCCGCCCCGGAGCTGGACTTCGCGACGTACTACAAGCCGTACGGCAACTCCACGGCGACCGTCGAGGTCAGCGTGGACAACGGCACGACCTGGTCCTCGGTGTGGTCGCAGAGCACTGCCGCGGTGAACGGCTCCAAGGTGAGCGTGCCGCTGCCGCAGGCCGTGGGCAAGACGCAGGTGCAGGTCCGGTTCCACTACACCGGCACCTGGGCCTACTACTGGGAGGTCGACAACGTCCTGCTGGGCGTCCCGACCTGCGACCCGGTACCCGGCGGCCTGGTGATCGGGCAGGTCACCGACGCCAACACCAAGGCGCCGCTGGCCGGCGTGAGCGTGGCCGAGACCGCGGCACCGACCGTCGGCGGCACCACCGCGACCACCTCGGACCCGGCACTGAAGGGCGCGTTCTACTGGTTCTTCTCGCCGACCACCGGCTCAGTCCCGCTGTCCGCGGCCAAGGGCCACTACACCACGGGCACGGCGACCGCCGCCGTGGTCGCGGGCAAGGTCGTGGAGTCCGACTTCTCACTGAAGGCCGGCCGGCTGACGGTGAAGCCGGGTTCCGTGTCCAAGACCGTGCCGTGGGGCGGGAACGCCACGCAGACGGTGACGGTGAAGAACACCGGCACCGCCCCGGCGACGCTGAACCTCAGCGAGCAGCCGGGCGGCTTCGTGATGCAGAACGTGCCGGCGGCACCGACGCAGATCGTGCCGGCACACGTCACCACCGGCAGCGCACTGCTGGCGTCGAAGCAGATCGGCGCCAAGGCGCTGAAGAGCAACGACTCCACCTCCGGTGACAGCTGGCAGCCGCTGGCGAACTTCCCGACGCAGATCCAGGACAACATCGCCGAGTTCTCCGGCGGCAAGCTCTACTCCGGCTTCGGCTTCGACGGCGCCAACGACTCCAGCAAGCTGTACTCCTTCGACCCGACGGCAGGCGCCTGGACGACGCTGGCCGCGGCGAGCGACACCCGAGAATCCCCGGCCCACGGCTTCATCGGCGGCAAGCTCTACGTCGTCGGCGGCTGGGCCACCTCCGGCAACCCCGACCCGAAGATGGAGATCTACGACCCGGCAGCCAACAGCTGGAGCACCGGCACGGCGTCGCCGACCCCCTACGCGGGCTCCGGCAGCGCCGTGATCGGCTCAACCCTGTACGTCGTCGGCGGCTGCACCAGCACCTGCGGCACCACCGACGTCTACGCCTTCGACGCCACAGCGGGCACGTGGACCAAGCTGGCCGCGTACCCGGAGTCCACGTCGTGGCTGTCGTGCGCCAACGTCCTGGCCAAGCTGGTCTGCGCCGGCGGCACCTCGGCGACCACAGCGAGCCAGAGCACGTACATCTACGACCCGGCAGCAGGCTCCTGGACCAAGGGCGCCAACGCCCCCGCGGCCTTCTGGGGCGCAGCCGGCACCGGCGCCAACGGCAAGCTGGTCGTCACCGGCGGCGTCCTGGCCGCAGGCCTGACAAACCAGGCCTGGGCCTACGACCCCTCGGCCGACGCCTGGTCCGCACTGCCGAACTCCAACATCAGCGCCTACCGCTTCGCCGGCGCACTGGGCTTCTACACCGTCGGCGGCGGCCAGGGCACCCTGACCCCGCCCCTGGCCACAACGCAGGTCCTGCCGGGCTACAACGTCGGCCCAAGCACCCACGTGCCATGGCTGTCGGAGAGCGCAACAACCGTCACCCTGGCCCCCGGCACCTCCGGCACCTTCACCGTAACCGTCGACGCCAGCGACGCCTCAATCACCCAACCAGGCGCGTACACCGCGAGCCTGGCCTTCAGCACCGACACCCCCTACCCCCTGGCAGCACTACCGATCACCATGACAGTGAAGCCCCCGGCAACCTGGGGCAAGCTCGCCGGAGTCGTGGAGTACACGGACGCCACCGGCGCACTGGTGCCACTGGCAGGCGCCACGGTGCAGATCGACACGTGGGCCACGCACTACACACTGCACACCGACATCAACGGCGGCTACGGCCTCTGGCTGGACTACCGAAACAACCCGCTGACGGTCATCGCCGCAAAGGACGGCTACCAACCGCAGGTGAAGACGGTGACGATCACGAAGGGGGCAACGAGCACAGCGAAGTTCATCCTGCTGAAGGACTGACCTGACGCAGCACGACCGGGGCGGGACCACGCGGACGCGTGGTCCCGCCTTCGCCATGGCGACGTGGCAGCGCGGCCGGCCACGCGGTTCGTCGTGTCCGACCGGACCACGCGGGGTGTTGGTTCTGGGTCCCTCGCCGCGTCGGCGGGCTCTGCCAACCAGCCCGGGCCGGTGGTGTCCAGCCGAACGAAGCAGCACCACAGCAGCAGCGATGCGGCTGGACACCACCGGACCGGGCTGGTTCCGTTTACGGCGACGACGCGGCGAGGGACCCAGAACCAGGCGACCACAAGCAACACCGCCACCGAACAACGCAACGCAGGCAACAGCGGATAGGAAGCCGACCAGTCGCGGACCGCCGCCGAACCGCCGGACCCGCGGGTCGCCCCCTCGCTGTAGAGCGCCCGCCGGAGGCCTCAAGGTGCCCACCACGCACGACGATTGCCGCCTACGACATGCGCAGTGACTCGG
>NZ_JBGCCM010000060.1:0-45848 GCF_041262085.1 Catenulispora sp. GAS73
TCGTCCGGCTGGACACCACCGGCCCGGGCAGGTTGGCTTCGCCCGCCGACGCGGCGAGGGACCCAGAACCAACACCCCGCATGGTCCGGTCGGACCCACTCACGACATGGCCGGTCACGCTGGCCCGTCACCATCCGCAGCTGCCAAGGCGCTGGTTCTCGCCGTGGTCAGGGGTATGGCCGCCGCCGGTTCGCTGATGCCAATCGGCTGCCGTTGGTGCATCTGTGCTGGTGGCGGGGTCGGCCGTCCGGCGGCTCGTCCGTTGACAACGTCGCTCGCGGGTCCATACGCTTAACGTGTTGGTTAAGTGAAGGGATTCTTCGATGGCTGGGACCGATCAGCTCAGCGTGGTGTTCTCGGCGTTGGCCGATCCGACTCGGCGGGCGATCATTGCTGAGTTGGCTGTGCGGGATGCCACGGTTACTGAGCTCACCGCTCCTTTGGCGATCTCGATGCCGGCGGTGTCGCGGCATCTGAAGGTGCTTGAGCGGGCTGCGCTTATTTCGCGGTCGCGGGCGGGGAAGTGGCGGGCGAGTCGGTTGGAGGCTGCGCCGTTGCGGGAGGCGGCTGACTGGATTGAGCGCTATCGGCGGTTCTGGGATGAGTCGCTTGGCCGGCTCGATGCGCATCTTGCTGCTGTGCAGGCTGCTGAGGCGGGGGATCGGGTGGTCGCGGACTCTGGGGAGCTCGCGTGAATGCCGGGACTGCGCAGGTTGTCATCTCGCGGGTGTTCGATGCGCCGCGGTGGCTGGTCTACCGGGCCTTTACCGAGCCCGAGCATCTGGCGGCGTGGTGGGGGCCGGTCGGGAATTCGTTGCCGCGTGATGAGATCGAGTTCGATGTGCGGCCTGGTGGCTTTCTGCGGTGGACGGAGGTCAACGCGGCTGAGCCTGGGCTTCGCGTGCTCATTCGCGTCGACCTTGCTGAGGTCGTCGATGGTGAACTTCTTGACGGGGTCATGCACGTCGGGGGCCGGCTGCCGGAGGGTATCGAGCCGTTCGAGACCAGGTTGCGGGTCGAGTTCTACGACGAGGCCGGTGGGGGGACGCGGCTGGAGATCCGGCAGTGGCTTCCCGAACATCTGGCGCCCCACAGCGAGGAGGGCTGGCGCCAGGCGTTCACCAAGCTGGACGCCGCGCTGGCGAGTGCCCAGGCTTCGGCGGCTGATCATCGAGAGGCAGAGTCATGGCAAAGCTGATTTACGCGACGAACATGTCCCTTGACGGCTACATCGAGGACGAACGCGGCGCGTTCGACTGGTTCCCCGTCGATGAGGAGGTCTTCGCGGTCCACACCGAGCTCCTGCGGTCTGCGGGCACGTTCCTCTACGGGCGGCGACTGTACGAGACGATGTCTGTGTGGGAGACCGACGCTGCTTTGGCCGCGCAGTCCGACCTCATGGCCGACTTCGCGAGTGCTTGGCAGGCGGCGAGCAAAGTTGTGTACTCCACGACCCTCGACAAGGTGTCGACTGCCGATACCCGGCTGGAGCGCAGTTTCGATCCTGCTGCGGTACGTGAACTGAAGGCGACGGTAGGGAGGGATCTGGTGGTGGGGGGCGCGAATCTCGCCGCGCAGGCTTTCCAGGCCGGGCTGGTTGACGAGTGCCACCTGTTCGTTGTGCCTGTCGTCGTTGGCGGGGGCAAGCCGGGGTTGCCGACCGGCATGCGCGTCGATCTTGAGCTCCTGGACGAGCGCCGGTTCCGGAACGGCGTCGTGCGGCTCCGCTACCGCACGGTCGGGTAGTGAACGACGGCGGGTGAAAGTTTCCGCCGTGTGTCGTCGCGCCCGCATCGCCGCCGCGCGGTGAACCGGCAGGTCGCTCCACATCTCCGAATCGGTTCGACGCAGGTCCCGCACCTGCGCGCCGGGGCCGTCGTTGACGGCCCGTCCGGGGCCGGGCTAACTCCCTGTTAGCGCTAACATCCGCCCCCGGACTAAGAGGTCCCATGCTGCGATCCCGCTCCCTGAAGTCCCGCCTGCTCGGCCTGCTCGTGGCGGTCGCGGCCGCGGTCGGTGTGAGCCTCCCCGCCGCGCCCCAGGCCGCCGCCGCTTCATTGACCCCCGCTGCCTCATTGGTACAGATCACGAACTTCGGCACCAATCCCAGCAACCTGGCGATGTACCTCTACGTGCCGAACAACGTCAAGCCGAATCCGCCGGTCCTGCTGGCGCTGCACGGGTGTCAGGGCTCTGGCCCGTACCTGTACTCCAGCACTGACTTCGGCTCGCTGGCCGACCAGTACGGCTTCGTCGTCATCTACCCTTCGACCAACCCCGGCGGCAGTTGCTGGGACGTTTCCTCCGACCAGGCCCTGACGCGCAACGGTGGCAGCGACCCGGTCGGGCTGATGTCCATGATCACGTACACCGAGCAGCACTACGGCGGGAACCCCAACGCCGTCTACGTCACCGGCGAGTCCTCGGGCGGGATGATGACCAACGTCATGCTCGCCGACTACCCGGACGTGTTCAAGGCCGGCGCGGCGTTCATGGGCGTGCCCTACCACTGCTTCTACACCGGCACCGTGCGCGGGTGGAACGGTCCCTGCGCCGGCGGCCAGGTCTCCATGACCCCGCAGCAGTGGGGCGACCTGGCCCGCGGTGCGGATTCCGGCTACACCGGACCGCGCCCCAGGATGCAGCTGTGGCACGGCACCGCCGACACCACCCTGAACTACAACAACCTCGGCGAAGAGATCAAGCAGTGGACGAACGTGCTCGGCGTGAGTCAGACCCCGTCGTCGAGTGACACCCCGGTCGCCAACTGGAACCGCACCCGCTACAACAACGGCGCCGGAGTCACGCAGGTCGAGGCGTACAGCATCGTCGGGGCCGGACACCAGCTGCCGATCCAGGGCACGCCGATGGCCTCCTACGCCATCCACTTCATGGGCCTGGACGGCAGCTCCACCGGCGGCAACACGGTCACCGTCGCCAGCCCCGGCAACCAGAGCGCGGCCTCCGGCACCCCGATCAGCGCCCTGCAGATCCACGCCAGTGACTCGGCGTCCGGCCAGACCCTGACCTACAGCGCGACCGGTTTGCCGCCGGGCCTGTCGATCTCGTCCGGCGGCCTGATCTCCGGCACTCCCAGCAGCGGCGGCACCTTCACTACCGTCGTGAGCGCGAGCGACACCACCGGTGCCTCGGGTTCGACGAGCTTCACCTGGACGGTCAGCGGTACGACCGGAGGCAGCACCGGCGCGCTGCACGCGGTCGGCGCCGGCAAGTGCCTGGACGACCCGAACTCGACCACCACGCTGGGCACCCAGCAGCAGATCTACAGCTGCAACGGCCAGGCCAACCAGACCTGGACGCACAACTCCTCGAACGAGCTCACCGTCACGGTCGGCGGCAGCACCCTGTGCCTGGACGCCAGCAACAAGGGCACCACCAACGGCACCAAGGCGATCCTGTGGTCCTGCAGCGGCCAGACCAACCAGCAGTGGACCCTCAACGCCAACGGCGCCGTCACCGGAGTGCAGTCAGGGCTCTGCCTGGATGTCACCGGCGCCTCGACCGCCAACGGCGCGCTGGTCGAACTGTGGACCTGCAACGGCGGCAGCAACCAGCAATGGACTCTCGGATAGCGCCGATTCCGACCCGAATCCCGTAGTGGAAAGGAGCATGAGCATGCTCGTACTGACCAGACGCACCGATCGCCGCAAGATCGTGTCCCTCGCGGCAAGCCTGAGTGTTCTCGGCGCGTGTGCACTGACGATCGTGGTCCCGTCGGCACCGGCGTACGCGGCGGACAGCGCCTCGATCAACGGAGCCACGACCTACCAGACCATCGCCGGCTTCGGGGCCTCCGAGGCGTTCGGCGAGGCGGCCAGCGTGATGAACGCCCCGTCGGCGGCCCAGCAGCAGGCGCTGGCCGACCTCTACAGCCCGACCTCCGGGGCCGGGCTGACCATCCTGCGCAACGAGATCGGCGCGGACCAGGGCAACACGATCGAGCCGAACAACCCCGGCGGTCCGAACGCGTCGCCGAACTACATACCGATGTCGCAGACCAACCAGGACCAGGGCCAGCTGTGGTTCGCACAGCAGATCAAGGCCCGCTACGGCGTCACGAACGTCTACGCCGACGCCTGGAGCGCTCCGGGCTACATGAAGACCAACAACTCCGCGGCCAACGGTGGCCAGGTCTGCGGTTCGGCCGGCGCCTCCTGCTCCAGCGGCGACTGGCGTCAGGCCTATGCGAACTACCTGGTGCAGTACGCCAAGGACTATGCCGCCGCCGGGGTGCCGCTGACCTACGTCGGCCCGTCGAACGAGCCCGACTTCACCGCCAACTACGACAGCATGACGATGAGCCCGGCGCAGATGGCCAGCGTGCTCGACGTCCTCGGGCCGACCGTGAAGAACTCCGGCCTGTCCACGCAGGTCTCCTGCTGCGCCGCTACCGGCTGGCCGAAGTCCGGCCAGTACGCCGCCGCGATCGAGGCGGATCCGACCGCGCTGGCCGACACGGCCGTGGCGACCAGCCACGGATACAGCGGCGAGCCGAACTCGCCGCTCCCGGGCTGGACCAAGCCGGCCTGGGAGACCGAGTGGTCGACCTTCGAAGGCTTCAGCAGCGCCTGGGACGACGGCTCCGACGCCACTGGGATGACCTGGGCCCAGCACATTCACAACGGCCTGACCCAGGCGAACCTCAGCGCGTATCTGTACTGGTGGGGGAGCACCACGCCCTCGGAGAACGGCGACAACGAGGGGTTGCTGGAGGTCAACGGCAACTCGGTGATCCCCACCGGCCGGCTGTGGGCCTTCGCCAACTACAGCCGCTACATCCACCCCGGCGCTGTCCGCATCGGTGCCAGCAGTTCGAACAGCTCGGTCCAACTGAGCGCGTTCAAGAACCCTGACGGCTCGCTGGCGATCGTGGCGCTCAACACCGGCAGCGGCTCCGACGCGATCAACTACTCGCTGGCGAACACCGGCGTCGCGAACGGCGCCATGGTGACGCCGTACCTGACCAACAACTCGAACACCGTCGCGGCTCAGGGCACGACGACGGTCGCCGGCGGCGCGTTCAGCGCGACCGTGCCGGGCCGTTCGCTGGTGACGTACGTGATCCCCGGTGGCACGGTGACCGGCGGCAACACCGTCACGGTGGCCAGCCCGGGCAACCAGACCGGGACGGTCGGCAAGGCCGTCACCGGTGTGCAGATTCAGGGCACTGACTCCGGGGCCGGGCAGACGCTGGCCTACACGGCCGCCGGGCTTCCCGCCGGGCTGTCGATCTCCTCGTCCGGCCTGATCACCGGGACGCCGACCACCGCTGGAACTTCCACCGTGACGGTCACCGCGACCGACTCCACCGGTGCCTCCGGCTCGGCGAGCTTCACGTGGACGGTTTCCGGCGGCGGTACCACAGGGCCCTGTCATGTCGACTACGCCAGAACCAGCGAGTGGCCGGGAGGCTTCACCGCCAACGTCACCATCACCGATACCGGAACGACGGGGATCAACGGCTGGACCGTGACCTGGACCTTCCCCGGCGACCAGAAGATCACCAACGCCTGGAGCGCCACCACCGCGCAGAACGGTGCCGCTGTCAGCGCCAAGAATGCCGCCTACAACGGCTCGATCGCGCCAGGAGCGAACACCTCGTTCGGGTTCCAGGGCACGTTCACCGCGAACGACAGCTCTCCGACGAGCTTCACCGTCAACGGAGCCGTATGTAGCTGAGGTGTAACTTTCACCGCCGACGCGGCCCCGCTGCGCCCCGACCGGCTTCGCGACCATGGCCTCTACCTGCGGTTTCTTGCCGCATCGTAGAGGCTGCGGAGCCCCCAGTGTGTTGACAGCGTGTGTCGCCGAGCCGAACATCACCGGTGTTCGAGCCGTTGACGTCAACGCCCGCGTCAACGCCGACACCAGCGCCGAGGCATCGCCCCCGGCGCCACCAGCAGCCCACTTTCTGCCGGTCCGCATCTCGGCAGGTCCCCGAAGCAGAGGTCCAACATGACCAAACAGCTGTCTCGCAGGCAGTTCGCGACCGCGGCCGGCGGCGCCCTCCTGGCGTCGGCCGTCGCCCCCTCCGTCACGCGGGCGGCGAGCGCCGCCCCCGCCGCGACGTCGGCCGCCACGGATGCCTACACCCAGCAGTTCCTCACGCAGTACAAGAAGATCAAGGATCCTGCGAACGGCTACTTCAGCGCGGCAGGGATCCCCTATCACAGCGTCGAGACCCTGATCGTCGAGGCGCCGGACTACGGGCACCAGACGACGTCGGAGGCGTTCAGCTTCTGGATGTGGCTGGAGGCGACGTACGGCCGGGTCACCGGTGACTGGACGGCGTTCAACAACGCCTGGACGACGGCCGAGCACTACATCATTCCGCAGCACGTCGACCAGCCGACGAACAGCTCCTACAACCCGAGCTCGCCGGCGACCTACGCCCCGGAGTGGCCGGACCCCAGCAGCTACCCCAGCCCGCTGAACACCTCGGTGTCGGTCGGCCAGGACCCGCTGGCCAACGAGCTGACCTCGACGTACGGCACCTCGGACATCTACGGCATGCACTGGCTGATGGACGTCGACAACAAGTACGGCTACGGGAACACCCCGGGCACCGGCGGGGAAGCCGGGCCCACGGCGACCGGGCCGTCGTTCATCAACAGCTACCAGCGCGGCGCGGCGGAGTCGGTGTGGAAGACGATCCCGCAGCCGACCACGGACCAGTTCAAGTACGGCGGTCCGAACGGCTACCTCGACCTGTTCGTCGCGCAGTCCAGCGCCTACTCCAAGCAGTGGAAGTACACGACCGCCCCCGACGCCGACGCGCGCGCCGTCCAGGCGGCGTATTGGGCCTACCACTGGGCCTCGGCGCAGGGCGCGCAGGGTCAGATCGCCGCCTCGGTGGCGAAGGCCGCCAAGATGGGCGACTTCCTGCGGTACTCGCTGTTCGACAAGTACTTCAAGCAGATCGGGAACTGCACCAACGCCTCCACGTGCGCGGCCGGCACCGGCCGCGGGTCGGAGCACTACCTGCTGGCCTGGTACTACGCGTGGGGCGGGGCCGAGCCCGGCGGCGGCTGGGCCTGGCGGATCGGCGACGGCGCCGCGCACCAGGGGTACCAGAACCCGCTGGCGGTCTGGGCTATGTCGAACGTGGCCGCCCTGACTCCCATGTCCCCGACCGCGAAAACCGACTGGACCGCGAGCCTGACGCGCCAGATGGAGTTCTACCAGTGGCTCCAGTCGGCCGAGGGCGCCATCGCGGGCGGCTGCACGAACAGCTGGGCGGGACAGTACGGGGTGCCGCCTTCGGGCGACTCGACGTTCTACGGCATGGCGTACGACTGGGAGCCGGTCTACCACGACCCGCCGAGCAACAACTGGTTCGGCATGCAGGCCTGGTCGATGGAGCGGCTCGCGGAGTACTACTACGTGACCGGCAACGCCACCGCCAAGACGATCCTGCGCAAGTGGATCGCCTGGGCCACCTCCGTGACCACGGTGACCGCGACCAGCTTCCAGATCCCCTCCACGCTCGGCTGGTCCGGCCAGCCGGACACCTGGAACCCGACGAGTCCGGGCAGCAACTCCGGGTTGCACGTGTCGGTCGCCGAGTACGGCAGCGACGTCGGCGTCGCCGCGGCCTACGTCAAGACTCTGACGTACTACGCCGCCAAGTCCGGCGACACCGCGTCCGCCGCCCTGGCCAAGAGCCTGCTCGACGTGATGGCGACGTTCGCCGACACCGCAGGCATCGCCACGCCCGAGACGCGCAAGGACTACAGCCAGTTCAACGACACGGTGTACGTGCCGTCCGGCTGGTCGGGCAAGATGCCCAACGGCGACCCGATCGCGCCCGGGGCGACGTTCATCTCCATCCGCTCGTGGTACAAGAGCGACCCGGCCTGGCCGAAGGTGCAGGCCTACCTCAACGGCGGGGCCGCGCCGGTGTTCACCTACCACCGCTTCTGGGCGCAGGCGGACATCGCCATGGCGTACGCGGTGTACGCCGAACTGATCGTCAACGGCGGCGGTGGCGGCGGCGACACGACCCCGCCGAGCGTGCCGACCGGGCTGACCGTCACCGGCACCACCAGCAGCAGCGTCTCGCTGAAGTGGACGGCTTCGACCGACAACGTCGCGGTGACCGGCTACAACGTGTACCGGGGCACGACGCTGGCGGGGACGTCGACCACGACGACGTTCACCGACTCGGGCCTGACGGCCTCGACGCAGTACAGCTATACGGTCTCGGCCTACGACGCCGCTGGGAACGTCTCGGCGGCGTCCACCGCCGTCACCGCGACGACCGGCGCCGGCTCCGGCGGCGGCGGTCCGACGTGCACCGCGACGTACAGCGTCAGCAGTGACTGGGGCAACGGCTTCAACGCCAACGTGACCATCACCAACACGGGCACCACCGCGACGAAGTCGTGGACGGTCACCTGGACCTGGGCCGGCAACCAGACCGTCACGAACATGTGGAACGCCAGTGACACGCAGGTCGGCAAGGTCGTGACCGCGACCAACGCCCCGTACAACAACGTCATCGCGCCGGGGGCCAGCACCAGCTTCGGCTTCGGCGCCAGCTACTCCGGGACCAACGTCGCGCCCACGGTCACGGTCACCGCGACCTGAGCGGAGCGGCCAGGGGCATGCGCCGGGCGGCACGGGTCTCCGTGCCGCCATGGTTGGTATAGTTACCTAACTAGTACCAGCCTATAACCAGGAGAGATCGTGACGAACGACTCAAGGCCCGTCGTCTTCGAGCACGGCCAGACCTTCCTCGCGACCATCTCCGAGCGCTGGAACTACCAGATCCTGCGCGAGATCTTCTTCGGCACGACCCGGTTCGGCGAGATCAAGCGGACGATCGGCATCTCGGCGAACATCCTGACCAGCCGGCTCACCGACCTCACGGAGGCCGGCCTGCTCAGCAAGCGGGCCTACCGGGAGGACAAGCCCTGGTTCGAGTACGAACTCACCGACGCCGCCCGCGAACTGGTGGTGCCGGCGATCGTGGCGATCACCCGCTGGGCCGAGGTCCGCGCGCTCGGGGCCGACGGCCGCCCCGCCGCGCACCGGCCGCTGCTGCACACCACCTGCGGCAACGAGACGGACCCCTACCTCGCCTGCAGCGCCTGCCATGAACCCATCGCGGCGTCGAACCTGGTCCCGGTGGTTGCAAACACTAACTAGTAGCATTATGGTCCTAGCTGTGGGGTCAGCACCCGACCCCGCGCAGCGAGAGGACACACCATGACCGACACCTGGCTCCAGGACGCCTCCGAACGACTGATCCCCACCTCGCTCGGCCTGATCAACGTGCGCGACGGCGGCACGCGGCAGGGCCCGCCCCTCATCTTCTGGCCGAGCCTGATGATGGACGGCACCATGTGGCGCCACCAGTACGAGCACTTCGCCGCCACCCACCGCGTCGTGCTCGTCGACAGCCCCGGACACGGCAAGTCCGACGCGCTGCGCCGCATCATCGACCTCAAGGAGTGCGCCGACGCGCTCACCCAGATCCAGGACGCCCTCGACATCGACAAGGCCGTGCTGATCGGCAACTCCTGGGGCGGCATGCTCGCCGGCGTCTACCCCGCCTACCACCCGGACCGGGTGCTCGCAGCGGTCGGCATCAACTGCACCGCCTCGCTGCCGACGACCTTCGAAAGCATCTGGGCCACCGCCCTGGCCGGCTACCTGTCGCTGAACTCGACGATGCCGGCCCTGGCCCTGAAGGCCGCACGCGGCGCCTTCGCGGGGCCCACCGCCCAGGCCGAACGCCCGGAGTTCGTCGACTACCTGAGCGTCGTCCTGCGCAACGATCCGAAGTCGGTGGCCTGGGCCCTGCGCAGCATCCTGATCGGCCGCCGTGACGAGCACCGGCTCCTGTCCACGATCACCGACATCCCCGTGCTCGTCATCGCCGGTGAGGAGGACAGCCAGTTCCCCGTGCACGTCGTGCGACGCATGGCCGACGCCATCCCCACCGCCACCTTCACCGTCCTGCTCCACACCGGCCACCTGGCCGCCCGCGAGAACCCCGAGGCCGTCAACACCGAGATCGACGCCTTCCTCGCCGGGCTGCCCGCTCTGGTCAGGGCGTGACGGATATGGCCACGACAGGACATGAGGTAACGCAGGAAGCAACGCACGAGGCGTCGCGCCAGGTCGCTCCGACATGGATCGACGGCTTCCTTCACGAGATCGACACTCTGGAGTTCGCCGACGCCTTCGCCGCACTCTTCGACGAGCACACCGAGATGATCTTTGGAACGGCCCGGGTCCGAGGCGTGGCGGCGATCAAGGACTTCTTCGTCACGATCGACGAGCCGTTGCACACCACCCACGAACTCGTCCAGACCTGGGTCGCCGACGATGCCGTGATCCTGCGCGGCGAAGCGACCATCGCCAAGAAGACCGAGCCCGACACCGTCATCCGCGCCCCGTTCACGCACATTCTCTACCTCGACCGCGCCGATCGGGACAGCCGGGCGACCCCGCGAATCCGCACACTGCACATCACCGCCGGCCCGATCGTCACCGACACCCTGATCTGAGCGAACGAGCGAACGAGCGACCGAACGGACGGCGCTTCGGCTCAACGACCCGGGAGACATCCCGTCGGCGAGCAACGGGGTCGGTACGGCTGTGATCTCCACGAATGCCGGACCGGTCAACCGTGGCCGTCTCCACCTGTGCCGGCTCCGGGTGGCGCGTCGCAGAGTATGCACGAGACGGTGGTTCGTGCGCCCACATGGACGTACGAGCCACCGGCAGTGCGGTCGGTGTCTCTCAGAGAACGAAAGTGACGCGAGATGACCGAGCAGAGCGCTGTGCCGAGCCCGCCGCCGACCGCTGTGATGATGCAGCTCTTGGGCGGTTTCCAGATCTCCCAGGCCTTGTACGCGATCGCGGATCTGGGTGTGCCGACGATCCTCGACGAGCAGGGCCCCACCAGCGTGGCCGCGTTGGCCGAGCGCACGAACGCGAACCCCGACGCCCTGCGCCGCGCCATTCGCGCCCTCGCGACGGTCGGGGTGTTCACCACGGACGACGAGAAGGTGCACCTCACGCCGCTCGGGGCCACCCTGTCGGAGAAGCACCCGCACTCGCTGCACGGTCTCGCCCGCGCCGGGATCGAGTTCCACTACCTCCCGTTCAGCGAGCTGCGGCACACCCTGCGCACCGGCCAGCCCGCCGTCGAGAAGTACCACGGCATGCCCTACTTCGACTGGCTCGCCGCCGATCCCGCACGCGCGAGCCTGTTCAGTCAGGCCATGGCGACGTTGGGCGCCACCGCGCGCGCCGGCATGTTCGACGACTACCGGCTGCCGCCCGGGGGAACGATCGCCGACATCGGCGGAGCCGACGGCAAGACGTTGGTCGACCTGCTCAGCCGGGACGACGATCCGAAGCGTCGCGGCATCGTCCTCGACCGGCCCGTGACGATCGAGGCCGCGCGCTCCTCGGAGACGGCCGCCCGGCTCGGCGACCGCGTGGAGTTCGTCGCCGGCGACTTCTTCGTCGCCGTGCCCACAGCGGACATCTACGTTCTCGGCTGGGTCCTGCACGACTGGAGCGACGAGGACTGCCGGCGCATCCTCGGCTCCATCGCCGCGGCCGCTGAGCCGGGCGCCAGAGTGCTGATCCTCGAAGGCCTGGTCCCTCCGGGAGATCAGCCGCACCCCATCAAGTCGATGGACCTGACCATGCTCGGCATCCTCAGCGGCAAGGAGCGCACCGAGCAGGAGTACCGCGACCTGCTCGGCAGCGCCGGCTTCGCCCTCGACCGAGCCGTGGCCACCCCCAGCCCCTACTCGATCCTCGAAGCCAGCCTGCGCTGAGCACGCAAAACGTCGCCGTCAGCCGCAAAGCTCACCCGGGCAGCAAAGCTCACCCGAACAACCGCCGCTGTATCTCCCGCCGATAATCCTCCAGCGTCTTGTCCAGATGCACCCCCGTCGCCGCGGCCGCCGCCTCCGGGTCGCCGCGGCGGATCGCCTCGTAGATCGCGGCGTGCTCGGTGATCGCCTCGGCGGCGTGGCTGCCGAGGGCGCCGTGCAGGCCGATGGTGCTGGACTGGCGTTGCAGGCGGCGGGCTTCGCGGACCGCCGCGAGCAGGAACGGGTTGTGCGAGGCGGTGGCGATGCCGAGGTGGAACTCGTCGTCACCGCGATCGAACAGGGCCGTCTGGTCGGTCAGTTGGCCCTGCTCGCACAGCTGCGCCGCGGACTCGATGGCGCGTAGTTCGGCCGGCGTCGCCCGGGTCGCGGCCAGTTTGCTGGCGGCCGTCTCCTGGACCCGGCGGAACTCGAAGAGCATGTAGACGTGGTCCAGGTCGGTCGGCAGGAAGAAGCCGCCCCACCGTGAGGAGCCCAGCATGCCCTCGTCGTCGGCGACGTAGAGGCCGCGGCCCTTCTGCGCGCGGACCCGGCCGACGGCCGACAGGATCTTGATCGCCTCGCGGACCACGGTCCGGCTGGCGCCGAGGCGCTCGGCGAGCTCCTTCTCGGTCGGCATCCGGTCGCCCGGCTGGAGCCGCGATTCGGCGATCAGCTGCAGGATCTGCTCTGCGATCAGCTCATAGCCCGGACGGTAGGTATCGGTCCGGACCTCTTCTTGTTTTCCTGTGGACGCGCCGTCCTCCGCCAGGACGGGTGTGCCGTCCACCGTGGCCTCCCTCACTGCTGCTTGGTATCAAGTGCCAAGGAGCATACATGTGGGTCTCGTTCGGGACTAGATGGGTCCTACATATATGACCACCGGCGGCGCTCAAACGGTGAGCAAGTCGGGCATAAGTGCGCTCCAGTTGGCGCGTGCGTAAAAAGATCATGAAGAGATGCGCTCGGCCCTCTTGACGCACACCTTCCTGCACAGCTGTTATGTGTGCCACAGGTCGCCGCCTCAGGTGTGTTACCGGTAACCAATCGGCAACATCGGCGCGGCGGCCCGAAACCGAGTCACGTCGACCCGATGAGTAGGACACATATCTCCATTTCCGGTCCGCCCAGTCGCAGCTCGGCGGTGCCCCAGTGCAGGGGAGTCGTTCATGACAGTGAAATTCCGCGCCGCGCTCGTGGCGGTCGGAGCCGTGCTCGCGCTCGGTGCCGCCGCCTGCGGCGGCTCAAGCTCCGGGAAGGCCGGCACGGCCGGTAGCGGCGGCACCTTCAAGCCCGCCGCGCAGACCGGCGGAACCCTGACGGTCTGGGTCGACTCGACCCGGCTGGCAGCCGCGCAGCTCTACCAGAAGGAACATCCCGAGGTGAAGATGGACATCGTCACCTACGACGGGGACGCCAACGGCTCCAACTACCTCCAGACCAAGGTCTCGCTGTTCAACCGGACCGGTTCGGGCTGGCCGGACGTCGTCTTCAGCGCTGAGAACAACGAGGCGGCCTGGGCGGTTCCGGCCGGGTTCACCGCGCCGCTGAACAAGGGCCTGATCCCGCAGGCCACGCTGGACGGCTGGGCCACCAACGCCAACGCTCCGTGCACCGTGGACGGCACCGTCTACTGCCTGCGCAACGACCTGTCGCAGACCGTCCTCTGGTACAACGACAAGCTCATGAAGCAGTGGGGCTACCAGGTCCCCACGACCTGGGAGCAGTACCAGGCGCTGGGCCAGAAAGTCGCCACCGAGCACCCCGGCTACCTGGTCGGCGCCGCCGGCGACACCTTCACCCCCGAGGTCTACATGTGGGCCGGCAAGTGCGGCGCCAACCAGATCACCGGCGCCAAGGCCGTCACCGTCGACACCACCAGTGCGAACTGCACCAAGATGGCCGGGCTGCTCGACACGCTCATCCAGAACAAGACCATGTCGACCTCCAGCGTGTTCAGCTCGGACTTCGACAAGAACGAGGCCGACAAGATCCTGATGATGCCCGGCCCGTCGTGGTACGGCGGTGCGCTGTTCCAGGGCACCTTCAAGACGCCGGCCGGCCAGATCGGCGTGGCGCCGATGCCGCAGTGGGCCGGCGACTCCAGCCCCTCGGTGGGCAACGTCGGCGGCGGCACCTGGCTGGTGTCCGCGCACAGCAAGAACCTCAAGGCCGCGACCGACTTCCTGACCTGGGCCACCACCTCGGACGACTACCAGGGCAAGCTGGCCCCGGGCTACCCGGCCTACGCGACGGCGGCCAAGACCTGGCTGGCCGCGCAGTCTGCCTCCGGCTACTACGCCGACGACATCACCGCGCCGCTGACGACCGCGGCCGACCAGGTGTGGACGGGCTGGGGCTACGGCCAGTTCAGCCAGGAGGCGATCTGGGCGGCCACGGTCACCCCGGGCGTCAACGCCGGCAAGACCATCACCTCCCTGCTGCCGGCCTGGCACGACTCGATCGTGAACTACGCCAAGACCGACGGATACCAGGTGGCGTCGAAGTGAGCACGTCCTCCGCGACCACCGGCCGGACCACAGCGCGGCGCGGCCTGCGCGCGCTGTGGCCCGGCCGGGCCGGCCACGGCTTCGTCGCCGCCTACGTGGTGCTGCTGATCGCCTTCGGCGTGGTGCCCACGGGCTACGCCGTGTACTTCGCCTTCACCGACGGGAACGCCCGCTTCACCGGTCTGTCGAACTTCTCCCGGGCCGCGTCGGACTTCCGCTTCGTTCCGGCCATCGAGCACGTCGCGCTGTACCTGGTGTTCTGGCTGGCGGCGCTGGTGGTGCTCGTCGTCGGCCTGTCGTTGCTGCTGCACAGGATGTCCGCCCGCGGCGTGAGCAAGGCACTGAGGTTCCTGTACTACATCCCGGGCGCGCTGGCCGGCGCGGCGGGCGTGATGGTGTGGCTGTTCGTGCTCGACCCCACGGTGAGCCCGGTGAGCTTCCTGCTCAGGGCGCTGGGCTTCGACACCTTCGGCCAGGTCGTCGCCCCCGGCCACCTGCCGGTCCTGTTCACCCTGATCGCGTTCTGGACCGGCGCGGGCGGGTGGATCGTGGTGATGCACGGGGCGCTCAACAACATCCCGCACGAGATCATCGAGGCCGCGCGCATCGACGGCGCGAGCGCCTGGCAGACCGCGCGGCGCATCCAGATCCCGATGCTGCGCAAGTGGATCATCTACATGGTGATCCTGGCCTTCGCCGGGGGCACCCAGCTGTTCGTCGAACCGCAACTGCTCGCACAGGCCAGCGTCGGCGTCGCGGGCCGCGACTACTCGCTGAACCAGCTCTCCTATGACTTCGCCTTCCAGAACAACGACGTCAACACCGCCGCGGCCATCTCGGTCGAGCTCCTGCTCGTCGGTCTGATCGTGGCCGCCGTGTTCGTCGCCAGATCGGGGTTCTTCGATGCCGACTGAGGGACACCCGGGCGTGTCGACCTTCCGTACCAGGACGGAGACGGCCGGGCTGCCCGCCGGCTCCGCACCGCGACGCAGCGTCGCCGCCCGCCGCCGCAAGCCGGGCAATCCGCTGCCCGCGCTGGTGCTCGGACTGTTCGTGGTCTTCTTCGTGCTGCCGGTGCTCTGGCTGGTGCTCGCGGCGACCAAGACCGACGACCAACTCGTGCACGGCAACCCGCTGGCGTTCGGGTCCTGGCACGCGCTGCGCGCCAACTGGGACGCGCTGACGTCCTACCAGGGCGACGCGATGTTCCAGTGGCTGCGCAACTCCGCGCTCTACTCGTTCGCGGCGCTCGTGATCACCCTGGCCGTGGCGATCCCGGCCGGCTACGCGCTGGCGATGACCGAGTTCCGCGGCCGCCGCATGCTGCTGATCGCCACGCTCGTGGTGATGCTCATGCCGAACGCGACGCTGGTCGTGCCGCTGTTCCTGGAGGTCAACGCGGTGCACCTGATCGGGTCGATGTGGTCGATCATCCTGCCGTACGCGTTCTATCCGTTCGGCGTGTATCTGGCCAACATCTACTTCAGCACCGCGCTTCCCAGGGAACTGCTGGAGGCCGCACGGCTGGACGGCTGCAGCGAGATCGGCGTCTTCCGCCGGGTCGCCCTGCCACTGGCCGCGCCGATCGTGGCGCTCGTCGGGTTCTTCAGCTTCGTGGCCAACTGGACCAACTACTTCCTGCCCTACGTCATGCTGCCACAGAGCAGCCAGCTCCCGGTCCAGGTGGGCCTGGGCACGCTGCTGGACGACGTACCGCAGTTCAACCCGACTGTCGGGGACCTGGCCGTGCAACGTCCGGAGCTCGCGCTGGCGACTCTGCTGGCGATCACCCCGGTGCTCATTGTGTTCCTGTTCTCCCAGCGCTTCCTGGTGACCGGCATGCTCGCCGGCGCCACCAAGAGCTGAACATCCAGAACGTGCAAACGGAGATACCTTTCATGCATCCCGTCATCAAAGCCTCTGTCCCGGTGCTTGAGCCTCCCGGCTGGGCGCTGGCCGAGCGCGAGCTGTTCGATCTGCTGGACCGGTCGTGGCGGCGGTTCGCCGAAGACTTCACCGGGTCCGGCGGCGAGCTCAGATACCACGGGACGCTTTCCACGCGCGACGGCGGCGACGACTTCTACGAGGTCTTCTTCAACTGGCCGCAGCTGTATCTGCTCGGCGGCGCCGACGACCTGCTGGCCGCCTCCGAGCGGCACTGGGAGGGCGTGACCCGCCAGCTCACGGAGCTCGGCGTGCTGCGCGACGAGTACGAGCGCGGATACGACTGGTTCCATCAGGGCGAGAGCCTGCTGCTGTTCTACTTCCTGTGCATGGCCGACCCCGAACGCTGGCGCGAGCGCGCCGGCCGCTTCGCAGAGCTCTACGTCGATCCGATCCACCGCAACTACGACGCCGAACATCGCATCATCCGGCGCCCGCACAACGGCAGCGACCCGGACCGCGAAGGCCTGTTCGACGGCGAGTACTACCCGTGGCTGCCCAAGGAAGCCGAGATGTACGGCTTCCCCCTGAACTGGATCCTGCCCGCGGGCGCCGAGACCCCGCCGCTGGACAAGGACCCGCGTCTGGGCGAACAGATGCGGTTGCGTACGGGGGTCGGCGACACCGCGGTCAACCTGGCGGCTACCGGCCTCGCCCTCAATGCCCTGATCCTCACCGGCGAGGAGCGCTACCGGGACTGGATCGTCGAGTACGTCGGCGCGTGGCGGGAGCGTGCCGCCGCCAACGGCGGCGTCATACCCGACAACGTCGCCCCCGACGGAACCGTCGGCGGCCTGCTGGAGGGCCGCTGGTACGGCGGTCACTACGGCTGGAACTGGCCGCACGGCTGGCACAGCGTCGGCCCCGCCGCGGCGGTCGCGGCCCTGGCCGCGGCCACCGTCACCGGCGACGACTCCTACCTCGACCTGGTCGGCCCCACCCTCGACGAGGTCATCGCGCACGGCAAGACCATGGCCTTCGCCGACGCGGACTCCAGCCTGCGGTCCAAGTGGACCATCCAGCTGCTCGACGACGTCCGGACCCCGACCTTCCACGTCCCGTACCGGCACGGCGACGAGGGCTGGTTCGACTACAACCCGATGCCGTTGGTCGTTCCCGCCGCGCTGTGGCACCACACCGCCTCCGCCGCCGACCGCGAGCGCATCGAGCAGCTGCGCGAGGCCTCCGGCATCGACTGGAGCGTCATCCGGCCCTTCCGTAGCAAGGAGGAATCAGGGCACGAAGAACCCTGGTTCGCCTTCCTCGCCGGCGATGACCCCGGCTACCCCGAGCGCATCCTGGCCACCGCGCAGGCCCAGGTGCGCCACCGCCTGACCCGCATGGAGCGCTACCGGGATCTGGACGTGCCCGAGGCCGACATCCACCTGTGGCAGCAGTCGAACCCGGTGGCCACCGAGGCCCTGGTCCAGCTCACCTGGGGCGGGCCGCAGGTGCTGTACAACGGCGGCCTCCAGCAGGCGCGCGTGCGCTACTACGACGCCGGGTCACGCCGCCCGGGGCTGCCGCTGTCGGTCGCGGCACTGGTGTCCAGCATCGATCCGCAGGCGACGGTCGTGGAACTGGTGAACCTCGACTCGGAGCAGGCGCGCACGGTGATCGTCCAGGCCGGGGCCTTCGCCGAGCACACCATCGCCGCCGTCGAGTACACGGCGTGCGAGGACTCGTCGTGGATCGGCGACCTCTATGACTACGGACACCGGCAGCCGGCGGAGACGTCGGCGTCGGCCGAGGTCGGCGGGCCGTGGCTCACCGTCGAGTTGCCTCGCTCGACGCGTGTGCGCTTGACGCTGCGCCTGGAGCTGCGCACGCGCCAGCCGTCGTACCGCACGCCCTTCGACTCCGAAACCTCGCAGACGGACGGCTCGGAGTGACCACGGGTTTCCCGGCCGACCCCGGCGATAGGAAAGGCTTGACATGCAACGCATAGCCCAAGTCGCCCGGCTGCGACCCGAGCTGCGCGAGGAATACCTCGCACTGCACCGTGAAGTCTGGCCGGATGTCGAGGCCGCACTGCGAGCGGCGCACATCCGCAACTACAGCATCTTCCTCCACGAGGACATGCTCTTCGCCTACTACGAGTACCACGGCGAGGACTTCACCGCCGACCTCGAAACCATCAAGGCCGACCCCGAATCGCAACGGTGGTGGACCTTCACAGACCCCTGTCAGATCCCGTGGCCGGACGCCGCCGACGGTGGCCGCTGGTCGGACCTGCCGGAGATCTGGCACCTCAGCGACGAAGTGAAGGAGGACCCTGATGCCTGACTCGCTCCATCAGCCCGGCCGCCGCCGCAGGCCGACGAGGCCCGCCCTCGCCACGGCTTTCGCCGTCGTGGCGGCGAGCATATCCGCCGTCGCCCCGAGTACCGCGGAGGCCGCGTCCACCACCACGCTCTACGCCTCGCCGACCGGCAGCGGAACGTCCTGCACGTCCGCCGCTCCGTGTTCCCTGACCCAGGCGCGATCCTCCGTCGAGGCCATCGACACGAACATGAGCGGCGACATCGTCGTCCAGCTCGCCGGCGGCACCTACCAGTTGACCTCGCCGCTCAGCCTCGGCAGCGCCGATTCGGGCACCAACGGGCACACGGTCAGCTGGCAGGCCGCGCCCGGCCAGACGCCGGTGATTTCCGGCGGCGAGCAGGTGACCGGCTGGACGCTGCACGACTCGGCGAAAAACGTCTACGCCGCGTCGGTCCCCGTCGGAGCCGACTCGCGGCAGCTCTACATCGACGGCGCGCCGGCGCCGCGTGCGGCGATCTCCATCGCGCGCAGCGATGTGGCGTTCACCAGCACCGGTATGACGATCCAGAACTCGAAGCTGAACTACCTGGCCTCGCTGCCGGAACAGAACCGCATCGAGTTGGAGGCGCAGAACTCCTTCACCGATCGCTTCACGCCGGTGCGGAGCATCAGCGGCACCAGCGTCACGATGCAGGAGCCGGCCTGGCAGAACAACGGCTGGGGCTACGACACCATGGAGAAACCCTTCGCCGGCGGGGCTTTGCAGCTGGAGAACTCGTACTCGTTCCTGAACACCGCCGGTCAGTGGTACCTCGACCCGACCGCCGGCCAGCTGTACTACAAGGCGCCGTCAGGCTGGAACCCCGGTGGGCACGACGTCGAACTGCCCCTGGTGACCTCGCTCGTGGACATCAGCGGCAGCTACAGCAACCCGGCGAAGAACATCGCCTTCCAGGGCGTCAGCTTCCAGGACTCCACCTGGCTGGCGCCGAGCACCTCGATCGGGTACGCGGACCAGCAGACCGGTACGTTCCTCAACCAGACGTACTCCAATGAGCCCTCGGACTTCCTGACCTCCTGCAACACCGGATGTCAGGCCTTCGAGTCCACCCGGAACAGCTGGGGCCAGGTGCCCGCGGCCGTGCAGGTCTCCGCCGCGAGCGGCATCAGCTTCAGCGGCGACACGTTCAGCGACCTGGGCCAGGTGGGGCTGGGTATCGGCAACGACGCGGACGCGGTGGCCTCCGGCACGGGCTTGGGCGCCTCGAACGTCACCGTGGACCACAACACGTTCAGCGACGACGCCGGAGGCGGTGTCGTGGTCGGCGGCGTCCAGCCGGACGCGCACCACTCGTCGAACCCTGCGATGACCGACCAGAACATCACGATCAGCAACAACTCCGTGACGTCTGTTGCCCAGGACTACAAGGACATGCCCGGCATCCTGTCCACCTACGTCTCGCACGCCGTCGTCACGCACAACGAGGTCTCGAACCTCGCCTACGACGGCATCGACGTCGGCTGGGGCTGGGGCATCAACGACCCCGGCGGCAGCCAGGACTACGTCAACCGCGGCACGTACAGCTACCAGCCGATCTACACCACGCCGACCACGCTGAAGAACACGATCGTCACCTACAACAAGGTGCACGGCACCAAGAAGGTCTTCCACGACGGCGGCAGCATCTACAACCTGTCCGCCAACCCCGGCGGCGTCATCGACGACAACTACATCTACGACAACAACCACACCATCGGCCTGTACATGGACGAAGGCTCCCGGTACGTCACCCTGCAGAACAACGTCCTGCAGGACAACGGCGAGTGGGCGTTCACCAACGCCGACGCGAACAACAACACCGATGACAACTCCTTCCTCACGAACTGGTTCAACAGCGGTGGCGCGAACGTGGCGACCGGCTCTCCGCACAACAACGTGATGAGCGGCAACGTCTCAGTCAGCGGTACCAGTTGGCCGGCCGGCGCGCTGGAGGTCGTCTCCCAGGCCGGAGTGATCACCAACGGCGGCGTCGGGACCGCGGCGATCCACGCTGTGGGTGCGGGCAAGTGCATGGACGACAACAACTTCAGTACCACTCCGGGCACCAAGCAGGAGATCTGGGACTGCAACGGCCAGACCAACCAGACCTGGTCGCGCACCTCGACAGGCCAGATCACCCTGTACAGCGGCACCACCCAGCTGTGCCTGGACGCCTGGGGACAGGGCACCACCAACGGCACTGCCGTCGACGCCTATACCTGTAACGGCCAGACAAACCAGCAGTGGAACCTGAACCCCGACGGCACGATCACCGGAGTCCAGTCCGGCCTGTGCCTGGACGTGACCGGCGGAAACACGGCCAACGGCACCCTGCTGGAGCTGTGGACCTGCGACGGCGGTGGCAACCAGCAATGGAACCTCGGCTGACCATCCGCCGCACCCGACCTCTGTCGCCCCACAGAAGGACGCTGACATCATGACGACCCCGCTGGCCGTGCGGTACACCGCCGCCCGCACCCTGACGACCGGCCCGGCCGAAACGGCGGCCCCGGGCCCCGGAGAAGTTGAACTCGCCCCGGCCTACGTCGGGATCTGCGGCACGGACCTGCACATCTTCCACGGCGACATGGACGCGCGGGTCAAGACGCCCGCCGTCATCGGGCACGAGATGTCCGGGCGGGTGGTCCGCGTCGGTCCGGGTGTCGCGGGTTTCGCGCCCGGCGACCCGGTCACGGTGATGCCGCTGCGCTGGGACGGCACCTGCCCGGCGTGCCTACGCGGACACCGGCACGTGTGCCAGAACCTTGATTTCATCGGCATCGACTCGCCCGGCGCGATGCAGCAGCGCTGGACCGTGCCCGCCTCGACGCTCGTCCGGCTGCCGGATTCGCTGCCGCTGGACCGGGCGGCGCTGGTGGAGCCCACGGCCGTGGCCGTGCACGACGTCGGCCGCGCCGGCGTGCGCGCCGGCGATCGGGTCGTCGTGGTCGGCGCCGGGCCGGTCGGCGTCCTGATCGCCGTGGTCGCCCAGGCCGCCGGCGGCGACGTGCGGGTCGTGGAGCCGAACGCGCACCGTCGGCGGCTGGCCGAACAGCTGGGGCTGCGGACGTGGGACCCGAGCACGGATTCCGCCGACGGCGGTGGCGGCGACGTGTTCGACCGTGTTCGTGACTGGACCGGCGACGCCGGCGCGGACGTCGCGTTCGAAGTCTCCGGCGCCGAGGCCGGTGTGCAGACCGCGGTCGACGTGCTCGCGGTGCGCGGCCGGCTGTGCCTGGTGGCGATCCACCCCCGGCCCCGGCCGGTGAACCTGCACCGCTTCTTCTGGCGGGAACTGACGCTGATCGGCGCCCGGTTGTACGACCGTGAGGACTTCGAGACCGCAGTGCGCCTGGTCGCCGAGGGCACCGTCCCGGCCGAACAGCTGATCAGCAGGGTTGTGCCGCTCGCCGACGCACTCGGCGCCTTCCAGTCGCTGGAAGCCGGCCACGACGTCAAGGTCCTGGTGGACTGCACCGACTCCTCCTCCGAAGGCCCGGCATGAGCACGAACCGATTCGACCTGACCGGGCGCCTGGCCGTCGTCACCGGCGCGCGCCGCGGCATCGGCCGCGCTATGGCCCGCGCGCTGGCCGAGGCCGGCGCCGACATCATCGGCGTGAGCGCGAACCTGGAGAGCGCCGGCAGCGACGTCGAGAAGGACGTGACCGCCGCCGGACGCGCCTTCGAGGCGATCCGGGCCGACTTCTCCGATCCCGCCGCCGTCGCCGCACTCGGCGCGGACCTGGCCGGCCGCGAGCGTCCGGTCGACATCCTGGTCAACAACGCCGGCACCATCGCGCGCACCCCCGCCGCCCAGCACTCCGACGCCGACTGGGACCTGGTCCTGCAGGTCAACCTCTCGGCCCAGTTCGCCCTCACGCGCGCCGTCGGGGCGCGGATGGTCGAACGCGGCCGGGGCAAGATCATCTTCACCGCCTCCCTGCTCAGCTTCCAGGGCGGCATCACCGTCCCCGGATACACCGCCGCCAAGCACGGCATCGCCGGGCTGACCAAGGCGCTGGCGAACGAGTGGGCGCCGCACGGTGTCAACGTCAACGCCATCGCACCCGGCTACATCGCCACCGACAACACCCAGGCTCTACGCGACGACGCCGACCGCAGCGCGGCGATCCTGGGGCGTATCCCGGCCGGCCGCTGGGGGAGCGCCGACGACCTCGCCGACGCGACCGTCTTCCTCGCCTCGGACGCCGCAGCCTACGTGCACGGCACGATCCTGCCGGTCGACGGCGGGTGGCTGGGCCGATGAACCGCGAAAGCTCACGAACGGGGCTCTACCGGGACGGGTCGAAGAACGGCCGGTCGTAGACCTCGAACGAGCGGATCGAAGCCCAGCAGCCGGCGTCGAGGCCGGTGACGGTGACGCGGAGGTGGCGCGTTGTCGCGGCGAACATGACGGTCTGGACCTGGGACGTGCTGGTGGTCGCGGTCAGGTCGGCGAGGGTGGTCCAGGAGGCGCCGTCGGTGGAGGCGTCGATCCGGTAGCCGTAGCGGTGGCCGTCGAATTCCCAGGCGATGCGCGCTCCGGTGACGGTGTGGCTCCGGCGGCGTGAACGCCAAGCGCTACCTGATGCTGTCCACCCTCGGCGACATCGCCAGCAAGCCGCTGGACGACGCCATGTCCGCCGAGATCGCCTCGCTGAACGACCCGAACCTGATCGCCTCGTTCCACTACTACGGCTACTGGCCGTTCGGCGTGAACATCGCAGGCGTCGACACTTTCGACGCCACGTCGCAGCAGAACTGAACTACTGGGACGACGGCGGCCGCATCCTCGACCGCAACACCCTGCAGCTGATCGAGCCGGCGACCTTCGACGCGGCGAAGTCGAGCTGGAAGACCCGGTCGGGCACCGCGTCCAACGACACGGTCTACGTGCCCGAGGCCGCCCCGGCCGCCGACGAGAGCCTGACGCTCAACCTGAACGGACTGCGCTTCACCGGCCCCTACGACGGAACCAACCGGCTGCGCGAAGGCTGCGACTACACCGTCAGCGGCACCCAGCTCACGCTCAAGGCCGCGCTGCTGACCAAGCTGACCTCGCAGGCGAATCAGGCGGCCGCCCCGGCCTACGGCGTGAACGCGACGCTGTCGGCGCACTTCTCGCGCGGGCTGCCGTGGCAGATCAACGTCGTGACCGACGCCCAGCCCACGCTGACCGCAGCGACCGCGACGGTCGGCACGACGAGCGCGTTCACCATCCCCACGCAGTTCAACGGCGACACGCTGTCCATGATGCAGTCCGTCTACGCCGACGGCACCGACGCCGGCCAGGCGACCTGGACCGCGTACCAGGCTTACGGCACGTCGTTCGCGCCCGACTACGCGAACAACGGCATCGTTCTGCCGTCCGCGTATCTGGCCTCGCTCACCGACGGCAAGCGCGTGACGCTCACCTTCCGCTTCTGGAGCGGCGCCACCGCGACGTACTACCTGACCAAATCCGGCGGCACCGTCACCGGAACGCTGTCCTGATCCCAGAGGAGAACGAGCGGAGGCCGACCGCGCGCTTGGCTTCTCCGCCTCGGCGCGCGTCGGCCGGCGCCGTGGAGAAGGCTGCTGATTTCGCGCTCGATCAGGCGGGTTCCTCGACCCGGTGCCGGGTCGCCACCACGACTGCGGCGCCGCCGATGGCCAGCGCCGCGAGCACCGCGGCGAACACCGAGGCGCTGGTGCTGAGGCCGACCGCGTCGCTGAGATATCCGGCTGCGACCGGCAGGGTGCCGGCGGCGAGGTAGCCGCCGACGTTCAGGGCTGCGTTGGCCTCGGCGAGGCGGTGCACCGGGATGGTGGCGTTCAGCAGGGACAGGCCCGCGAGTTGGCCGAGGCCCTGGCCGACGCCGGCCAGGACGGCGGCGGTGAACAGCAGCGGTGCCGAGCCGGCGGTGACCGCGCCGGCCAGGGCGGCCATCGCCAGCGTCGTGGCGCCGAGGCTGACCAGCAGGATGCGGCGGCGGCTGAGGCGGTGGACGGCGAACTGTGCTCCGGTCGCGGCGGCGAACATCACGAACGCGGTGCAGCCGGCCAGGATGCGGCTGCCGGAGTGCAGCAGGTTCGCCAGCAGGGACGGGCCGAGGGAGAGGACGAACGAGGTCGCGGTGATGCCGGGGGCGAAGGCGGCGATGCCGTGCAGCAGCGGCAGGCGGCCGTGGGGCGGGACCGAGGGGATGCGGATCCAGCTGCCGCCTGCGGTGGGGGCGGTGCGCTTGGTGTGCGCCGTCTGCGCCGTCTGCGCTGTGCGCGCGGGCTTCGGCAGCGGGAGCCGCAGCACCGCGACCAGGGCTGTCAGCAGCAGCACCGCCTCCACCGCGAAGACGGTGACCGTCGGCCCGGCGACGGTCTGCGCCAGGATCCCGGCCGCCAGCGGACCCAGCCCCGCGCCGGACACCATGGCGCACGACGCGAGCAGCGCGCCCTGGCGGCGGCGCTCGGGCCCGGCGACGTCAGACACCGCGGCCATTCCGGCACTGACCACGGCGCCGACCGCGATCCCGGTGAACAGACGGGCCACGATGAGCGCGACCACCGAGGCGGCTGTGGCGAAGACGAGACACGCGGCCAGTGCCAGGAGCAGCGCCGGGATCAGGACCGCCTTGCGCCCCAGCCGGTCCGAGGCGATGCCGCTGACCAGGAGCGATGCCAGCAGGCCGACGATGTAGAAGGCGAAGATGACGGTGAGCGTGCCCTTGGAGAAGCCCATGGAACGCTGCCAGAGCACGTAGAGCGGGGTCGCGGCGTTCGACAGTACGAACACTGCGGTGATCGGCCAGGCGGCGGTCAGGATCGAGCGGACGGATGCAGCGGTGCGGTCAGGTCGCTGCCGGACGTGTTGAGTCGTGGTGGAAAGGACTTCAGGCATGAGGCTGCCCCCGGAAGTAGTACGAGTTTTTTCGAACAGGCGACACTGTACGATAGAACTCGTACTGAGAGCGAGGAGGTCGCCGTGACAGGCACCAAGGCACGCGCCGCGAGGCCCGACGCGACATCCGGGGCCGCGCACCGGTTCGCGACGTTCCCGGCGCGCCCGGACACGCCGGAGCCGCTCGACGAGCCGGCGCGCGACGACATCCGCCTGGAGCAGGTGATGGCGGCGCTGTCGGACCCGCTGCGCCTGACGATCGTCCAGCGCCTGCTGCTGGAGGCCGAGGCCTTCGACCACACTTGCGGCTGGTTCGGCTTCGACCGCCCGAAGTCGTCGCTGACGCACCATTTCAAGGTGCTGCGCGAGGCGGGCGTGACGCGGCAGCGCCAGTACGGGCTGGAACGGCGCAGCCAGGTGCGGATCGAGGACTTGGAGGAGCGGTTCCCGGGGCTGCTGGACTTGGTGGCGGACTGGGAGCCGCAGGAGATCTAGCGCGGTCGAGCGGTTACCAGAGCCCGACGGGCTCTCGGCCGGCCGCCCGGAGCAGGATGCCCCGCATGGAACCCATCCCGTACTTGTCGACGTCGCTGGAGATGTGGGCCACGTCCAGCAGCAGCGGCCGGAGGTCGACACCGGCCTCGCGTGCCTGCCCGCACAGGTCGTTCAGGGCGAGCATCATGTCCCGTGTGTCGCCGCCGTGATCCTTGACGGACATCTCCCGCAGCTGCTGTCGGAAGCCCTCAGGCGTGGGTTCGAAGGGCAGCGTCACGGCCCAGCAGAACGAGCGATACCGCTCCAGAAGCGCGCGCAATGCAGCCCGGAGGTCCTCGTCGCCCTCCGCGTCGCCCTCCGCGTAACGGGAGATGACGTCCCGCAGCGCCGCCTCGGCCTCGGGACGGATCCCCGCCTCGTCCAGCGGATGCGGGCCTTCCTGCATCTTCCGCACCCAGTCGGGGTCGGTGAGGTCCACCGGCCGCGTGGCGATGGGCTCGATGGAGGCATCGAGCACTGCGATCCATTCTTCAAGCTCCGGCAGTTCGCTCATGGCGCCTTCTTCGTCCGTCGGGCGCCGCGCCCAAAGGCGGTCAGTCGACCCCGGGAACCGCGTCGTTCGCCCGCGTCGGCCGTCGCAACGATCTGGCTTCCGCCGCACCGACCGGCCGCGACCGTGCGAGCAGTGCGTCGATGGCCAGCGGGCCGGCGCCGACGAAGGCGATCGCGAGGAACGACCACGAGAACAGCGCGGCCGGCTCGCCGCCGTTGGCCATCGGCAGCAGTGCGTGCTTCTGGTGCACGGAGAAGTACGCGTAGGCCATGGTCCCGGACAGGACGACGGCTGACAACCGGGTTCCGAGGCCGATCATGACCAGTACGCCGAAGACGAGTTGCAGTGCTGCCGCCACGCCGCCGGGCCAGGTGGTGGGGGAGAGCGTGTGGCCGGCGGGCTTGACCGGGAATTCGGTCAAGGTGGAGGCCCCGTGGCAGGCCATGAGGAATCCGATGACGATGCGGTAGAGCGACAGGACGATGGGGGACAGCGACCGTGAGTCAGGCATGCGGCTTACCAACTTCCGTTTGGACCCGCCTCAGAGTGGGCGGACAACTGGCTTCGTCCTGAACGGCGCCGAGGGCCGTTGCAGGGAAACGGGGTGCCGGCGGTGGGAAACGTATCGATTCGACGCTCTGGCGGGAAACGGTGGCGAAGGCGGCCGAGAGCGGTTCCCCTCGCGAGCTGCGGCGGTGGAGGGCCGGGCGGGACGCGGGTACAGAAAGTTTCGTGGGTCGACGCGAAGACGAGCCCTGATATAGCGTGTCGTCGAAGCGACGACAGGCAAGGGCGTCGCTGAAAGGTGACGTCAATGCGAGACGCGGGGATCATCGATACCGCATAAGGAGAACGCCCGGTGGCCAGCAGCACCGAGACCCTGGAGTTCCAGGCCGAGACCCGTCAGTTGTTGCAGTTGGTGATCCATTCGATCTACTCGAACAAGGACATCTTCCTGCGCGAGTTGATCTCCAATGGCTCCGATGCCCTGGACAAGCTTCGCCTGGAGTCGCTGGTCGATTCTGATCTCGACGCTGACACCTCCGACCTGCACATTGAGTTGGAGGTCGATAGGGACGCGCGGACGCTGACTGTGCGTGACAACGGGGTCGGTATGGGCCGTGAGGAGGTGGTGGAGCTGATCGGTACCATCGCCAAGTCCGGTACCGCGAGCCTGTTGGAGAAGGTGAAGCAGGCTAAGGATGCTGAGGCGGCGCAGAGTCTGATCGGGCAGTTCGGTGTCGGGTTCTATTCGGCGTTCATGGTTGCCGACAAGGTCACGCTGCGTACCCGCCGCGTCGGGACTGCCGAGGGCACGTTGTGGGAGTCCGACGGTGAGGGTACCTACGACATTTCCACTGTTGAGGGCTTGCCGGTGGGTACCGAGGTGACGTTGCACCTGAAGCCGGCGGACGGTGAGGATGGCCTGGCGGATTATCTGGCTGAGTGGAAGATCCGCTCGATTGTGAAGCAGTACTCGGATTTCATTCGCTGGCCCATTCGGATGGCGGTGGAGCGCGGCGCCGAGGACGGCGTGTCCGTCACCGAGATGGAGACGCTGAACTCGATGAAGGCGTTGTGGGCTAGAGCCCGCGCTGAGGTGTCCGAGGAGGAATACCACGAGTTCTACAAGCAGATCAGTCACGACTGGACCGACCCCGCCGAGATCATCCACATGCGCTCGGAGGGCACCTTCGCGTACGACGCGTTGCTGTTCATCCCCTCCCAGGCGCCCTTCGATCTGTTCGCCCGAGAGACCAAGCGTGGGGTGCAGCTGTACGTCAAGCGAGTGTTCATCATGGATGACTGCGAAGCGCTGGTGCCGAACTACCTGCGCTTCGTCAAGGGCGTCGTGGACGCCCACGACCTGTCGCTGAACATCTCGCGCGAGATCCTGCAGCATGATCGGCACATTCGCGGCGTGCGCAAGCGCCTGGTCAAGAAGGTCCTCGGCACTGTCAAGGACATGCAGGCGAACAACGCTGAGGGTTACGCCAAGCTGTGGGACCAGTTCGGCCGGGTCTTCAAGGAAGGCCTGATCGAGGACACCGACAACACTGAGGCGCTGCTGGAGCTGATCTCGGCGGACTCCACCCACGACCCTGAGAAGACCACCACGCTGCGCGAATACGTGGCGCGGATGAAGGACGGCCAGGACGCCATCTACTACCTCACCGGCGCCACTCGTGCCGCGGTGGAGAACTCTCCGCACATGGAGGCCTTCGCGGCCAAGGGCTACGAGGTCCTGATCCTCACCGACCCGGTCGACGAGGTCTGGGTCGACCAGATCAGCGAGTTCGACGGCCACCGCTTCCAATCCATCGCCAAGGGCCAGGTGGATCTCGACGCCGACACCGACGACAGCGACGGCGAGGAGAAGAGCAAGCGCGAGGCCGACTTCGCCGCCCTGCTGCCCTGGCTGGCCGCGACCCTCGGCGAGCACGTCAAGGCCGCGCGGCTGTCCTCCCGGCTCACCACCTCGGCGGCCTGCGTCGTCGGCGACACCGGCGACATGACGCCGATGCTGGAGAAGATGTACCGGGCCACGGGCCAGCAGATGCCCCCGGTCAAGCGCATCCTGGAGATCAACCCCGACCACCTGCTGATCACCGGCCTGCGCGCCGCCCACGAGAAGAACCCCGACGACCCGGCCCTGCCCGAGCTCGCCGAGATCATCCTGGGCACCGCGCTGCTCGCCGAAGGCGGCGACCTGCCGGATCCGGCGCGCTTCGCCCGGCAGCTGAGCGAGCGGCTCGGTCGGAGTCTGTGATGTGACGCGTCAGGGGCACGGCTGGCCGGTGAGCAGCTGGTCGTGTCCTGTACTTTTTGGTGCTCCTGCTTGATGTGTGGGTGTGGGTGTGGGTGGCTGGGGTGTGGTGGGTGTGGTGGGTGTGGTGGGTGCGGCGGGTGCGGGTTGTTTGTGGGTGACAGTCAAGGGCGTTTTCTTACGGCTTCGCGCGGGTTTAAGAAGGATCCGCTGGGTGGCGCAGTTCGGTGGTGTGCCTGGCGTTGCGCTGGCGGCCGCCGGCGTTGGCGTGCACGACCGCGCACCGGTCCGGGTCACTGCGCACGCGTTGCGTGGGCGGCAATCGTCGGGCGTGGTGGGCGCCTGAAAGTCAAAGACAGGGCCTCCGGCGGCGCCTGCGCGGCGAGCGGCACTCGCTCCGGGGAGGGGGGTCGCGTAGTTGGCTGCCGGACGCTGCTTGTGGTCGCCCCGTCCCGGGTTCCCCGTCGCGTCGTCGCCTCACGGAAGCAGACCGGCCAGCCGGAATCAAGCCGGATCACACGCTGCTGTGGTGCGGCTTCGTCCGGCTTGACACCGGCTGTCCGGTCAGCTTGGCTACGCCCGCCGACGCGACGGGGAACCCGGGACAACCCCGCCTGTGGGGAGGGTTCCCGCACCTCCGACACGACAACTCACCGCCGCCTGTGGCCACCCAGTGGACCCCGGGACACAGGCGACCACAAGCATCGTCCGGCAGCCGACCGACTACGCGACCCCATCCCTCCGAGCAGAGGCTCCGGCTGAAGGCCCTGCCTTTGATCTTCGGTCATACAGGTCAGCAGCGCCACTTTCTTGCCGTACCGCGCGCCGATCGCGCGCGCCTGCGCCACCTTCCGCAGCCTCACTTCTCTGCGGTCGACCATCGCGTCGAACCGGTTCGTCAGAACCTAGGGTGCTGATTCCCGCCTGTCAACGTCTCCGGGCGGCCGGGCCGCCGGCGAGGCAGCTGGGCCGCCGTTCACATGATTGACACACGAAGCCGACGCGCCTACTCTCGCTTCAACTCGCCGGTCGAACCGGTTCGATATTCGACACCATTCCGTCCCTCGGCGCCATCGGAGAATCGCGTGAACATCGGTGAGATCGCTCGTCGTGCGGGAGTCTCCCGCAGCACGGTGTCGTACGCGCTGTCCGGGAAGCGGTCGATCTCGCCTGAGACCCGGGCGCGGATCCAGGCGGTGATCGACGAGCTCGACTATCAGCCCAGTGCCACCGCGCGGGCGCTGTCCTCCGGCCAGACCCACACCCTGGGGCTGGTGTTCCCGCCGGCCAGCAGTCACTACACCGACATGCAGTTGGACTTCATCGGTTCGCTGGTCGAGGCTGCCGCCGGGTTCGGTTACGACGTGCTGCTCGCGGCGTCGGTCGGCAACAACGAACAGGGGCTGCGACGCCTGGTCGCCGAGCGGCGGGTGGACGGTGCGGTGCTGATGGAGATCCGGCTCGACGACGCGCGGGTCGACTACCTGGCCGAGGCCGGGTTCCCGTTCGTCACCATCGGCCGCACCGGCAAGCCCGACCACACCCGGTGGGTCGATATGGACTACACCGCGCTGGTCAGGTCGTGTGTGCAGCACCTGGCGCACCTCGGCCACCGGCGGATCGCGTTCGTCAACCGGTCGGAGCGGCTGTTCCGGGCCGGGTACGAGTCCGCGCACCGCAGCCTGACCGGGTTCGAGGACGCCTGCCGGGAGCAGGGCGTCGTCGGCGCGGCCTACCTGTGCGGTGACGACGCGGCCTCCGGCGAGGACACCGTCGGCCGTGTCCTGGCCGCCGATCCGGACACCACGGCCCTGGTCACGGTGAACGAGGCGGCGCTCGGCGGCCTCTACCGGGGCCTGGCCGCACACGGCCGCAAGGTTCCGCTGGACTTCTCCGTCACCGGAATCGCCCTGAGCCGCTGGGCCACCGCGGTGACGCCGCAGCTGACCGCGGCGGACGTCTCGGCCGCCGAAATGGGCCGGGTCGCGGTGGAACTGCTCCTGGAACTGCTCGCCACCCCCGACGCGCCGCCCCGGCACGTCCTGCTCGCACCACCGGTCTCCCTGCGCGCGAGCACCGGGCCCGCCCCCGCGTCAGACCACTGACAGCTCACTGACAGTCATCCGGCAGGCGACTGTCAGAGAGCATCTCAGATCACTGATACAGGACGTCCTCCGGCACTCGCGCGACCCAGAAATCCCATCCTCCGCACGGCAATGCGGAGTCCATCAGCCGCCTGCCGGCGGCGGATCGAAAGGGAACGACTATGAAATCACAGTCCATGACCCGGCGGCTCGCCGCGGTCGGATTGGCCTTGGCGGTCACCGGCGCGGCCGCCGCTTGCTCGGCGTCCAAGAGCTCCACGGGCGCCGGGGGTTCCGGCTCCGGGTCCGGCGGCGCGGCCGCCGGCGGGACCTTCACCGTCTGGGACCCCTACCCGCAGTTCGACAGCGGCTCGGCCTGGTCCCAGCTGCTGGCCAAGTGCGGCACGCAGGCCGGGGTGACGGTCAAGCGCACCGGCTTCGACACCACCGACCTGACCACGAAGGTGCTGCTGGCCGCGCAGCAGGGCAGCTCCCCGGACGTGCTGATCGTCGACAACCCGGTGGTCTCCACGCTCGCCGACGCCGGAGTCATCACCGACACCGGCACCACGCACCTGGACACCTCGGGCGTCGCGCCGAACCTGCTGGCGGCCGGGCAGCTGGCGGGCAAGACCTACGGCGTGCCGATCGGCGCCAACACCCTGGCGCTGTACTACAACAAGGCCGTGTTGACGGCGGCCGGCGTGGACATAACCTCGGTGAAGGACTGGTCTTCGCTGACCGCGGCGCTGGCGAAGGTCCACGCGGCCGGCAAGAAGGGCATCACGTTCTCGGCGATCGGCACCGAGGAGGGCAGTTTCCAGTTCCTGCCGTGGTTCTGGGGCTCCGGGGCGAACCTGAAACAGCTCGACTCCTCGCAGGGCGTCGCGGCGCTGTCGCTGTGGACCGGCTGGCTGAAGCAGGGCTACGCGCCGAACTCGGTCATCAACAACACCCAGACGACCAGCTGGCAGGAGTTCGCCACCGGGCAGTACGCGTTCAGCGAGAACGGCACCTGGCAGCTGGCCAACGCCAAGAAGGCAGGGTTCGACTACGGCATCATCCCGATCCCGGCCATGAACGGCGGCACCGCCGCGGCGCCGACCGGCGGCGAGTTCGTCACCATCCCGGTCCAGGACAAGACCGACCGCTACAGCACCTCGCAGAAGCTCGTAGCCTGTCTGACCAGCGCCGACAACGCGCAGGCCACGGACACCACGCTGTCCTACGTCGCGGCCACCCCGGCCGTGCAGGCCAAGCAGGTCGCCGCCGACCCCGACCTGCAGCCGTGGGTGGCCGCGGTCGCCGCCGCCAAGGGCCGCACCAGCGACGACCTGGGGACGAAGTACCCGAAGATCTCGCAGCCGATGTGGACCGCGGTGCAGGCGGCGCTCAGCGGCTCCTCCTCCCCGCAGGCCGCGATGACGACCGCGCAGAACGCCGCCGCCGCGGCGACCAAGTGACGCCGGACATCGAAAGCACCTGCCCATGAACTCCACGACGCCACTGAATTCCACGGCACAGCCCGGAGCGCGGTCTGTGCCGGATGGGAACGGCGTACGGGGCGCGCGCGGGGCGGTCTTCACCGCCCCGCGTCGCGGCCCCGCGTCCGGCCCCCGCCTCACCTCCGCGAACTGGGCGGGCTGGGCGTTCCTCGCCCCGGTCGCGATCTATCTGGTGGCCTTCTACGCCTACCCGATGTACCGCAACGTCGAGCTCAGCCTGCACCACTACACGGTGCGCTCGTTCGTCCACGGCGGCGCCCCGTTCACCGGCCTGGACAACTATCGCAATATCCTGAGCGACCCCGCGTTCGGCCCGGCGCTGATCCACACGCTGGTGTTCACCGGCGTGTCGATCCTGTTCCAGTTCTGGATCGGCATGGGGCTGGCGGTGTTCTTCACCCGGCACTTCCGCCTGTCGGCGACGCTGCGCGCGCTGTTCCTGGTGCCGTGGCTGCTGCCGCTGATCGTGTCGGCCTCGACGTGGTCGTGGATGCTCAACAGCGACTCCGGCGTCGTCAACCACGTGCTGCACAGCGTGGGGATCGCGCCGATCGACTGGCTGACGTCGCCGAAGTGGTCGCTGGCCTCGGTGATCATCGCGAACGTCTGGATCGGCATCCCGTTCAACCTGGTCATGCTCTACAGCGGCATGCAGGCGATCTCGCCGCAGCTGTACGAAGCCGCGGAGCTGGACGGCGCGAGCGCCTGGCAGCGGTTCTGGAAGGTCACCTTCCCGCTGCTGCGTCCGGTCGCGGCGATCACGCTGCTGCTCGGGCTGGTCTACACCCTGAAGGTCTTCGACATCATCTGGATCATGACGAAGGGCGGCCCGGCCGGTTCCTCGGCGACCTTCGCGACCTGGTCCTACCAGCTGGGCTTCGGCAACCTGCTGCCGGAGTTCGGGCCCGGCGCGGCGGTCGGCAACCTGCTGGTCGTGATGGCGCTGGCCTTCGGCCTGGTCTACATCCGGGCCCAGCGCAAGCAGCGGGAGGCGTGATGCGGAACGTCGGACACCTCCGAGCTCCCCGCACGACGTGGTGGAAGACCGGCGTCGGCCTGGTGCTGACCGCGCTGATGCTGTTCCCCGTCTACTGGATGGTCAACGAGTCCCTGACCCGCGACCAGGACATGCGCAAGACCCCGCCGAACTGGTTCCCGGTCCACGGCACCCTCGACGGATACCGCGCGGTGCTGCACCAGCAGATGCCGTATCTGGGCACGAGCCTGTTCGTCGGCCTCGGGACGGTGGTCCTGACCGTGGCGGTCGCGGCGCCGGCCGGCTACTCGCTGGCCAAGCTCCGGCCGCGCGGCGGCGGCCTGCTCGGCTTCGCGCTGCTGATCGCGCAGATGATCCCCGGCATCATCATGGCGATGGGCTTCTACGCCATCTACCTGAACCTGGGCCTGCTCGGCAGCGTGCCGGGGCTGATCGTGGCCGACTCCACGATCGCGGTCCCGTTCGGCACACTGGTGTTCGCGGCGTTCATGTCGGGCATCCCGGAGGAGTTGCTCCAGGCCGCCAAGACCGACGGCGCCGGGCAGCTGCGCACGTTCTGGTCGATCGTCATGCCGGTCAGCCGCAACGCCGTCGTCACCGTGTCGCTGTTCGCCTTCCTGTGGGCGTGGTCGGACTTCATGTTCGCCAACACCCTCGACAGCGAGGGCGGCGCGCAGCCGATCACCCTGGGCATCTACCACTACATCGGCAACAACAACCAGCAATGGAACGCCATCATGGCCACCGCGGTCGTGGCGTCGGTCCCGGCCACCGTCCTGCTCGTCGTCGCCCAGCGCTATGTCGCCGCCGGCGTGACTGCCGGAGCGGTCAAGGACTAGCAGGGCCCAGCCCCAGCCCGCCGACGCAGCCGTCCGCACCCCGTACACAGAAAGACCACTATGACCATCGCCGGTGCCCTTCCGACGTTCGACGTCCGCGACATCCCCTTCAGCCACCACGGATCCTGGTTCGGCATCTCGCCGGTGATCGCCGAGGCGACCTACGCCGAGGACCTGCACCTCGTCTCCCACCAGAACGGACTGCACCCGGTTCTGCGCTTCACGCCGACAGACCGGTCCGGCTCGCGCGTCGAGGCGGCCGTCGCCGCCACGCCGGCCCGGCTCGGCTGGGCGTGGCAGGGTTCTGAGATCGAGCTCGGCTACGAGACCGACGACACGGTGCGGGTACGCGGCGAAGGCGCGGGTTTGGGCCTGCGCCTGAGCGCCGCCGATCCGACGCTCACCCCGTTCAGCGGGCCCTACTTCTATCGCGATCCGGTCGACGGGTCCTATATCTACACGCTTTACCAGACCGGACGCCGCTATCGGATCACCGTGCTGTCGGGGGAGCCCGCCGAGGTCTTCGGGGAGCAGGCTCTGGGAACCGCCGATCGAGGTCTGATTCTCCCCGCGGACCGGGCTTGGGAGATCGCCATTGAGGAGTTCGACAGTGCCCGACCGCGTTACCGCAGGGCAGTGGCTTTCGACGGCGTCGTAAAGGCCGCCGCGACGCGGTTCGCAGAGTTCGTGGAAGCGATCGCGCCCTGGCGCGGCGCCGAGACTCCGGCCGCGGAACTGGCCGCGTACGTCCTGTGGTCGGCGACCGTCCGGCCGGCCGGATTCCTGTCCCGGCCCGGCGTCCTGATGTCCAAGCACTGGATGGACAAGGTCTGGAGTTGGGACCACTGCTTCAACGCGATAGCCCTGGCGGCCGGCGCGCCGGAACTGGCGTGGAGCCAGTTCCAGATCCCGTTCGACCACCAGGACGAGAGCGGTGCGCTCCCGGACTCGGTGACTCACTCCGAAGTCCTCTACAACTACGTCAAGCCGCCGATCCACGGCTGGGCTCTGGGGCATCTGCGTGCGAGCCTGCCGCGCGAACTGAGCCGCGCCGAGGTCGTGGACGTCTACGGCAAGCTTTCGGCCTGGACGCGCTTCTGGCTGTCCGCACGCCGCGTCCCGGGCCAGGCGCTGCCGCACTACCAGCACGGCAACGACAGCGGCTGGGACAACGCGACCACCTTCGACACCGACCGCGTCGTCAAGACCTCGGATCTGGCGGCCTTCCTCATCCTGCAGCTCGACCGGCTCGCCGGACTCGCCGAGGAGCTGGACCTCCCCGACGACGCAGACACCTGGAAACGCCATCGCGAAGAAGTGAGTACCGCGATGCTGAAGGAGCTGTGGCGTGACGGCCGGTTCGTCGCGCGCGGCGCGGCGACCGGACGGGCCACCGCCAGCACCAGCCTGCTGGATCTGATGGCGATCGTCCTGGGCGACGCTCTGCCCGACGACGTCCGGGACACGCTGGCCCGCGACATCGAAGCCCACCTCACGCAGTACGGCCCCGCCACCGAACAACTATCGTCGGAGCACTACGAGGCCGACGGCTACTGGCGCGGCCCGATCTGGGCCCCGTCGACCGTCCTGATCGAGGACGGTCTGCGCCGCGCCGGCTTCGCCGAGCTCGCCGACGAGGTGAGTAGCCGCTTCCGCGCCCTGTGCGAGAAGTCGGGCTTCGCAGAGAACTTCGACGCTCTGTCCGGCACCGGCTTGCGCGACCGCGCCTACACCTGGACGGCCAGCGCCTACCTGATTCTCGCTGCCGCCCACGAATCGCGGAGGCAAGGTTAGTCATTGGTCTGAATCAGGACCATACTATCCGGTCGAACTCCCGCCACGAATCGGTTCGATGGAGCGCGGCGTCCCCGAATGCCGTCGCGGCCGGGGCGTCCGCCGGATGCGGCAAGGCTCCGGCATTGGCCAGCGGTACGCACGCGATCCAGAGCAGTGGTCAGACCCGCAGTTACATCCTGCGGTTGCCCACCGGTTACGACAGCAGTCATCCCTACCGCTTGGTCTTCGGGTTCCACTGGGTCGGCGGGACGATGAACGACGTCGACTCCGGCGGGACAGACGGCTACAACTGGTCCTACTACGGCCTGCGGAGGCTGGCTGACGCTGCGGGGAACGGCACCATCTTCGTCGCGCCGCAGGGCAACAACAACGGCTGTCTCCTCAGGCTTCAGCTACGGCGGTTCGATGACCTACGCCTTGGCTTGCGCCCGGCCGGCGGTCTTCCGCGCGGTCGCCGTCTACCCCGGTGCGAACCTGAGTGGCTGCGCCGGCGGCACGCAGCCGGTGGCGTACATCGGCCTGAACGGTATTCGGCGATCAGCGGCTGGACGGTCCGCTGGACGCTCATGAACTGACGCGGAACAGCGCCACGGCCATTACCGTCACCGTCACCGTCACCGCCACCGCCACCGCCACCGCCACCGCCACCGCCACCGCCACCGGCATCGGACAGTCACCTGTCCGATGCCGGTGTTACCGGTCGTCCTGCTAGGCTGGCGACCCGCAAAGCGGTTGAACGTTCACCGACTTCCCCCCCGGTTCATCTCTCTGAGAGGCTTCCTCGCGAAGATGGTCGTCGACGATGCCTCGGCGGAGTTCCACGACTTCTTCGAGCGCCACTACGCGGAGCTGAGCCGGCTGGCCTTCCTGCTGACCGGCGAGTCGGAGGGGGCGGACGACCTCGCCGCGGACGCCATGCTCGCGCTGTGGCACCGCTGGGACCGGCTGCGCGCGGCGGACCATCCGGTCGCCTACGCGCGCGGCGTCGTGGCGAACATGGCGCGCAACCGCACCCGCCGGGCGATCCGCGAGCGCAGCCGCGTCAGGCTGCTCTGGGCCGGCCGGACCGAGCGGATCGAGGAGCCGGACGTGGCCGGCGGCGTGGACGTCCGCGCGGCGCTGGCGAGCCTGCCCTTCCGCAAGCGTTCCTGCGTGGTTCTGCGGCATGCTTTCGATCTGTCGGAGAAGGAGACCGCGCAAGCGCTCGGGATATCGGTCGGTACGGTGAAGAGCCAGACGTCGAAGGGCATGGCCGAGCTCAGGCGGCTGCTCGGCGTCCAGGCGGCCGGAGATCTGGCGGAAGGGGGATTCGGTGGACGACACTCGCAGGCATCTGCGCCAGGCCGCTGAGGCCCACCAGCCGGACCGGGAGGCGATGCTGGCCCGGATCGAGCAGGGCATGGCCGCCGGGCCGCGCGCGGATCGGGCCCGGCTGTACCGGCGGCGCCGGCAGGCCTCGTGGCTCAAGGTCGCGCTCGCTGGGATCGCCGGTGTCAGCGTGCTCGGCCTCGGCGGTCTCGCGCTGGCGGCCGGTGTGCGGCAAGAAGCGCCCCAGCACCCGGCGCCGGTGACCGCGACGCCGACCGCTCCGACCGCGACCTCGCAGCCTCATGCCTCGGCCACGACGAAGCCCTCGGCCTCCTCCGGGCCGTCCACGCCGCACCGCTCGGCCCCGCCGACCGTCGACGGCCTGAACGGACTGATCTCGGCGCGGGCAGACATCAACGCGCACAGCATCGTCTACTGGTCCCAGAACGACCTGACCCTCGACGTCGCACAGCCGCTGAGCGCGCTGACCGTGGAACTGCGGATCGCGCAGACCGGCGGCGTGCAAAGCACCGGGGACTGGCGGACGGCGCCGCCGGACGACTTCACGGTCACCGTGACGCCCTCCGACGGCTACGTGGTCTACCGCTGGACCCTCAAACCCGGCCGCACGATCCCGGCGGCGCGGGAGGTCTTCGCCGCGCAGTTCAACCACGCGACCGGCAAGCGTGACGCGAGCAGGGACACCTTCCTCGTCGACGCGACCGGGGCCGGCCGCACCGGCGAGATCCGCGGGGGCTTCCCGGCCGGCGGCTGAGTCTTCCGCCGCCGGCGGCGATGACGATCACGCTTCCGAGAATCTCCGGCGATTCATGGGATGTCGGTGATCGCGGCCGATGGTGAAACTTTCGCCCGCCGCGACCTGGGCCTCGGCTCTTCGAACGCTGCGAAGCCGCTCATCCTCCCAGCTCATCGGCGTGATCGTGTAGCGGCTGGCGCGGCCGGCGCCGGGTGCGGCCTTGAGGCGGCCGGGCGTTAGTGGCAGCTTCACGCACTGGTGCGGCATCCGGCACCGCGTCGAGTGATCCCATCTCCACCGAGGGTCTTCAAGGAGTGTGCCCATGAGCCTCATCGACCGCCGCGCGGCGCTCGCCGCCGTCGTGGCGACCGGCCTCGCGGTCGCCGGCGTGGCCGTCGCGACGACCGCCGCCCGGGCCTCTGCCGGCTGCCAGGTCGTCTACACGGTGTCGAGCCAGTGGTCCGGCGGGTTCAGCACGAACATCAACGTCACCAACGAGGGGGACGCGGTGACGTCCTGGCGGCTGACGTGGTCGTTCGGCGCCGCGCAGACCGTCAGCCAACTGTGGAACGGGACCGTGACCCAGACCGGCGCGCAGGTCAGCGTCGCCAACGCCGCCTACAACGGATCCATCGCCTCCGGCGGCACTGTGAGCCTGGGCTTCAACGGGACGTGGACCGGCAGCAACCCCGTGCCCACGGACTTCGCGCTCAACGGTGTGTCCTGCCAAGGCTCGCAGCCGCCGCCCACGACACCGTCGACGGGGCCCACGACGACGCCTTCGACGAGCCCGTCGAGCAGTCCTTCGACGACTCCGAGCAGCCCCGGCGGTTCGCTGCCGAGCAGCTTCCGCTGGAGCTCCAGCGGCATCCTGATCAGCCCGAAGTCCGACGCGACGCACAACATCATCGCGGTGAAGGACCCGTCGGTCGTCTCCTACAACAACCGGTGGTACGTGCTGCTGTCCACCGTGGACTCCAACGGGAACTACGGCATGGCGCAGACCAGCTTCAGCGACTGGTCGCAAGCCGCCTCGGCGCCGTTGACCTACCTGGACACGACGCCGATCGGGGGCGGCTACAAGACCGCGCCGATGGTCTTCTACTTCGCCCCGCAGAAGCTCTGGTACGTCACCTACCAGATGGGTTCGAACATCGGGTACTCGACCAATCCCGACATCAGCAACCCGTCCGGGTGGAGTGCGCCGCACACCTTCTACAGCAACGGGATCCCCTCGATCATCCAGCAGAACATCGGCAGCGGCTACTGGGTCGACAGCTGGGTGATCTGCGACTCGGCGAACTGCTCCCTGTTCTCCGCCGACGACAACGGGCACATCTACCGCTCGACGAGTTCCCTCTCGCAGTTCCCCAACGGGTTCGGCGACGGGAGCAACACCGTCATCGCCGCCTCCGCGCCGAACAAGTACGACATGTTCGAGGCCGACAACGTCTACAAGGTCGACGGGTCGAACACCTATCTGATGGTCGTGGAGGCCATCGGCTCCGACGGCCACCGGCTGTTCCACTCCTGGACCGCCAACAGCCTCGCCGGCTCCTGGACCCCGCTGGCTGCCACACAGACGAACCCGTTCCTGGCCGCCTCCAACACGACGTTCAGCGGAACGCCCTGGACGCAGGACCTCAGCAGCGGCGAGGCGATCCGCAGCGGCTACGACCAGACGGTCACCATCAGTCCCTGCCGCCTGCAGTACCTGTACCAGGGCAAGGACCCGTCGGCGAACCAGAGCTACAACCTGCTGCCCTGGCGCATCGGGCTGGCGACGCAGACCAACTCCACCTGCTGAACTCCACCCGCTGAAACCCGCAAGAAGGAAGGATCGGCAATGATCACACGTGGCAGACGGTTGGTGACAGCCCTCTGTATCGCGCTGCTGGCAGCTGTCGGGGTCTTCATGCCGAGCACGGCGAGCGCCTCGACGATCTGCAACAGCCAGACCGGTAGCAACAACGGCTACTACTACTCGTTCTGGACCGCGGGCAGCGGGTCGGCCTGCATGACGTTCGGCTCCGGCAGCAACTACAGCACCTCCTGGAGCAACGCCGGCAACTTCGTGGCCGGGGAGGGCTGGAGCACCGGCGGGCGCCGGACCGTCAACTACTCCGGCACCTTCAACCCCTCCGGCAACGGCTACCTGTCGCTCTACGGCTGGACCACCAACCCGCTGGTCGAGTACTACATCACCGACAACTGGGGCAGCTACCGGCCGACCGGCAACTACATGGGCACCGTCACCAGCGACGGCGGCACCTACGACATCTACGAGACGACCAGGGTCAACGCTCCCTCCATCATCGGGACCGCGACGTTCAACCAGTACTGGGCCGTCCGGCAGAGCCGGCGCACCGGAGGGACCATCACCACCGGCAACTTCTTCGACGCCTGGGCCAGCCACGGCATGAACATGGGCCAGTTCAACTACATGATCCTGGCCACCGAGGGCTACCAGAGCAGTGGCAACTCCAACATCACCGTCGACGCGTCGGGCGGTGGCGGTGGCGGCGGGGGAGGAGGAGGCGGTGGCGGCGGCACGACCGGCGAGCTGCACGCGGTCGGCGCCGGCAAGTGCCTGGACGTCCCCAACTCCTCGACCACGCCGGGCACGCAGCCGCAGATCTACGACTGCTGGGGCGGCGCGAACCAGACCTGGACCCGCACCTCGTCCGGCCAGCTGACCGTCACGATGAACGGCACCACGCTCTGCCTGGACGCGTACAACAACCAGACCTCACCGGGCACCAAGGTGGAGACCTGGTCGTGCAACGGCGGCGCGAACCAACAATGGAACGTCAACTCGAACGGCACGGTCACCGGCGTCCAGTCAGGGCTCTGCCTGGACGTGAGCGGGGCCAGTACCGCCAACGGCGCCCTGGTCCAGCTGTGGACCTGCAGCGGTGCCTCGAACCAGCACTGGACGTTGGGGTGAGAGCGGAAGCCGGTCTCGACCGACTGCCCTGACGCGGGGCCGGTCGGCGTGTCGAACGCGAGCGGCACGCCGACCGGCGTAACCCGGGTTTCGCCCCGCGGCACGATGGACATCGCTCAGAAATGCAAGCCGCTACCTATTCCGGGTACTCCGCCGACAACTCGCGCCTGACCGTCGGCGAGGTGCCCGACCCCAAAGTCGGCCCGGGGCAGGTACTGATCGAGGTGCGCGCCGCCGGCGTCAACCCGGTCGACTGGAAGGTCATGGCCGGCGGCCTCGACGCGATGATGGACACCGTCTTCCCCACCATCCCGGGCTGGGACGTCGCCGGCGTGGTCCGCGCCGCAGGCCCCGACACCCCCGAGTTCACCGCCGGCGACGAGGTCATGGCCTACGCCCGCAAGGACGTCGTCCAGGCCGGCACCTTCGCCCAACTGGTGACCGTCTCGGCCCGCGACGTGGCCCGCAAACCGGCAGCCCTGGACTGGCCCCAGGCCGGCGGCCTGCCCCTGGCCGGCCTGACCGCCCTGCGCTCACTGGACGCCCTGCGCGTCGGCACACGCGACACGCTGCTGATCCACGCCGCGGCCGGCGGCGTCGGCAGCATCGCGGTCCAGATCGCCCGGGCGCGCGGCGCCCGCGTCATCGGCACCGCATCGGAGCGCAACCACGACTTCCTGCAGGCCCTGGGCGCGGAGCCGATCGCGTACGGCGATGGCCTCACGGAGCGCGTGCGCGCGCTGGCACCCGACGGCGTGACCACGGTACTGGACTGCATCGGCGGCCAGCTGGAGACAACACTCGCGGTCCTGGCCCCCGGCGGCCGACACGTGTCGATCGCCGACCCGGCCGTCACCCAGCACGGCGGCCGGTGGATCTGGGTCCGACCCGACGGCGCGGGGCTCGCGGAGCTGGCGTACCTGGCCAACCGGGGGCTGCTGACCGTGGAGGTCGCGCAGACGTTCGGGTTGACGGACGTGGCTGCGGCGTTCGACGTCAGTCGGACGGGGCGCGTGCGCGGGAAGCTCGTGATCGTGCCCTGAGGCCCTCCCACGAAACTTTCGTGAAACCGGCGTTTGACCTGTGCCGCGTACCTTCCCGTCACTACGGGCTCTGACATGCCGGTTCGATTCCTTCGACGATCCGGCTGCTCGCCGCCGTCCGCCATGCCGCCCAACGCCGTGCGCCGCCAGAGCTACGCTCCCGCCGACACAGTCCGTCACGTCGGTGGGAAGGCGAGCATAGTGAGTGGAAAGATACCCAGGAAGCCGGTCGGCGTGCTGCTCGCGCTGGCCGGCGTGATCGGGACCGGCACCCTTGCGTCGGCGCCGCAGGCGACCGCTGCGTCGGCCGCGAGCGCGGTGTCGGTGACGGTGAACGGCACGGCCGGGCTCGGGAGTATCCCGGGCGGCGCGATCGGCCTGAACACGGCCGTCTACGACAGCAACATGAACGACACCCCGATTCCCGGCCTGCTGAAGGCGGCGGGAATCAATGCCCTGCGCTACCCGGGCGGCTCCTACTCCGACATCTACAACTGGCAGACCAACGTCGCGCAGGGTGGCTACGACGCCCCGAACACCAGCTTCGCGAACTTCATGGGCACCGCGCAGGCCGCCTCGGCGAGCCCGGTCATCACGGTGAACTACGGCACCGGGACGCCGGCGCTCGCCGCCTCCTGGGTGCAGAACGCCACCGTGACCAACAAGTACGGCGTCTCCTACTGGGAGGTCGGCAACGAGGTCTACGGCAACGGCACCTACGGCGCGAACTGGGAGACCGACGCGCACTGCCAGACGTCCTCCGGCACTCCGGTGACCGTGGGCAGCGAGCCGTCGCAGACCTACGGCTGCGGCCCCGGCACCTACGCGACCAACGTCCTGAGCTACATGTCGGCGATGAAGGCGGTCAGCTCCAACGCCCACGTCTGCGCCGTTCTGACCACGCCGGGCGGCTGGCCCGACAACGTCACCAACCCCCAGACCAGCCCGCTGCCGTGGAACCAGACGGTCCTCACGGCGCTCGGCGCCAAGACGGACTGCGTGATCGTGCACTACTACCCGGGCGGCTCCAGCGCGGCGGCGATGCTCACCGCGACCAGCCAGATCTCCGGGATCGTCTCCACCGTCAAGTCGGAGATCAGCCAGTACGCGAAGGTGGACCCGGCCTCCGTGCCGATCCTCGTCTCCGAGGCCAACTCGAACGTGGACATGGACACCCAGCCGAACGCGCTGTTCGCCGCCGACATGTACATGACGTGGCTGGAGAACGGCGTGTCCAACGTGGACTGGTGGGACGAGCACAACGGCCCCGGCACCAACCCGCCGAGCATCGTCAACGGCGCGCAGGACTACGGTGACTACGGCATCTTCTCCAGCGGCGGCAACAACAGCGGCGTGACCGAGCCGGCCGTGGAGACACCGTTCGCGCCGTACTACGGCATCGAGATGCTCTCCAAGCTCGGCGGCCCCGGCGACACCATGGTGAACAGCACGTCCTCCAACGCGCTGGTCCGGGTGCACGCGGTGCGCCGCGCGGGCGGGAACCTGGATCTGCTGATCGACAACGAGGATCCCGGCACCTCCTACACCGTGAACCTCGCCTACAACGGATTCACCCCCACAGGCAGCCCGACCGTCTTCACCTTCGCGAACAACGGGAACTCGATCACCAGCACTACACAGAGCTCTGCGTCATCGGTGACGGTCGCGCCCTACACACTCACCGTCGTGCAGGTCCCCGGCAGCGGCGGGGGCGGCGTGACGGCGCCGGGCGCACCGGGGCAACCGACCGTGTCCGGTCTGTCGTCCAGCACCTCTGGCAACAGCAGCGGCGTCGCCACCCTGACTTGGCCCCCGGCCACGGCCGGTACGTACCCGGTCGCGAACTACCAGGTCTACCGCCAGAGCAGCGGCGGCGGCAGCACACTGGTCGGCACCACCAGCGCCACGACCCTGAACCTCAGCGGCCTGACGATCGGCGCCGCCTACACCTACGACGTGGTCGCAGTGGACTCCCACGGCAATCCGTCGCTGCCCTCACCACCGGTGACGTTCACCGTGCCGCCACCGTCCAACGCCAGCTGCGCGGTGCACTACGCGATCAGCAGCTCCTGGTCCGGCGGCTTCGGCGCCGCGATCACCGTCACCAACCGCGCCGCGACCGCGGTCAACGGCTGGACACTCACGTTCTCCTGGCCCGACTCCGGCGAGGCGGTCCAGAGCGGCTGGAACGGCACGTGGAGCCAGACCGGCTCAACGGTGACCGTGGCGAACGCCGCGTGGAACGGCACCATCGCGGCCTCCGGCGGGACGGCGAGCGTCGGCTTCAACGGCACCGACACCGGACAGGACCCGGCGCCGACGGTGTTCGCACTCAACGGGACGGTGTGCGCGAACAACTGACCGGCAGACCGGATCGGATCGGTCCGGTTCAAGAGGAAAACGGCGCCTGGCTTCGCGGCCAGGCGCCACTCCTGATGATTGCCGAGCGCCGAGCGTCCCTATGTGACGTTCAGCTTCACCGAAGCAGCCGCGGTGTAGAAAAGCACTCGCCCGCAGCAGACACTGGAGGCATGAAGATAACGGGGAAGCTGAGTCCGCAGGAGTTCTGGGCGCGCATGGACGAAGGCGACGCACGAGTCCGCGCCGAGTCCGGCGCCCTGCCCCTGTTCGGCGTGGCCGACTGGACGGGCCCGCGCATGACCGGCGACTGGGGCTGGGTGAACGACCGCCTGACATCGGCCGGCCTCGCCCACGGGGACCGCCAGGGCACAGGCGCCTTCATCCACGTGAAGACGACCACCGACGACCCCACGGAAGCCGCCCTCGGCCACAGGATGGGAGCCCACCTCCCCCTGACCGACCCGGAACAGTTCCCAACCCTGCGAAACCGCCTCCGCACCGACCCCGGCACCCCAACAACCGTGACCATCGACGACGAGCCCCACGACTTCCACCAGTGGAGCGCCCCCGACGGCACCTGGCTGGCCGCCGGCCACCACGGCGAGACAGCCCTCATCATCGAGGCATCGGCCGCCGTGGACATCACGCAGCTCCGCCTGATCCGCGTGACGGACATCGAACCCTACATAGCCGGCCGCCGCGCTCACCTGCGGCGACTGCGCGGCGAGGACGCTTGAGTCGGTAGGGGGTCTGGCGCTGCGCGGGTGCGGCCGGCCTGTGGGTGGTGACGGGCCAGCGCGACCGGCCATGTCGTTCGTCGTGTCCGACCGGACCATGCGGGGTGTTGGTTCTGGGTCCCTCGCCGCGTCGGCGGGCTCTGCCAACCTGCCCGGTTT